>VBML01000084.1 GCA_005878915.1 Methanobacteriota archaeon | reverse complement strand
AGGGATCGCGAGGTCCGGAGGGCACATCAGAAAGATTAGGGTGTAGAACTGAAGCCAGCCCCCGGCTGTCACCATCAACACCGCACCGAGGACAATCAAGATGGCCTTCCTCAAAGCTTCCGAACTCGTCCTCGAAAGGAGCAAGACGAGGAAGAGCCAAAGATTGAATGTCGAACCGATATAGAGAGCGATGACACCCGGGCTCGCTTGGAGACGGGTCCGCTGTGCAGCGTCGAGGGCACAGCCGCTCACCTCCACTGTCCAATCGAATCCGCCTGCGACGATCTCGGTCGCGGGGAGAAACGCGGCTCGGTAGGTGGTCCGAGGGTTGCCGAACGTCGCGTAGTCCGTCGCCTGCGCGGGGTACATGGGCACGAGCGCCATGAACGCGAGGGCCACCGGGAGGAGGAAGAGATAGTAGGTACTCCTGCGCATCGGTCGGCCCGACGCTGGGGCGTTGGTATCTAGGTTCCGACTTCGTTAGCGAATCGCCCGCGTTCAGCCAGCGCACTAACCATCCAAACTAGGGGCGAAGGTTCGCGGGGGCATGGGGCGTTCCTCTGAGAAACACGGTGTCGATCTCGCGAAGGTGTCCGAGGTCCCGAAGTGGGTTCCCGCGGAGCAGGAGGAGATCCGCCCTCTGCCCCGGGGAGACGGTGCCGAACTCCCATTCCCGCCGAAGCGCCTTCGCGGCTCCGGACGTGGCCATCGTGAGGAGCTCCCGGTTCGAATACCCGCACTCGCGGAGGAGTGCGAGCTCGCGGTGGAGGCTCGCGCCGGGTGACGCGTACGGGTTCCAGCCCGCCGCGTCCGTACTCGGGATCACGGTGACCCCCGCCCGTCGAAGCCTCTTGACGAACTCTCGGATCTTGCTCCACACCGCGGGGTTCGCGGAGTGCGGCTTCCCGTCCGCCAGGAACGTGCGCAGCCGGCCCTCCCACGTCGCCCGCCACCGCGCGGGCATGTCCCGCACGCCGTATTTCTCGAACTCGCGGTTGGGGCCCACGTAGATGTTCTCGAGGACGACCATCGTCGGCGAGACGACGACACGGTGCTGACGGAGCTTCGCGATGAGATCCCTCGCGGCGGGACCGTCGAAGTCCGCGTGTAGCCACCGGAACCTCGATCGTTCGCGCACCGCGGGAATGTCGGACCCACGGGGGACCCGCCGTCGCCACTCCGGGGGGAGGAACCCGTCGTCGACAAGGGTGCTCGCGTGTTCGAGGCTGTCGATTCCGTACGACGCGGCTTGGCGGGCGCTCGTCGCGCTGAGGTGGCCCGCCACGGGAATCCCGCGGGCGTGGGCCTCCCCGATCGCCGCGCGGGCCAGGGAGGGCGGGACGTTCACGTAGAGTTTCAGCCAGTCCACCCCCATTTCACTCTGGCGGCGGACCTCCCCCGCCGCTCCCCCCGCGGTGTGGAAAGTCCGGCTGAGGGGCCACACGGATCGAACCCCTTCGAGGAGTTCGCCCGCCGCGAGGATCGTGGGGCCGAGGAGATCGCCCGAGGCGACCCGGTCCCGCAGCTTGAGAATGCCGCGGTAGTTTCCGATGTCCCGCACGCTTGTGACGCCGAAGGCGGGGAACCATCGGAGGAACCTCTCCGGATCGCTCGCCTGCATCGGAGGCCCGAACCGCCGGAGGAAGGCGAAGGCGTCCCGCGTAATCATGTGCGTATGCAGATCCACGAGCCCGGGCATCAGAAATCGACCGTGGGCGGAGAGGGTCTCCGCGTCCCGGGGAGCGCGGAACGAACCGCGGGGGCCGACCGCGCGGATGGTCCCGGCGGAGATGAGGACGGACGTGCGGTCCCTTGGCGGAACTCCGGTCCCATCGAATACCGTCGCGTCGTCGATGAGGAGGAAGGCCATCGTCCCTCGGCAATCGTGCGATTGGGATGAACGTTGCCGCTCCGCCACAAGAATTGGTGGAGTGCATCGTGGGTTCCGGATCGTTCTCTCACATATGATGAGGCGCGAACTCGGATCGCCTCGCAGCATCGGTGGGGCAGAAGCGACTCTTCGGAGCCCTTCCATTGGGCCCGTTGGGTCAACCGCACTCGGTGAGCGCCCAGCGCGAGGTTCTCGGGAGGTGCGAACGTTCCGAATGCAAATCGATAAATATGCGGCCTCGGCCAACGCGAAACCGTTAACTATCATCCCCGGCTCTGCGAGACGGGGGACAACGATGGTCTTCGTCAAAGATGATGGAGTGTTTGATGCGCCGATCGAAAAAGTGTGGAAGTACCTGAACGACACGACGGGCCGCCACCAGCACGACGCGTACGAGATCAAGGGAGTCCGGGAGCAGAAGGGCAACACCTTGGTGCTCGACGTCAACACGAAGCGGCCCAAGGGCGGCTGGGACAAGGAGGTCTGGAAGTTCATCATGGACCCACCCTTCGGCTTCGAGTTCGAGGCGTTGGAGGGCCCGGCGAAGGGCACCCGGCAGACGCACACGTACATCCCGGTGGGGAACAAGACGAAGGTCATTGTGACCGGGGACTTCAGGCTCGCGGGCATGGACGACGCCACGACGAGGAAGATGACACTGAAGAACCTGGAAAACGCGTTCGACCAGGACAACGGCAACATCCAGAAGCTGTAGCGCGGGCTGGGCCAGGCGCCCCCGCTCAGGCTCCTTGAGGCGCCTTTGAGGGGAGAGCGAACGGCCTAAGTCCGGGGCCTTCAATCCCGTTGGATGAAATGAGCGTAGTCCGCAGTCCGCCAGCAGGCATTCCCGTGGCGGGATCAACATCGCCTCCACGCGCCCCGCCAAAGGTTCAAGTCTCGCGGGAGGGTTCGACGGAACTCCGTGGCCCTCTCCATCGATTCCCGCGTGAAGCTGAACAACGGCGTCGAGATGCCGGTCCTCGGCCTGGGGGTCTGGCAGATTCCGTCGGGCGGCCCCACGACGCGCGCGGTGACGGAGGCGTTCGCCTCCGGATACCGCCTGATCGACACCGCGAGGATCTATGGGAACGAGGAGGGCGTCGGGCGCGCGGTGCGGGAGAGCGGGCTCCCGCGGGACGACATCTTCGTCACGACGAAGCTCTGGAACTCGGATCATGGATACGACGCCGCCCTCCGGGCGTGCGAAGCGAGCCTGAAGCGTCTCGGGCTCCCGCACGTGGACCTCTACCTGATCCACTGGCCCGTGTCCGGCTCTCGGAAGGAAACGTGGCGGGCGATGGAGCACCTGCTGAAGGAGGGAAAGGCCCGCTCCGTCGGGGTGAGCAACTTCATGATTCAACACATCGAGGAGCTCCTCGTGTCTTCCAACGTCGTACCTTCCGTGAACCAGATCGAGCTCAGCCCGTTCCTCCACCAGCGTGAACTCATCGACTACTGCACGAAGAGGGGCATCGCGGTGGAAGCGTATAGTCCGCTGACGCAGGGTCGCCGTCTCGGGGACAAGCGGCTGGTCGCAGTCGCCAAGAAGTACGCGAAGACCGTGCCCCAGATCCTGATTCGGTGGGGCCTCGAGCACGGGCTCATCGAGATTCCGAAGTCCGACCGCGAGGACCACATCCGGGAGAACGCCGCGGTTTTCGACTTCGAGATCCGCAGCGAGGAAATGCGGTTCCTGGACTCGATGAGCGAGGACCTCCGCATGTCCTGGGATCCCACGCGCGTTCCCTAGACGCCTCGCCCGCCCACCGTTCCCGAGCGGAGAACTCGCGGGGAACTCCGGCCGGATCTACCTCCCGCCCGACTGGATCGGAAAGCGGGTGAAGATCATCCGCGTGGAGTGAGGCCGATGGCGAGCGTGAAAATCCGCCGCCTCTCGGAGGCGGATGTCCCCGCCGCGGAGAAGATTGAACGCACGATCACGAAGTCCCCTCGGACCAGCCCCCTGGGACGGAACATCCGGGAGCAGCTCAAGCACGGCTCTGCTGATGCGTGTCTCGCCGCGGAGGTCGATGGGGCGTTCGCCGGGTTCATCGTCGGCGACGTCCGGCCGTGGGAGTTCGGGGAGGACCGCGAGGTGGGATGGATCAAGACCGTCGGCGTCGACCCCGCGTTCCAGGGCCACGGCGTCGGGAAGGCGCTGGGGGAGGCCCTGCTGAAGCACTTCAAGGAGAAGGGGATCACGATTGTCCGGACGCTTGTCGAGTGGCACTCGGGCGACATGATCGCGTACTTCAAATCCATCGGGTTCGACCGGAGCGACTTGATCCCGCTTGAGCGGCGAGTGTAGTCCCGCTCGTCATCCCCGTGGCCGGGCCAGCCCGCCGAAGTGCACGTCGATGCGGGATTGGAGGATGTAGAACGGCGGGAGCACGATGTAGATGAACAGGCTGACCTGTGGCAGCACGAAGGCCATCACCATCGCAAACACGCCAACGAAGGGCCCAGGGGCGAGCCGCCGGAACATGAACGTCCGGAGGGCCGGGCCGATGTTCCCCGGACGGACCAGTCGGTCGCCGCGGGTCGCGTATTCCCAGAGGGCCCATGCGAGCAGACCCACGCACGAGATGACGAGGCCGTACGTGAACAGGGCGGCAGGCTCTAGCGGGTGGCGACCGAGAATGTCCGCGACGAACGGGACGAGGGCAACGCACATGAGGTACAGGATGTTGATCCATAGGAGTCCCCAGTTTGATCTCTCGATGACGCCGAAGATGTAGTGGTGGGCCAGCCAACCAATCCCGAGCACGATGAAGCTCGCGATGAACACGACGATGCGCGGCAGAATCCTCGCGAGGGTCGCCCACAGCTCGTCTCCCGGCACCTCTCCGATGAACAGCTCGATGGTCAGGAGGGTCATAACGATCGCGAAGACGCCGTCGGCGAGGGTCTCCAACCGCGTCTTCGGGAGGGCTAGGCTTCCCACCGGGGACTCCATCGCACCCGCCCGCAATGTACGCCCCTCCATCAAACCTGCGGGTAGCCAGCGTTCGCCCGGAGAGCTCCGCTTTCCGGTGGGTCTCTTGGGAATCGAGCTCGGCTCCCCACTCTCAGACAGGAATCAAGTTCAAGTCGGGTGATGCGTGATCCGCCTCCACATCATGAGCGGTGAGACTCCTCAGGAACGGGAAACAGTACGAATGGAGGCATTCAGCGATGGCGTCTTTGCCATTGCGATGACGTTGCTCGTGCTGGACCTCCGAGATCCCGCGATCGGCAGCGGCGTTTCGTTGCCTCAGGGTCTCCTGGGTGAGTGGCCATCGTTCTTCGCGTTGGTCACGAGCTTCATCACCGTCCTCATCATGTGGATGAACCATCATAACATGTTCAACTACATCCGACGAATCGATCGTCGACTGATGTTCTTCAACGGTCTGCTCCTGCTTTTCGTTGTCCTGACGCCGTTTACGACCGGGTTGGTTGCGGATCACATGTTGTCCGATTCCGCCGGGGCGGCGGCAGCAATCTACTCCGGAACATTCCTGATTCTGTCCATCGTGTGGAACGGCCTCTGGAGATACTCTTCGAGCGGGCACCGATTGCTCGGGAGCGATGTAACGGACCAGCAGGCCACCACGATTACAAGGCAGTACTACGTGGCCCCGTTGTTCTATGCATTGGCCTTGGGCGTTTCCTTCGTTAGCGGGCTGGCAAGCGTTGTCATCATCCTTCTCGTCGCTGCCTTCTACGGAATCACCGCGACGATTGGAAAATGATGTGGAGCTCGGCGTTCACCAAGCCTCTCCCGCGCTTCCAGGCCGTTATGATCGCGGGGTCGGCCCGCTAGGTCCCGGGCGGCGGCCGAGGAGGTTCCCGGATTTTGTGCGGTGGCACTTCAGGTGCGCCGGCCACAGGTGGCCATTGGACCGGCGGCGGGGACGCCTTCGTTCTATTCCGCCGCAACAGGATGAGCCCGACCCCGAGGACCGCAGCCAGGGCGACGATTGCGCCGCCCACGATGACGACCAGGGGGACGGACGCTGGGGCCGGGACGCCGCGCTCGGGACGGAGGGAGTCCGCCATCCAGAGGAACATGAGATCGTATCGGAACGCCACTTCTTCGCCTGCCGTGAAGGTGAGGATCCACGCGTGGCGGGCGACGGGGTCGGAAGCGAGGACCTGTCGCTGATAGACTCGACCGCCGGTCGCGTCCCAAGCATAGGAGTAGGTGGCCGCGACTAGGCTTGGGATCTCGATCGGGGCGGGCTCTTCGAATGAGGAGAAACCCGGGAGCTGGGATACGGACGCGTACGCCCGCTCGGCCTCCGCGTTGATGCCCGCCTGCGAGGGGTTTAGAATACCGGTGATGGAGATCACGTTCAGGTTCACCCCGAACGACCCCGTCATTACCGCCTCGAGCTTCACGTCCTGGACGGTGACATCCTTCTGCAAGGACCAGTTCGACGGAAACTCGAGGGAGAAAGCCGCGTCCGCATCCACGTATCGCGTCGTCGTCGGGACGTAGAGGAGCAGGGTGAAAGACCGGTTCTCGTTGTACGCTTGGTCTCGGGCGTAGATGGAAAACGCGTTCGCGCCTTCCTCGAGCCTCGCCGTCGCCGAAAACTCCCCGGTCGCGCGGTCGACGGCCAAAGGCATCTCGTTCGCTGACGCCTCCACCGCGGTGGTGTCGATAATCCGGCCCCGAACAATCGCGTCTGGCGTCCGATAGGCCGGCGGAGGGTCTTCGATGACGATTTCAGGGGGTACCGAGTCGATTGTAAAGGACCAGTTTAGCCAAGTGCTGCCGCCTGACGAAATCGCTCCCCAGACCGCGACGTGATGCACCCCTTGAGGCCACGGGGACGATGGCAGGTACCCGATGAAACCGTATCCAGGGTCGTATCCATGGGCTACGAGGGCTTGGTCCACAAAAACCTTGACGCTCGCTGAGTCGATTCCCCCGCTCACGCTCGCACGGATCCCGAAGAAGTCCGTTGGGACCACTGACCCGTCCGCGGGATACGGGTCTAGGAACGCGGGGAGCAGTGGGACTGAGTGGAGGGTGTTCGCGTTCTGCGCCTCCGGGTCGAGCACGTATGCCACGGACCGGTCCTTGTCGATCGCGATCCCCTTGACGGTCATCGGGCCGAACACTTCGTAACTTACGAATGCGAACCGCGCGGTAAGTGAGTAGTCGGTCAGGCGGACGGCGTCGATGAACGGCCCCTGTACGAAGTACGCGTGCACGCCCAGGTAGTCGATGGCTATGTCCCCGCTGTGCCCGACATCCGCGAGGAGGCCCAGGGTGGAGGCATCGTAGGCGCTCCCGGAGGAAAAGACGAGCCTCCGTCCGTCCGGAGTGATCTCGGCATGGGTCGTGAAGCCGGCATCATGCAACCCGAAGATCTTCGTGAAATTGGACACGTAATATGCGGACACCTGCTGGTCCTGGAGGACGTACAGCCGACCGATCCCGGAGACGACGCTCACGCCCGAGAAAGGCTCGATTCCGCACGGGGGTTCGCTGAGCTCCGCGATTTTCGTCATCGAGGTCAAGTTCACCGCGATGACCCTCCCTTCGCAGGTGACGAAGGACGACCCCTCGCTGATGACGACCCTATCCTCCCCGTCGAACGCCATGTCCCACATGTACGCCGCCGTGAAGGATTCGCCGTAGAAGAATTTGGCTTGGATCACGGAGAGGGTGTCGGGGTCGATCACCCGAAGATAGCCGTCCTGGGAGCCGACGACGAGCCGCGACCCGCCTGGACTAAGGGCAACGCCCGTGAGGCCGTAGAAGGGGAGCCGCGTGACCTCCGCATGGGTGTTGAGGTCGATTACGACCAAGCCAACGACCTTCACCCCGTCGAACGACGTGTCATCGGTCGCGTACAGCCTCGCTCTCGCGCGGTCGACCGCGAGGCCGCGGAACTCCCCGGGCTGACTGATCAGCGTGGTGCTCGTGTCCCCGTTGTGTACACCCGCGGCGAATGGAGGGAAGGTCAGGAGAAGAACGAGAGCGAGTCCCCCCGCGATGAGCCGCGACGTACCCACAGCCGTCCCCTTGTGGCGCATTCGCGCGAGACGGTTTAAGGGTAACTCTCTCCCACTTTGTGGGGCATGTCACAGGTGCTAGAGGCCGGGGCGGGGTTCGTTGAGCGAAACGGTGATAGCCTCTTCTTGGATGCCGGCCCTGCATGGCGCGGCGGACGACGCGGCAAACGTACTACTGGGACGGGCACCCGCGAATCGCGGGGCCGATCCATTCCCGATGGTACACGCCGGCGGGAGAGGCGGAGCTCGGGGAGAGGCTTCGTGCCCCGCCCATAGCCCTCCGTCTCCGCGCGATCGCGCGGGAGGTCCCGCCACGGTTTCGACGTCGCCTCGCGTTCGAGGTCGTCCGGTTGGCGAGGGAGGTCATGGCCGCCACGTACGCGCGGGCGGAGCCGTTGGCGGCGCGCCACCTGCGGGACTATCCGCTCCCGGAGACGGATCCGGAACGGTTCGCGAGTCCCCTGGGGCGAGCGGCCTCCGAGCGGTATCTCCACGTCCTTCAAGCGAACGACCCAGCATTCCGGCCGAAGGTCGTGCGGGCGCGGGACGTCGTGCCCCCGATTGTCGTCTTCGGAACGAGTCGAAGCGCCGAGAGCCTGCGGATGCACGCCCTTGCTGGCCCGCGGATCGCATGGACGCTTCTGGAGAACCAGCGGGGGAACGCGCACGCGGACTACTGCCTCGACATCACCGCCATCGGGACGGGCACCGCGAGCGCGCTCCTCGACCTCTGGTGGGACGGGCGGGACCCGTCGGACCACGGGATCCAGGAGGCGTACGACACCCTGTTCCATGAGACCCTCCACCGGCTCTGCGACCTCGCGAACCCGTTCGGCCCCCAGTACGGCCCGAAGGGGTCGGCGATGGAGCACTACTGGATGACGGAGTACGAGCCGTTCGCGAGCCACGTCGAGCGCGTCCTCGTCGAGCATCTGTCCGAGGAACGCGAGCGCGGGGTCTTGCGAAAGCTCGGGAAGCGGTGAAGGCGGATCCGCCGGCGCGTTCGCGGTTTATCTAATTTGTAAACCTTAGAGTATATGTATTCCGGCTGGCCTTGAGAGCCTTTGATGCCAACACGATCTGCGGGCGGGCCCGCTACTCGCTACACCAAGAGGAAGACGGCGTTGATTACCGGGGCGAGCCGCGGTCTGGGCCGAGTGCTCGCTGCGTTCCTAGCGAAGCAAGGATACGCGCTCGTGATCGACGCAAGGACGGAGGCGGAGCTCCAATCCGCCGCCGACGAGCTAAAGGCGTACGGCTCCCCCGTCGTCTCGATCCTCGGGGACGTGAGCGACCCGCGTCATCGCGCGCACCTGCTGCGCGCCGCGACCGAGTTCGGTCACCTCGACGTCGTCGTCAACAACGCCTCGGATCTGGGGGAATCCCCGCTCCCGCATCTCCTCGAGGCGAAGCGTCGCACGTTCCTGCGGGTGTTCGACGTCAACGTCCTCGCGCCCCTCGCTCTCGTGCAGGAGGCCCTGCCCCTCCTCGTGCAGGCCCACGGGCTCGTCGTGAACATCACGAGCGACGCGGCCGTGGGCGGCTACCCCGGCTGGGGCGTGTACGGCGCGAGCAAGGCGGCGCTCGACTTGATTTCGAAGACCCTCGCGACGGAGCTCGAGGAGCAAGGGGTCGCGGTCGTGAGCGTGGACCCCGGAGACATTCGAACGAAGATGCACCAAGATGCGTACCTCGGGCAAGACATCTCGGACCGTCCGCTCCCGGACGTCACGTTGCCGTTCTGGGCGTGGCTCCTGTCCCAAGATCCGATGGCGGTCAGCGGGGGACGCTACCAGGCCCAGGCGGCGATCTGGGAGGTGTCCGCGTGAGACGCGGGGAGCTCGTCTTCGATCGACCCGAAGGGCTCTTCGCTCGCGTCCCTCCGGAGAAGCGGGGCGGGGACCGCGACGATGTCCGCCTCCTCGTGACTCTCGCCGATGGACACCATCACGCGCGGTTCGAGGACCTTCCGCGGTTCCTGCGAGCGGGGGATCTCTTCGTCGTGAACGAGAGCGCGGCGATCCCCGCGAGCCTCCCCGCGGAGGGACAGCTGGGTGACATCCTGCTGAACCTGTGCACGCGGTTCCGGTCCGACCTGTGGATCGCGGAGCCGCGGTGGAGCGCAGGCAAGCCAGGACCCCTCCCAGTGCGCCCCGGGGAGGAGCTGCAAATTGGGTCATCCATGGTGAAGCCCCTCTCGGAGTACCCGGGACTTCCCCGCCTCTGGTTCGCGCTCGCGGACCGGCCGTTCGAATCGCTTGTCGCGGAGGTCGGCGGGCCAATCCACTACGGGTACACGGACGCGTGGCCGATGGCGGTGTACCGGACGATGTTCTCCCGCGTCCCGGGGAGTGCGGAGATGCCATCTGCTGCGCGGCCGATCACGCCCCGCATCGTGGAATCTCTGGCGGAGGCGGGCATTCGCTTCGCGTCCGTCCTCCTTCATACGGGAGTATCAAGCCTGGAAATCGAGGGCGAGACCGTGGAATCGGAGGCGATGTACCCGGAACCGTTCTCGGTCTCCCGGGAAACCGCCGAGTTGGTGAACCGAACCCACGCGGCGGGCGGGCGCGTGATCGCCGTCGGCACGACGGTCGTGCGCGCTCTCGAGTCCGCATGGACCCCGGAGGGCGTGAGGCCCCGCACCGCCTTCACCCGATTGAGCGTCAATCCCGATCGAGGCGTCCACGCGGTGGATGGGCTCCTCACCGGGTTCCACGATCCCGTCACGAGCCACCTCGCGCTGCTGAGCGCGTTCCTGGGGATCGATGGCGTGCGGAGCGCGTATGCAGAGGCGGTCCGCATGGGCTATCTGTGGCACGAGTTCGGGGACAGCCACTTGGTACTCCCGGACGGACAGGTCGCGGAAGCGCATCCGGCCTGACCAGATCAGGCGCGCCCTCGTGACCTCCCTCCGTTCACGGTCAATCGCCCTTGACCGTAGGCGAGGTCGGCACCTTGCCAACGACTTCCCATTCCTTCAATAACCCAACGAACGCGGGTCGCTTCGGTCGGGAGAAGGAGCTCTGGTCGGACACCTGGGGTGTGAATCGCCGCCGGGCGAGATGACCGCCTCGCGATGCTCGCTCCCTTCAAATGTTGTCCTGGGATGGGGGGCGCTCGTTCCTCCGACGTCGGATGAAGAGTACGGCGGTGATTAGGACAACCGCGGCAATCAGAATCAGGGCCGAAATCGTCACGGCCCACGGGGGCGGCGGTACGGCTTGCTTGACGGTGAGCTCCAGGGTCGCGACGCGGGTGTTTCCCGCCCGGTCCGTGGCCGTCAGAGTAATCTTGTGAACTCCATCAGACAGAGCGACCTCGAAATGTCTCGTTTCCGCGGTCACCACGACCGGGGCACCGTCGTCTGTCGTGAGTTGGAATCCCTCGATTCCAGAGGTAGCGTCAGAGGCGCTCCAGTCGACCCCCACGAGTCGAGAATTGGTGACGCTCCC
>VBML01000083.1 GCA_005878915.1 Methanobacteriota archaeon | reverse complement strand
CTCCCTCAGGAGGGCGCTGTACGTCTTCCCGATGACCTTCTTCCGGATCCCCGTCGTCTGCTGGAGTTCGTCCAGGGTCCGCGGCACGCCCGTGATCCGGCAAGCGGCGTAGATCGCCGCGGCAACCAGGGCCTCGATCGACCGTCCTCGCAGCAGGCCCCTCTCGAGGGCCTTCTTGCAGATGAACCCCGCTTCCTCCCGGACGGGGCGGGGCAATCCAAGGAGCGCGGTCACGCGGTCCACGGAGCGCAGGGTCTCCGGTAGGCTTCTCTCCCCTGGCCTCGAATGGCTCGAGTGCCGCTGGAGCTTCCGGATCCTGTAAAACTTCTCCCGCTCCTTCATCGGGATCACGTTCCCGCGGGCGTCGCGGTTCGCGGACGGGATGACCGTGGTCAGGCCCATCCCCCCCGTTGAGAAGCTTCGCGGGGCGCCGGTCCTCGCGAGCTTGTCGCTTTCTTCAGGGCTGTAGGCGGTCCACTCGGGCCCCTCATCGATCTGGCTTTCGCTGATGACGAGTCCGCACGTATCACACACAATCTCGCCGCGGGCGTAGTCCCGGACGATGTGCTCGCTGCCGCATTCCGGACAGCGGAGCTCCTCTTCGACGACGGTCTGGTTCTTGGAGGGCTTCAAGGATGCTATCTGAGGCGTTTCACTCACTTCCACCGGTTGGCACCCCATAATGCACTTATAACGGCTTTATATTTTCGGATGTCACCCGAGGCGATTACAGCCGCTTACGGTTCGTATAGGAAATCTGTCACCGAGCGATGTATTAGCACGGACGGGCCACCCGCCAAGACCACTTTGAGGGCCATCGGATTTCACTTACGGACGTTTCAAATAGAGGCCGGCACATCGGAACCCGTTCGCATGGGAGAGCACCGAGTCGAGCACGATTTCCTCGGACCGCTCTCGGTTCCTGAGGACGCGCTGTGGGGGGCCCAGACCCAGCGGGCGGTCGAGAACTTTCCTATTAGCGGCCTTCGGTTCGGTCGGCGGTTCCTTGCGGCCCTGGGCCTCATCAAGAAGGCATGCGCAGAGGCGAACCGGGACCTGGGGCTGCTGGACCCCAAACTGGCAAAGGCGATCGTCCAGGCATCGGACGAGGTCATCGCGGGGAAGCTGGACTCGCACTTCCCCGTCGACATCTTTCAGACGGGGAGCGGCACGTCGACGAACATGAATGCGAACGAGGTGATTGCGAACCGCGCGAACCAGATCCTCGGCTCGCCTCTGGGGACGAAGGGGCCCGTTCACCCGAACGACCACGTGAACATGGGGCAGTCGTCGAACGACGTCATCCCCACCGCCATCCATGTCGCCGCCCTTCTGGCCATCGAGAAGGACCTTCTCCCCGCGCTGCGGGAGCTGGAGGCCTCCCTGAAGAAGAAGGCCGCGGAGTTCGATGCGGTCGTGAAGGCGGGTCGAACGCATCTGATGGACGCGACTCCGATCCGGCTCGGCCAGGAATTCAGCGGGTATGCGAGCCAGGTCCGACACGGGATCCGGAGGGTCTCGAATGCGGTGCCCTCCCTCGAGGAGCTCGCGATCGGAGGAACCGCGGTGGGGACGGGGATCAACGCCCATCCGGACCTGCCGGGGAAGGTTGTTGAGCGGTTGAGTACCGCGACAGGTGTCCGATTCAGGCTTGCCGAGAACCATTTCGAGGCCCAGGGGGCGCAAGACGCCCTCGTTGAGGCGAGCGGGGCCCTCCGGACGGTCGCGGTCAGCCTCCTGAAGATCGCGAACGACCTCCGGTGGATGGGCTCGGGACCGCGTACGGGGCTGGGCGAGCTGAACCTGCCCGCCGTGCAACCGGGTTCTTCGATCATGCCCGGGAAGGTCAATCCGGTCATCTGCGAGGCGGTGATGATGGTCGCCGCTCAGGTCGTCGGTCACGACGTCGCCATCACGGTCGCGAACTCCCACTCGAACCTCGACCTATCCACGATGATGCCCGTCATGGCGTACGATCTCCAGATCTCGATCGAGGTCCTCGCGAATGTCTCCCGCGCGTTCGCCGATAAGTGCATCGACGGCATCACGGCGAACGAAGACCTCCTCCGGCGGAACGCGGAGATGAGCGTCGCGATTGTGACGCGGCTGAACCCCATCATCGGCTACGAAAAGGCGGCGGAACTCGCGAAGGAGAGCGCGAGGACGGGCGTGCCGATCAAGAAGCTCGTGGTCGATCGGAAGATCCTGAGCGCGGAAGACGCGGAGAAGCTGCTGGACCCCAACGCCCTCACGCAGCCGAGCAAGGACCTCCTGGGCTCCGGAGGTTGACGACCACCGTAAGGGCCCGCCTAAACCTGCGCTTGCGCTGCAGCGATGGTCGATTCGTCCCTAGAGCATCCGCTCAGTGGGATGAGCCTCTGTCCCGCCGGGCTCCTCAGTACGCCACGACCCACACGGTCGGGGTCGTCACGTAGATGTAGTACCCCTTTCCCGCGGCCAAGCTCTCGGTATCCGCCATCGTCCTCGTGTAGCCCGGACCGTCGGGCCCGTACCCGACGACCGCGGTCGCCCCCGTCGCCGCCTTCACGGCGCCAACGGTGACGCCCGTCCGACTGCTCGGGAACCCGACGAGGTTCCAGCCAGCGGCAAGCGCGATCGACGTTTGGGCAGGCGCGACACCATTAATCGTGAGCGTCACCGCGCTCGACGATGTGACATCGATCCAGAATCCCATCGTCTGGTCCAGGGTCTGGAGGCCGTTTGAGGACCCACCGCGGTGCCACGTCACCCACGTTCCCGTCGTGGAGTCGAACGTCCAAACCGAGCTGTACCAGGGGTCAACGGTTGAGAGGACGCTCGTCAGCCCGTTGCCGATCGGCGTGACCGGGAAGGAGACGAGGTTCAGCCCCGGCTGGAGGACGACTTGGAACGGTGTGACGGAGGGGCTGCCGATCGTGAAGTCGGCGTTGCTCAGGTCTTGGCCCGAGTTCCCCTGACCGTCCCGCGCGACGACCTTTAGCAGGCAGAGCGGGCTGTCGATGCCCGAGGGCGGGGTCCACCAGTATACTCCGTCGTTCGGCTCCCCCGAGGCGATCAGGGTCCACGAGGGGTTCGAGGAGTCCGCGGTGAAGTAAATGTCCACTGCGTTCGCGGGGATCTCGACATCCTTCGCGGACCACGTGAGCTTGTACGACGTGCCGGGATTAAGGGTCTCGCCCCCGTTCGGGAATTGAACGCCCACGACCGGCGGGCTCTTCGCGTCGAACCAGCGGACCGCACTCCCGAGGACGTCCCGCCGCGCGGGGTCCGTTCCCTCGAGGAAGTTCGCTCCGAAGTACAGGACTCGAGAGTTCGAATCGAAGTCGGACCGGATGGCGGCTCCCTGCCCGGTCCCCTGATACGTGAAGGTGACGACGGCCAGGTTCCGCGCATTGATCGCATCCGGAGACCCCCCGCCGAAAGTAAGGCTGGACGAGGCCCACGCGTTCGAAACGGGATCGCCCGCGACGCCTTGGATCATCGTGCCACCGGAGACGTCTGCCACGAAGTTCGCCTGGAGGACATTCTGGTAGAACGCCGTCGTTCCGATATCGGCTCCGATGTTCTCCCCCGCAATCAACAGGTTGCCATTCGTGTTCGTGACGTAATCCTGGAGCAAGGCCCGCTCGGCGGCGTCGAGGGTCCCGCCGACGGGCTGAGATCCTGTGAACCAGACGACCATGGGTCGTGCCGCAAGGTCCGCCGCGGTGGGCGGCCCGCGCACGTCCGTGACCCCGCGGTCCGAGGGGGAGAGGACGTCGAACGTGGAGAAGTGTCGCGCTCCATCGGACAGGAGCTTCTCGTACGACTCCTGGTAGTCCGTGAGGGGCTCGTCCCGGTACACCGTGATCCCGGGCGGGACGAAGTCCGCGCGCGCGGAGTTCAGAACCCGAGCGTCGTATCCGGTGTAGGGGGCCCCGCTCACGGTGATCGTGAAGGCGGTTCGGTCGTTCGTCTGGACCATGAGGCCGACGCCGAGCTTGTTCCGGTTCCAGGCCCCTTGTAGGGCGAACGAGGCCGGGAGAGTGACGGTCTGGCCGGTCGAGATGGAGAACGGCTGCTGCTGCAGGTCCCGGACAACGGCCCGGTGGTACGGCGCGCCGTTTGAACCCATATAATAGAGGGCGTCCTCGTACAGCACGAAGCGCGCGGTGAGGTTCGCCACCGTGATCGGATCCGTCGCGCGAATCGTCGCCACGACATCTGCGGAGTTAGGGTGAAGGTCCGTCGCAAGCGCAATCGACACGGGCGCCCTTGTGGGTGGCTCGGAGTCGATCAATACGCGATAGTTATCGTAGTTCTGGCTCTTCTGAGGCCATGCACCGATGACCCACAAGGTGTCGTCGACATACGCGCCGCCCCCGTCCACAATCGCGGTGGGCACGTATGCAATGTTGTAGAACGATGCCCTCGTATTCGATGCCGTGTTGATGTACGGGTCCGGGCTCGATAGGTGATACATCAAGACAAGCAAGTCGTTCGAGGAGTACTCGTCAGCAATCCTCGAGATCGAAGGGTCAGCGTTGGCGCAGGGCGGGCACCACGTGCCAGTGAAGACCTCGATTATCACGGTCCTCGCGGACGAGTCCACCTGCGGCGTCGGCCCCGGTCCCTTCATCGCCAGGCTCGTTCCATTCCGTCCCGCGGTCGGGAAAACAGTCACGAGCGATCCCGCTATCATCATCGTCACGACCAGTGTCACCACTAGGGCGACCCACGCGCGATTGCGCAAACCTTTCCCCTCCTTCGGGTACATCCGGTCCTACGGCGCCTTCTTTCCACCCGTCCGCCGTCGATAGGCGAACGCCGCCGCCGCAGCAACCCCAATCCCCAGCAATGCGACCCCGACCATAAGTGTTACGGAAGGCGCTTGCTGAGGCGAGCCCGCCACGCCGAAGGACTGTTCCCCTACGTTGTTCGACTCCGAAATCTCGGAAATCTGGTGGGCCGCATCGACGAGGATCGTAACCGTCCACACGCCTTCGGTCGCTACCCAGGAAGCGGACAGGTTCTCCCGGCCGCCAACCGCAAGACCGGGGACGAGCCACGAGCGGTTGAGCCCTGTCCCTGCTGGGCCGGAGACTGTGATGAGGACCGAGAACGCACCCGCCGCGGCGGTCCCCCGGTTCTGGATACCGACGGAAATCGCGACAGTCTGCCCAGCGGTGATGGAATTCGGATCGACTTTGAGGCTTCCGGATGCGACAATCAGGTCTGGCCTCGAGACAATCGCAACGTCTAACGTGCGATCCTCCGAGCCGGAAATGGTCCTGTTTGTCGCGGTGATGCGGAGGATGTAGCTCTCAACCCCCAGAGGGGCGTCGAAGTTCGAGGCAAACGCACCCGTTCCGTCAGTCACAGTGAACCACATTGAAGGGGTGCCGAGAATCCGGAAGTCCACCCGAGTGAACTTCGCGGGGACGCTCGAATTGTTCTGATAGACGGCAGAGCCGCTCACACTGATCGACTCGCCGGGCTGCGCAACGGCGGGGGTCAGCGTCGCATCCACAGTAATCGTGTTCGCGAACTGTACGTAGATTTCCGGTGTGAACGTCAGGTTGTTCCCGGGATCGACTGCGCTCACGTTGAAGTGCGCGCCCGTGAACGGTTCGTCCGCCGCATAGATGGGTGCGCTCGTGTACCGACCATCGCCTTCCGGGTCCAGCATCATGAACGGGATGCACGTGAACGGCGGGAGGACGCACCAAGATGCGGTGACGTTTGGCGGGCCTCCAGGGCTTGACACGTCCGCCTCGACGGTCACGTACTCACCGTGTGCGGGAACCCACGGGGTCCACGTCACATTCGAAATAGTTGGGTTCACCGCCCGAGAAGTGATGGGCACTACGGCCACGAGGGCGACCAGGAGAATGAGGAAAGCGAGCCCCCTCGAACCCATCAATCGCCGATTGGTTCGTTCCCATAATAGACTTTCCGGGTCACCTGTGGAACCGTGCTTCCGTCGAATCCAATAAATACAACGCAAAGGTATGGAACGTCTGTGAAGCGGGCGAGAGGGGCGCCCCGGCGCTGGACCTTCGTTCTGTGGGCGGCCTTCGTGTTCCTCGTGCTGGCTATCGGAATGTCCACACCCCTCGCCGCAACGTCGATGGCTTCCGACTTCACCCTGACGGACATCTACGGGAGCCCACTCCGCCTTTCGGACTTCCGCGGGACGATTGTTCTCCTGGACTTCATGTACGAGAGGTGCGCCTCTTGTGAACTTGCCCGCCCCGTCCTCGTGGACATTTACAACGCACACCGGGGCGTCTTCGACGGAATCTCCATCGACATCTTCGCGAGCGTCGACACGGACGCCTCCCTCCGGACCTACACACAGAGTCCGGACACGCTTATCCCCTGGCATGTGGCCCGGGACACCGCCGCCGTGCAGACGCTGTACAGCGTGGACGCTGTCGTCTACCTGTTCCTCGTGGATCAGAACGGGTACATCATCTGGTTGAAGCGAGGGATGTCTCCGGGACAGGAGACTGGGCTCCGGAACGACCTCGATGCAACAATCGCGCTGGCGCTGCAGGGCAAGGCTCCCGCGATCGACCTCCAGCAGGTAAGCATCTTTGCGCTCGCCGCGATCGCGGGGGTCGCGTCGTTCTTTTCCCCCTGTTCCTTCCCGTTGCTGCCGGGCTACATGGCCTTCTTCCTGACCCTCGATGCGAAGGCGCAGGGCACCATGACGAAACGCAGGGCCGTAATCGCGGGGATGCTCTCGTCCTTCGGGATCATTCTTGTATACGGCATCATCGCCGGCGTTCTCGTCCTCACCGCGGGCGTTGCGGCCGCGTACGTGCCTCCGCTCCAGGCGCTCGTGGGCGGTCTCCTCATCGTCATGGGCGCGGTCATGTTCACCGCAGTCCAGTACAACTGGCTCGTGAATCCCTTCCGGAGCCTTCGTCAGAGGCTCTTTCCAAACTGGACCCCCAACGAGGCGCGGACCGTCCAGGGGAAGCTCTTCTCATATGGGGTGGGGTACGGCGCGGCGGGCTTTGGATGCGTTGCGCCACCCTTCATCGCCGCAGTGTTGGGCGCGACGGTGCTCGGGGGCTTCGCGGCCGGAGTCGCAGTCCTCGCTGTGTATGCGGCCGTCGTCCTCGCCCTGATGGGCGCAATCACGGTCGTGCTCGCGACCGTGGGACAGGCGGCAGTGAAGAAGATGAACCGCTATACGGAGGTCATCAAGAAGGTGTCCGCCGCCGTTCTAATCGTTGCGGGCGTGTATCTGATCTACTATTGGTATGCCGCCTGGTACGCGCCTTAGGCTTCTGTTCTATTAATTCCGATGCTCCCATGGGACGACTCGTATCGTCCGTCGAGCTTCTTCACAGCGTTATGGTAGGGCCTAGAGTCAGCACGCAGAAGGTCGGGCCGAGGCAAAAGCCTGCTCTCGCTATCTCGGCGGACGATCTACGGATCATCGGGGAGAAACGCAGGAACCCCCCCGAGGGATTCCACGTGAAGCGTTCCGCGTTAGTCATCGCCTTAGCGATCGCTCTCCTCGCGG
Source organism: Methanobacteriota archaeon (assembly GCA_005878915.1). GTDB lineage: Archaea > Thermoplasmatota > Thermoplasmata > RBG-16-68-12 > RBG-16-68-12 > EA-19. The sequence goes on along the minus strand of VBML01000083.1, from coordinate 11,731 downwards.
GAGCGGTCATCGCCGCATATCCCCTCTTGTCAACCGGCGGCGGGGGGCCCATCCATTGGCACCCGCAGCTTCGGATAACGATCGACGGCAATGCAGTTGCGATTCCCACTAACATCGGCATTGACCCGAGCCTGTGGCGGGACCATTCTCTGGACGAGTACTCCATGATGCAGGACATGCCCGACGGGATGAAGGGAATGGCTCCCCTCCATACCCATGACACCGCGGGAACGATCCATGTCGAGTCTCGGGTTACGCGAGAGTACACCCTTGGCGAATTCTTCCAGATCTGGGGACAGACTTTCGATGGTCAGCAGGTCCTAGGCCATGTGGCCCAGCAGGGACACCGAGTCAGGATGGTTGTCAATGGGGCGGAGGTTTCGCCCTCCTACTCCCTTGTCCTCCGCGACGGCATGCACATCGAGCTTGTGTGTGGCCCCCAGTAAGACTCCCTGCCCCCGTCATAGGCTCCGGCGAAATCGACCAGTTCCGCCGTTTGCGTGCGTTTCGCCGTCCGGCTTGGCGGGAAAAATTCCGGCCCAGGAAAACCTTTCGTAGTCCGGCCCCATACCCGCCGCCAAGGGACGTGGTATGTACGCGACATGACACGACCGAAGGCCTCCCGGGCAAGGCTTAGACCCTTCCGCGTCCGCGACGCTGCGGACCTCTGCCGGATCTACCCGATGTTCTTCGTGGACAACGCGGTCCATTTCGGCGGGGGGCAGCTCACGGTGGCGGACGTCGGTGGCTGCGCGGTTGGGTTCGTCCTGTGGGGGCCCGCGTTCGAGCCGGCCTGGTTCGACCGCGGGGTCACGAGGTGGGCGGAGCTGAACGAGCTGCACGTCCATCCGGACTTCCAGAACCGGGGCATCGGGCTCCGGCTCGTCCGGGCCGCAATCGGGCAGGCGCGAGCGGCCGGATTCCCAGTGATGTACCTCATGGTGGAGGCAGACAACGGCAAGGCTCGGCGGGTGTACGAGAGGGCGGGGTTCCGGGAGCACAACCGGATCGCGCGGTACAAAGTGGATCTGCAAAAGAAATCGCAAACTCCGAGACTCGCGGAGACACGCGCTCGTCGGTCGGCAGCTTTGTAGTTGGCGGTGGCATTCCGGAGTAGATGGCGCGACAAGCTCCCGAACTGGACTACGCGAAGTGGCTGGCGCGGTGGGACAAGCAGCAGGAGAGCTTCAACCCGAACCGCGAGCGCCGGTTCGATGCGATGTTCGACGTCCTCGAGGCTTGGCTCCCGCGACGATTCACGGCGCTCGACTTGGGATGCGGGCCGGGATCCCTTTCGGCCCGGCTCCTCCGGCGATTCCCCGCGGCGCGCGTCGTCGCGGTCGACTTCGATCCCGTGGTCCTGCGCATCGGCCAGGGAGCCCTTCGGGGACTGAGGGACCGGATCACGTGGATTGACGCGGACCTCGGCGCGCGCGGCTGGACGACCCAGCTTCGGACCCGACATTTCGACGCCGGACTGAGCACGACCGCCCTCCATTGGCTAAGCCCGGTCCGCCTGCGCAGACTCTACTACGACATCGGGGAACTTCTCCGGGCCGGCGGGGTGTTTTTGAACGGCGACATTCTACCATGGGAGGCGAAGCGCCGGAATCTCCGACGTCTCGTCGAGGGGATCCGGCGGCACCGGTTTGGCGGGAAGTCCCTCCAGGCGGAGTGGGCTCCGTGGAGACGATGGTGGAGGGATCTCGAGAAGGAATCCGCCCTCAAGGCGGAGTTTCGCGAACGGAAGTCGCGGTTCTCAAAACCGCACGGGGCCTCGGACCTGATCCCGCTCGATTTCCACGAACGAGCGCTGCGCCGGGCGGGGTTCCGAGACGTGGAGGTTGTCTGGCAGGAGCTTGAGGACCGTATCCTCCTCGCGGTCCGTTGATCCATTCGACGCGGTGTGGCGGGCCTCATCCACCAACAATTCGCTGCGTGTCGATCTGCGCCTTCTGCAATCGCCCGCTGTAGTCCACGTACACTGTCTTCCAGTACGTGAACTCCTCCAACGCGGTCGACCCCGCCTCGCGCGTGTCCGTGGGCCCCGTCTCCTTTATCCCGCCGAACGGCAGCTGAACCTCCGCGCCAATCGTCGGCGCGTTCACGTACGTAATTCCCGCCTCGAGATCGTTCATCGCTCGAAACGCAAGGCGGAGATCGTTCGTGTAAATCGATGAGCTCAGCCCGTACTTCACAGAGTTCGCGATCGAGACGGCGTCGTCGTAGTCCTTCGCCTTCAGGACGCTCAACACGGGTCCAAAGATCTCCTCTGTGGCAAGGCGAGACGTGCGGTCCACCTTGAAGATCGTGGGTTGGATGAAGAAGCCCTTGTCGTACGAACCCCCCGTCAGCTTCTCCCCGCCAGCAAGCAACTCGTCGCCCTCCTTGACTCCCACATGAATGTACTCGAGGACCTTCTTCTCCTGGTCTGCGGAGGCGACGGGACCCATGTCCGTCTTCGGGTTCATCGGGTCGCCGACGCGCAGCTTCTCCGCCCGCGCGACCAGCTCGTCGACGACTTGATCGTACACCTTTGCGTGGACAATCAGTCGTGAGGCTGCGGTGCACCGCTGGCCCGCGGTCCCGAAGGCCCCGAACATCACGCCGTCCATGAGGAGGTCGAGGCTCGCATCGTCCATCGCAAGAATCGCGTTCTTTCCTCCGAGTTCGAGGCCGACCTTGATCATCTTCTTCGCGGCGGCCTCATAGACGTTCTTCCCGGTGTCGATGCCTCCGGTGAAGGAGACCGCGCGGACACTCGGGTGCGCGACAATCCCGTCTCCAACAACCGATCCGTTGCCGGTGAGCAGGTTCACCACGCCGGGCGGGAACCCCGACTCGTCGAGGACTTCGACGAATTTTGCGCCACACAAAGGTGTCAGAGAGGAGGGCTTGAATACGATCGGGCAACCCGCGATGAGGGCCGCTCCCGACTTCCAGCTCGGAATTGCGATCGGGAAGTTCCAGGGCGTGATGAGGCCGACAGGTCCGACCGGCATGCGAATCGTGAGGCACATCTTGTTCGGGAGTTCCGAGGGGACGGTCTCGCCAACCATCCGGCGGCCCTCCCCCGCCGCGTACTCGAAGAAATCGATCGCCTCCTGGACGTCGCCGAGTCCCTCGGCGATGACCTTCCCCATCTCCGCGGTGACGAGACGACCGAGATCCTCCTTTCGCTTTCGGAAGATACGAGCGGCCTCGAGGAGGAGTTCCCCGCGCCTCGGGGGAGGCGTCTTCTTCCACTTGTCGAACGCGGCCTTCGCGGCTTTCGCCGCGGCGGCGACGTCGTCCTTCGTCCCGAGGGGGAACGTCGCGAGGGTCTCTCCGGTGGCGGGGTTGCTCGTCTCGAACCGTTTCCGGCCCTTCGGGTCCACCCATTTCCCGTCAAGGTAGAAGCCGTGGTCTTGGACCATGCACCCCAGTCCTCGTCGCGCAAGGCCCCAGCCGGATTAAGGCTTTGGCGCGTACGTGGCAGTCGCGTACTCCCCGCGGATCAACTTCTTCACGTACGGCCCGAAGGTCCTCGCGATCGTCATGTCCCCGTTCCAGGACTCCAGCTGGTCCCAATGGTGGTTCTCCATGTCCTCGATGGCCAACTGGATCTGCTTCGTGAAGGCCTCCGAGCCGTCACCGCCGATGATCGCGGCAAGGATGAGCCACTTCCCCCGACCGAGGAGGATGTGCATCTGGCCGAACTTCATCTCGTTCAGCTCCGCGTCCTCGGAGCGGAAGGAGTCCTTGACGAACTGCTGGACCGCCGTGAGCATCCCGCTCAAGATGTCGGAGTCCACGTCGGGCTTCAGGCGGCGGGTCTCGTGCTTGATCAGGAGCCCATCGTTGTACAGGAGGAACACGTCGTCGATCACCGCGTCCTCCTTGGGCTTCTCCGCACCGGCGGCGCTCGTCGCGGCGGACCGCTGGCGCATGAAGAGGAACAGGAAGAGGCCCACGAGCGCCCCCGCGATCAGGACCCCGATGAGCCAGATCCAATCCCCGGCGCCCCCACCGCCGCCGCCCCCGAGGGAGGTGGACCCGGTCGCGAACTGGAACGGATATGGCCCCGGCATCGAGTTCCCCGCAACGTCGCGGGCGCTGGAATCGATGGAGACGAAGTAGTCCGTCCCACCCTGCAACGACCGGTCCGGGACGAACGTCATCACGCGGGAATCCGCGCTCCACGAGAACGCACCGTTCATGTCCGGGGTGATCGTGAACGCCTGTTCCGCCGAGGCGCGGTTCATCGGTTCGCTGAACGTCACAACGATCGTCGGGGTCAGGTTCGTACCCGCGCCGCGAGGAGACCCGACGACCACGACGGGGCGGGTGACATCGACAATCGTCCACGTGTCGTTACCGGCGGGTGCCTGCTCAGCATTCCCCGCCCGGTCCCTGGAGAGCGTCCGGAACGCGTACCGGTGCCCGTCGACGCCGACGTAGCTCGTCGATGTGAGCGTCGTGGAGACGGCGCCGGAGACTTGGGTCCACGGACCCCCGTTCTCGCTGACCTCGAGCGTGTACGAGACGATGTCCGTGGTCCCGGATACAGGGCCCCACGAGACGGTGAACTGGAGAACGATCTCGTACTGCGGGAGGGCGGCCACCGCCGAGTCGGGCGAGGTGAGGTCGACGATGGTCCACGACTGGTTCCCGGAGGACGGGGTCTGCACGTTCCCCGCCCAATCCGTGCCGATGGATCGGAACTGGTACGTGTGGCCATCCTGGGCCCCGGTGTACGTGCCGGAGGTCGTCGTCACGGGGACCGTCACCCAGTCCGTCCATGCGCCGCTGTTGTCCTTGACCTGGATGCGGAACGTGGCGGTATCCGTCGACTCGGAACTCCACTGGACCAAGAAACTCGACGACGTCTGCCAGACCGGCAGGGGTTCGGTGCGCGTGAAGGGTGCGAACGTGTCCACGATCGTCCACGTGTCGTTCGTGGCGGGCACAGTCTCGACATTTCCCGCGTTATCCGTCGCCTTTGATCGGAACTGGTACACCGCGTTCGTCGTCGCGGTGAACGTGCTCGACGTCAGCGTCGTGCCCGTGAGCCACGTAATCCATCCGGATCCGCGGTTGTATTGGATACTGTAGCTGGCGATGTCCGTCACGCCCGCGTCGGGAGCCCAGGTGACCAGGAAGGATAGGGTGTTCTCGTACGTCGGGAGAGGATTCACGTGGGATCCGGGACGGACCGTATCGACAATCGTCCACGTGTCGTTCGCGTTCGGCCCAGCCTCGGTGTTCCCCGCGATGTCGTCCGCGACGGTGGCGAACTCGTACACTCCGTCGCCGCTCGCCGTGAAAGAGAAGAATCCGAACGGCTGCGCAGGTTGGGTGGCCAACGGGATCCACCCGCCCCCGTTCCACTTGTAATAGAGCGTGATGTTCCCCAGCCCGCTCCCGCTTCCGTCCGACGCCGTGTACGAGACCATGAAGTTCCACGTGTTCTCGTAGGCGGGGAGCGCGTTCGCCTGGGACGTGGGGGGCGTGGTGTCGAGCATCACGAACGACTCCGTGTGCGTCGTCGCCATGTCCACGCTGCGGGGGTTGCTCGCGAACGTTTCCGAGCCATACGTGACCGTCACGTCCGTCCGGTTGTCCGTCGCGGTGTTGGACTGAATGTACACACGGTCCGTCGCGAGGCCCGTCCGACCAGTAGACATGGACGCCGAGGTAATTCTTGACGGTGAGATTCCCCGCGGCCTCGATCTCGATCTTCGCCCCATTGAAGGGGGTGTTGATCGTCGTGCCCTCCCCATAGCTCGAGACCCAGAAATCACGGTCGCCGACGCCTTGGATCGTGCCGTTGTCGACGGTGAGCCGCGTCGTTGTCGTTTGGTTTCCCGCCATCAACACGCCGGTTCCATAGGAGACCTTGACGGGTGGTCCCGCGCCGGCATCGCCCTTCTTCACAGAGCTTACCGTGTCCCGTTGCGAGGAGCCCTGGATGACCAAGGCCGCGGTCAGGCCCGCGCCGTCCCCGCCCTTTCCTCCCCCGAGACCCCCGGTGGCGTCCCCGCCCGCGCCCGCTTGTATCGACGCGAGATAGTTCGACGCGGTGTACCATGAGGAGAGGACCATCGTGATCGCGCCGGCGTCGCCTCCATCCCCACCCCGGCGGAAACCGGATCCTCCGGCCCCGCCCGTGATGCTTTGAATTTGATTCGAGGTCGCGGACGTCCAGTTGAACGTGCCGTCGTCGTTGCCGAGGACGAGGATCCCGGTGGCGTTCCCACCGCTCCCCCCCGACGCCTGTCCCCGACCTCCGACGCCGCCTCGCACCGCGGAGATCGTGTTGGAGTGGTAGATCGTATCCTGACCGCGGGCTCCGTAGGCGACGATTCCGGACGCGTCGCCGGCTCCCTCCCCCGGTCCGCGCCCCGTTCCCACGGCGCTACTGTTACCGCCCGCTCCCCCGCGGATGTTCTGGAGCGTGCTGCCGCTGATGTCGGGGCTCGCCTCGTTCCAGAGGGAGAACCCCGTGGCGTCCCCCGCAACGGCTCCGGATCCATCGGTGGAACTTCCAATCGCGCCATTCCCTCCGCCCCCGCCGTTCACCCCGTCTGCGGTGTTCAGGAACGCGTACGTCGTCGTCGAGGCGGACACGAGGTAGTAGCCGATCGCCGAGGCCCCGGCCCCGCCGGCGCCGCCATCCGTGGTCGTCGGGTTTCCGCCCCCGTTCCCGCCGCGCCCGCCGGTGAGGGAGCGGACCGTGTTGAATTCCAGATCAATCGACGGAGTGTTCGCGATCGCGATGCCCGCGGAAAACCCTCCCTCGGCGCCGTTCCCCCCGCGGCCGCCAGGGTTCTCCGCCCCGTTCCCCCCACGCCCGCCGAGGACGGTATCCACGGTGTTCCCGATGACCGTCGCGGACGGGGAGTCGCTGACGAGGATCCCGAATGCCGCTCCTCCGGGGGACCCCGCGCCTCCAGGGATCGCGGAGTTCGCACCGATCAGCCCTCGGACCCCGTTGATCTGGTTGCCGAAGATGGACCCTGCGACGCCGTTCCGCAGCCAGATGCCCAGGGCGAGGGAACCGGTGGAGTTCATGATCACATTGTTCGAGATGATGGGGGACCCCTGGTACTCCGCCTCGATTCCGGCGAACGTGCCGTTGATCGTGTTCCGCGTGATCTGGGCGTTGGACTGGTTCATCTGGATACCGTACACGGACGCCCGCTGGATCACGTTGTCGCTGACCATGGCGTTCGAGCGCACCAAGAGGAAGGCGATGCCCGCGGACCGAACCGTGTTGAACGTGAGACTGGGCGAGCTGTCGATCGCCGCCACCGCGCGGTCGCCTCGGTCGAAGGTGGACCAGCTAATGGAGCCCCCCGAACTCGCATTGAACTGGACCCCGTACCAGGGCATCGGGATGGACGTCTGATTAGCGACGAACTGGATCGGGGTGTTCGACATCCCGTTCGCGTTCAGTCGTCCCCGGATGTAGAGGGCCATTCCCGGTTCGAATCGGACCGCGGTGCCCGGGGTGATCGTGAGCGTGACTCCAGGAACGACCGTGACGTGGCCACGGACAACGTAGACGGTGTCCGTCATGCCCCATGTCGTATCGACCGTGATGAACCCCGACACGTACGTGATGGCGGAGGCCCGAGGCACCACTGCGAGAAACCCGACGAAGGCCATGAGCAGTATGGCGAAGACGGTCACAACGCTCTGTGCGCGGCGGGTCCAATGATTGAGATACATGCGGGCCGACGCTCCCCCTGCAAGCAGGCGGTTTCGGTGCCCGAGCGGTTGGGAACGACGCTATATTAATCGAAGGATACCGTTATCTGTCCTGATACGGAAGGGCCCGCAAGGGTCCACTCACGCGGTTTTGAGGATCGCTGAAACGGCTCCGCGGAGGTCCTTCGCGATCGCCTCCGGCCGGATGGCGGCGAGTTCCTTCGCGAACCTCTTCCGGCGTTTCGCGTCTCCGACGAACACCGTGCGAGCTCCGATCGCCTTCCCCGCGCTGACGTCGCTGACCTTGTCGCCCACCATCCATGACCGCCTCGGGTTCGCGTTGAGGTCCTTTGCCGCAACGAGGAGGAGTCCCGGCCGCGGTTTGCGGCACGGACAGTCCGCCAAGACATGATGCGGACACACGTAAATCTCCTCGACCCGCGCCCCCGCCGCCGCGAGCCCGGCAATCATCTTGTCGTGAATCCTGCGGAGCTGTCTCTCGGGGATCAACTTCCATCCCACCGCGTCCTGGTTGGACACGATCGCGACGCGGAAGCCCGCACGGTTCAGGTCCGCGACCGCCTCGGGGGCGCCCGGCAAGAACGCGAAGTGCTCCGGCGTGCGCACGTACCCCGCGCGACCTTGGTTGATCACTCCGTCTCGGTCGAGGAAGACCGCGGGCCCCTCAGGTCGGGTCGCGGTCCGATCGAGGAGCCCATGGCGGACGACTTCGAAGGGGGGGGACTCGAACTGCTTGAAGAGGTCCACGAGCCCCCAACGGACGAATGGATTGTGTGTCTGCATCAGCCCACGGTGGATTGGAAACCAGTCCGCGGCTTCGATCTCGTCAGCCTTCAGCCGGAATCGAGTGGCTCCCGTGTGGCCTCGATATACGAACCCCATTGTGTACGTCGGCTTCCCAGGGAATCCGCTGTGGTACACGCCGAGAAGGCCGTCGAGGGTGATGCCCGCCCCGATCTCCTCCTGCACCTCCCGCTCGACGGCGACCTCCGGCGCCTCCCCGAAATCGAGGAATCCACCCGGGAGGTTCCAGTACCCCCGCGAGAACCCGCGCTTCGCCTTGACCATCAGGATGTCGGTCCCTCGGACGAGGGCGACCTCCGCGACGAGGCGGGGCATCGTCATGTACACGGCTTTCTTCACGAGGTCATCGACGTCGGACCGGGAGAACAGGTCGTCCCGATTGAACCACTCCTCCGGATGGTACGCGAGCTTCGGCTTCACGCGCCGCACGAGGTCATCCCCGAAATCCATCCGGCCCGCCTCGGAGACCGAGAATGGGACCTCCTCGTCCGCGCGGGGGAACCGCCATCGATCGCGATCCTTCACGAGGTAGACCTGTCCGTCGGTCTCGATGAACAGGTGTTCCCGCTTCGAGTCCTTCACCATCGAGAGCGGAGAACGGCGGACGCGGGATATACGCTTTCGCGGAGGGCGAAAATAAAATAGGGGAGCCCGCGAAACCGGTGGGAAGCGGGCTCCACCGATGGAGGGAATACGTTCAGATGGGTGCGTGGACCGCGTCCACGATGTGTGAACTGAATGTTGCGTCCAATAGGCGGGGCGAGATCTCGAGCCGCGCGAAGTCCCCGATCACAGTCGCTTGATTACGCGTACGATTCCCTCGCTCTCTCGTTCGGTCCCCGAGCTAGTTAAGGACCGGCACGAAAAAACCGGGAGTGGTTCTGACCGCGGTCAACGTCCTAGGTCAATCCTGTGCTTTGAGTGCGACGGACACGCCATCGCGCAGCGGGACGATCGAGACGATCATTCGCGGGTCCGCCGCGAGCTTGCGGTTGTACTCGTGAATGATCTCCGCCTCCCGAGATCGGCGCGCTTGGGCCACCGTCCCGGACCAGAGGACGTTGTCCGTCACGAGGAGTCCGCCCACCCGGAGCTTCGAGATGCAGAGCGGAAGGACCGACACGTAGTGCTGCTTGTCGATATCGTTGAAGATGAAATCGAAGGGGCCGTCCAACCGCGGGACGACCTCGAGCGCGGAGCCCACCTCGATCCGCACCCGCTTCGCGACCCCGGTCTTTGCGAAGTTCTTTCGGGCGATGTCGGCCGTCTCCGGCGTCCATTCGACGGTCACGAGCTGCCCATCGGCGGGGAGCGCCCGCGCGAGCCACGTCCCCGAGTAGCCGATCGCGGTGCCGAGCTCGAGGATTCGGCTCGCTCGAATCGATCTCGCGAGGACATGCAGCAACGAGCCCTCCGCCGGACCGACGATGGGCCAGTCCCCGTCGTGGCCCTGTTTCTCGATTCCTCGCAACGCTGCGTCCCCGTGGTTCGCGAGGTCATCGATGTACCGCTCAATCTCATCGAATACGATGCCGGGCATCCGCCGCTTCCTCCCCGAGCGACCACCAAGCTCGTGGCTTCGTCGCCTGATGGTCCACTGTACCCCGGGGAACGGGCTCGCTCAGAAAGGCTTTTCGCCGGGTCGCCTTCCCCGCGTTCGTGAGGGTGTACTTCGAGGCGTATGGCTGCACGCAGAACTATGGCGAGGCCCGGTTGATGCAACAGGCGATCGCCTCCCGCGGCCACACCATCGCGACAACCCCAGGGGATTCGGACGCCAACGTCCTTGTCACGTGCACCGTCGTCGAAACGACGGAACGGAAAATGCTCCGGCGGATGAGGGCCCTCGCCGCCGAAGGGAAGCCCCTCGTCGTCGCGGGATGCATGCCCGCCGCCCAGCGGGATCTCGTGCGCGCGACGGTCCCGGAGGCGAAGCTCCTCCCGCCGCGGAAGTGGCCCCAGATTGTCGACCTCCTCGGGGCGGGGACCGTCTGCGCGGAGCGCGCGGTCGACGAGGAGGCGCAGCAGGGGGCGTGGCGGGACGCGATCGTCCCCATCGCGCAAGGGTGCGCGGGGCGATGCACATACTGCATCACTCGGGTCGCTCGCGGGCGGGTGATGAGCTATCCGTTGGAGGAGCTTGCCGCCCGCATTCGAGGGTACGTCGAAGCGGGCATCCGGGACATCAAGCTCACGGGCCAGGACACGGCGGCCTTCGGACTCGACATCGGGCGGACCCTGGCGGACCTCCTGCGGGCCGTGACCGCGATCGAGGGGGAGTTCCGCGTCCGCGTGGGGATGATGGACCCGCTCACCGCGCTCCCGATTCTCCGAGACCTCGTCAACGCTTACGAGTCCCCCAAGGTGTACAAGTTCCTCCACCTCCCCGTCCAGAGCGGGGATGACGACATCTTGAACGCGATGAAGAGGGAGTACACGGTCTCGGACTTCGAGCGGATCGTGCGGGAGTTCCGCGAATCGCTCCCGGAGATCATGCTCTCAACGGACATCATCGTCGGGTTCCCCGGGGAGACCGAGGACGCGTTCGAGAAGACGCTCAATCTCGTAAGAAGGATCCGGCCGGACATCGTGAACATCACGCGGTTCAGCGTCCGGAACGGAACGCCCGCGGCCTCGATGGACAATCGGGTCGTGGGTTGGCGGGCCAAGGAACGATCACGCCGGCTCACACGGCTCCGGATGGAGATCTCGCGGGAAATCCACGAGTCCTTTGTCGGCCAACGTCTCGGGGTCCTCACGACGGAGCCCGGAAAGCTCGGCACGACCCTGGCTCGCACGGACGCGTACCGCCAGGTCGTCCTCACGTCAGAGGAGCCGATCGGGGAGTTCGGCGTGGCCCGCGTCCTCGCCGGTCGGGAGGCGGACCTCATCGGAGAATTGACCCTGACCGAGTCGGGGACTTGATGGAGGGAATTCGCTCGTGAAGTGCCCAAATTGCTCGCAAGAGATCGGCACAGGTGCCCTGGTCTGTCCTTCGTGCGGCGCGACGCTCATCATCAAGCGGAAGCCGACCAAGCCGGACGAGGAGGAGGGCTGGACCCTCCGGCTTCTCGCGGGCATCATGGGCCGCGGCGGGGCCGTGGTGATGATTGTGCAGAACGCGCTCGTCCTCGCGGGCGCGGCAGCACTCGCGGGACAGGCTGGGGCCTTCCTCGGCCGCACGAGCACGGACGTCGACCTGACGTCGATCTCG
>VBML01000082.1 GCA_005878915.1 Methanobacteriota archaeon | reverse complement strand
TACGCGGGTAGCCCTTCGCGGACGCGCACCGCGAGACCGCGATCGAAGGCGGCCATCTCCTCCGGGTTGAGCATCGCCTGACCGACGGCGACCAGCGCGTCTCCCTGGTCAACGACGAGGACCTCGTCCATCGGGCGCAGGTTCGGGTCTGCCCCACGGACGAATTTCGCGAACACGTTTTTCCCCTGGCGGTTGAACTCAGCGGTTTCTGTTTCAACGACGACCCGCAGGCTAGGCTTGGGGAACGCTCGATGGAGAATCTCCCCTCCGGCCAACCGCAACGTGAAGAGGCCATCGTGGGCGCGCATCGAAAGGATGTGCTCGCCGTCCACGATCACGTTTCGCACTCGACCCGTTTTCTTCGAGCGGACGAGCTCGACTTTCCCCGCCAGGAGGGCGTCCGCGGTTCCTCGGCCGAACTGCATGTCCGCAGTGGCCCGGACCCGTTGGAAAACCCAGTCGATGGGCACCGGTGCCTCCCGCCGACCCTCGAGTTCACGAAGGGTGGAGTCGCCTTCCCATAGGATCCCGAACTCATAGCCAGCGCCCGCGAGGAAGTGACGCGCGAACACCTCGGAAGCCTCCAGTACCATGTACGGCTTCGCCCCTTCGCCGAACATCACAAGGGTCCTGTGGCGCGGCGGGGAATAGCGCTCCTGCACCCTCGTGCGGAACCGGTGGAGGATCGGACGATACACGGTCTCTGGCCCGGTGTAGAAGAGGGCCGAGTGCCGGCTGATGGGCTCAAACCTCTCGAGCCACGCCGCGTGCCGGCGCAGTTCCTTGAGTCCATCCAGCAGGGCGGGGTGGGCCCGGCACCTCCGCTCCACGAGTTCCCAAAGGTCTCCCGCCTTGATTGCCTGCCGAACCCGATCGATCTCGGCGAAGGAGACGGCCAGATTGTGACTGGCGATTGCCCCTTCATCCTTCTCGAGCTCTCGGGGCGTATGTTCGGTGCAAGAACGGCACTCGCACGTTCGGTACGCGAGTTCCGAGGCGTGACGCGTGCCGTCGACAAACATCATCCGTCCTGCCCGGGCGTACTTCACGTAGGACGCGGAGTCGAAGAGGTCGCACCCCAAGAGCGCCGCCAGGGCGAACAGCATGGGATGGCCGGCGCCGAACAGGTGCACGGGAAGGCGAGGGCTCAAGCCCTGCCTCGAGGCGACGATGACCTGGACGAGGTCTCGAAAACGGTACGACTCCATAAGCGGGACGACGCCGCCGATGGCAGCGACATCTACGCCGAGCTTCGAGAGCTCCACGGCGCACCGTGTCCGCTCCTCGGGGTGGACTCCCCCCTGGACCGCGCCGACGAGGGCAAACGCGTCCTTCCCCAACTCCTCTCGGATGCTCGCCGCCTCTGCCGCCCGGCGGAGGGTTTCGTCCACGCCGGTCGCCGCCTCAAGTCGCGAGTGATGCGGCTCCGAGAACACGTCCAACATCGTGACGAGGTCGGACCCGATCGAGGCTTGGTAACGGACGATTTCCTCGTTCGAAGTCTTGACGTCCCCGTAGACGTGTTGCTGATAGGCTCCGGAATCCGTCATGATTGGCCCCTGATACGCGAGCCTCATGTGGACATCCTCCTCCGTTGATCCGTTCCGCCTCGAACGATGAAGGATGTACGCATTCGTGATAACAATCTCCGCGCCGAACCGGTTGACCATTTCAGCGGGAGGAATCACGATGTTGTTGGGGTTGATGACCGGCAAGAGGGCAGGGGTCTGCACCGAACCGTGGCGGGTCTCCAAACGTCCCAGACGGGCAAGCCCGTCACGGTCGATGATCTCGAACACGTCGGGCCATCCTAGGGTGCAGATAATAGGATTTGCGTGCAGTCCGGCGATTCGGTCATCCCGCCACAACGGTTATCGGCCCGGGAGGATCGTACCGGGGGGCGGAATGCTCCAGAGCACGTTCGTCCACGCCCCGTGGATTGGCTATCGCTCAGAGGCGCGCCTCTGGCGGGAGGGCCTCCGGACGTGGGACGAGTTCCTCGGCGGGGACCCGCGACTCCGCGGCGGGCGTGAGAGGACGAAGGCAGCAAGACAGGAGATCGAGCGCTCCCGCACGCGCCTCCGGGCGGGCGACTACCGGTATTTCGCCCGACGGCTTCGGCCCAGAGACCAATGGCGGGCGATCGGGGAATGGGGGGACCGAGCCGTCTTCCTGGACATCGAGACGACAGGCCTGCGGCGGAACCGCCACCACGTCACCCTGATCGGCCTCCACGACGGCCGCCGAATGCGGCAGTTCATCGAGGGCGTCGACCTCGATGAGTTCCCCGCTGCGATCGCGAAAGCCCCCATGATCGTCACGTTCAATGGCTCTCGGTTCGACCTCCCGTTCCTCCAGTCCTGGAGACCTCAACTCCGATTCGAGCAAATCCACGCCGACCTCCTCTATCCCCTCCATGCCCTCGGGTTAGCCGGGGGACTCAAGGCGATTGAGGTGGAACTTGGAATCGAACGGTCGGAGGAGACTCGGAACCTCCACGGGTACGACGCCGTCCGGCTCTGGAAACAATTCGAACGTGGGGATGAAGGGGCACTGGACATCCTCTTGGAGTACAACCGTCAGGATGTCGAGAACTTGCGACCCCTGATGGAGTACGCATACGAGTCGTTGCGGGCGCGGATCCTCGGCACGCGAGCACGAGGGCCCTGAAACACCCAGGCTTATGAGCACGACCGCGCTCCCCTGGGTCATGTTGCAATTGAACACGATGGCCGTCGTCGTGCGCAACGACCAGAAGGCCGCGAAGTGGTATCACGACAAGCTCGGACTTCGAGTAGCGACCCGCTTCCCCCACTGGGTGACGGTCGCCACGAGAGGCTCGACGGTCACGCTCCACCTGTGCCCCGACTCCCCCCCGGAGAAGGGAAACACGGGAATCTCCTTCGGGACGAAGGACGTGGCAAAGCAGGAGAAGGAACTACGAAAGAAGGGCGTGAAGATCACCGTTCCAACGACGAAGGCGGACTACGGCACGTACCTCATGTTCGCGGACCCCGACGGGAACGAGTTCTACGTCTTCGAGGACTGACCGATTAGGCGTCTCGCGACGCGTCTCGAGCCCTTCCTCGCCATTCAGCCACAGGGTACTTGGCCTCGTCCCGCTCGAGCTTCCTGAGGACCGTCTCGGAAAGATCGAGGTCGAGGGAGTTCGCGGCGGACAGGCAGTAGATCACGACGTCCGCGAGCTCTTCAGCCGCCCTGGCCCGCAACGGGAGGTCGAGGGCCTCGGCCTCCGCCCTCCATTGGAACAGCTCGAGGAGCTCCGCGGCCTCGACGCTAATCGCCTTCGCGAGATTCGAGGCTCTGTGGAACTTCTCCCACTCCCGGGCCTTCACGAACTCCGCGACCCGGGACCTGAGCGTGGCAACCGTCATCGTGTCGTCGGTCATGGTCCGGCATCGGGCGCCGGTGATTTCTCCCTTTCGAGGGCCGGGATCTTACCCGACTGCCGTCACCGGACCTCAGGGCCCCCGGTCGACGCCCGGCCGGGGAGCGTCGTCTGGCTCGTGGGCGATCCGCGGAGATCCTTCGGGGAACTCACAACACGAATCACGACTTGCGTAGAAACGTTGTAGAGGGGGTTGCCTGCGGGGT
>VBML01000237.1 GCA_005878915.1 Methanobacteriota archaeon | reverse complement strand
TACGCGGCCCCGCCTGGGTATCCGATGCCCGCCCCGCCATACCCGTACCCGATGATCGCCCCGCCGCAGCCGAAGACCCCTCAGGGAATCGGCTACGTTCGATGGAGTGTCCTCCTAGGGGCCGTGATGCAGGCAATCGCGATCCCAGGGTACGTCGTGTTCGCGGTTCTCTTGAACCAGGTCCAAGCGACGACATTCCCTCCAGACTTCTCGACGACGTTCGGCCTCGTCGCAGCGGCCCTGTTGTTCGCCTTTGCGACGGGGATCGTCGGGCTCATCGCGGTGATTTTCTTTGTGCTCGGCTTCTACTACATCCACGAGGGCCGCGACGAGTACGGACCCGATCACAATCGGCAGATGGATCGTGCTCTTGCCTACCTGATTGTCGCGTTCGTCATGGCGATTGTTGCGTCGATCGGCGGATTCAGCCCCCTTGGATCCTCCTTGGGAGGCCCCGCCGCGATTAGCGAGGTGACCAGCTGGTTCGGGGCCGTGCGCGGGTTGTTCGTCGGCCTCCTCCTCATGTCCCTCGTGAACGTGTTCATCTCGAAGGAAGACCGGACCCTCGGGTGGGTGGGTACGATCATCCTCGCGGCCGTGCCGGCGATCACCAGCGCCCTGTACATCGTCCTGTTCCTGACGTTCACCCCGTCGAATCCGACGTCGATCTTCGGCGCCCTCTTCGCGGCCTTGATCATCGCAGCGGCACTCTCGGCGGCGGAACTCGTCGCCTTTCTCCTGTTCTACTTGCTCTACGCAAAGGTCGTGAAGCGGATGCGGGCGGGGGAGTTCCCCGCCGCCGTGCGAGCGCCGATGGTCTTCCCGCCGTACTATCCCGCCCCGATGTACTACCCGCCCTATCCGGTCTACCCCTCGTACCCGCCGCCGGCGCCGCCGCCCACGCCGCCCCCGGAGAAGCCCCCGTGAGGGCTACTCCCACTCGATTGTGGCTGGCGGCTTGTTCGAGACGTCGTGCACGACTCGGTTCACGCCGCTGACCTCGTTCGTGATGCGGGTCGAGATCCGGTCGAGGACGCTGTACGGGATCTTCGAGTACGAAGCGGTCATCCCGTCCACGCTGTCGACGGCGCGGACGGCGATCGTGCGGCCGTACACGCGGAGGTCTCCATGCACGCCGACGGTTTTCAGCGGGAGGAGCACGGCGAAGTACTGCCACGGGAGCGCCATCACGCCTCCCTTCGCGGCGGCTTCAATTTCCTCCTCGACAATCGCGCAAGCGGCGCGGACCGTCTCGATTGCCTCCGGCGTGACCTCTCCCAAACATCTCACCGCGAGGGCGGGCCCGGGAAACGGCTGCCGCTCAGAAACGGAAACGCCGAGCGCGCGGGCGACCTGGCGCACCTCGTCCTTGTAGATGTCCCGGAGGGGCTCGACGAGCTTCAGTTTCATCGTCGCGGGCAGGCCTGCGACGTTGTGGTGCGTCTTGATTCGGTCGCGGAGCTGTCCCCCGCTCTCGATCCAGTCCGGCGCGATCGTCCCTTGGACGAGGAACTCCGCGCGGAACCTCTCCGCCTCCCGCTCGAAGACGTCGATGAACGTGCTTCCAATGATCGCGCGCTTCCGCTCGGGGTCCTCGACTCCCTTCAGACCCGCGAAGAACGCATCCGCCGCGTGGACCACCGTGAACACGACGCCGAGTCCTTTCAGGGTCCTCGAGACCTGCTCCGTCTCCCCCTTCCGCATGAGGCCGGTGTCCACGTACACGCCGACGAGGCGGTCCCCGAGGGCCCGGCTGGCGAGCACCGCGGCGGTCGTGCTATCGACACCGCCGGAACACGCGACGACGGCCCGCCCACCGCCCACGGCGCCGCGAATCGCGGCGACCTGCTCCTCGATGAATCCCTTCGGGTCGAACACTCTA
>VBML01000081.1 GCA_005878915.1 Methanobacteriota archaeon | reverse complement strand
GACCCTCGGCGCGAAGGTGTCGAAGAAGGAGCTCGAGTTCGATATCACGGAGCGGGGCCTCCACGTCCAGATGGACATCACGATCTGGGACATCATGGGCGAGAAGGGCTTCCGCGACCTCCTGAAGGAGGCGTTTTTCCATGGCGCGAAAGGGATCCTGGCGATCTGCGACATCACCCGCTACTCCACCCTCAAGGAGCTCGCCGACTGGATCGGCAGCGTGTTCAACGTCGTCGGCAGAGTCCCCGTCGTCATCGCGGTGAACAAGGTCGACCTCAAGGACGAGGTCATGATCCTGTACGGGGACAAGGAGATCGAGCGCGCAGCGGGTGCCTACGACGCGGCATTCTACTACACGAGCGCGAAGACCGGCGAGGGAGTGGACGACGCGTTCAAGGCGCTCGGAACCGCGATCCTGAATCGCGCAGAGGTCGCGTGAGACCTTACAGTCTCGTCGCCGGGAACAACCCGGTAAGGTTTAAGTAGAATCCGGCGGCTTTGTGGCGCTACCGCCCCGACCCGTTCGGCTGGTTGTCGAGTGACGATCCAGAAGCAATTCAAGGTCAAGGTGTGCCTCGTCGGGGAGAAGGCCGTCGGCAAGACCTCGTTGATCCGCCGGTACGTCCTGAACATGTTCGACGACCGGTACATCACGACGATCGGGACGAAGGTCTCCAAGAAGGAGCTGTCCCTCTTCCATCCCGAGCGGAACATGCAGGTCCGGATGGACGTGACAATCTGGGACATCATGGGCGAGAAGGGCTTCCGCGAGCTGCTGAAGGACGCGTACTTCTACGGGGCGAACGGGATCCTCGCCGTCGCGGACGTCACCCGCCGGAAGACCCTCGACGAGCTCGACGACTGGATTGACGGGGTGATGCGCGTCTGCGGGCGGGTGCCCACGGTGATCGCCGTGAACAAGGCGGACCTCGTGAACCAAGCGCAGTTCGACGAGAAGCAGGTCGATCAGTTCGCGAAGGCGTTCGACTCGCGGTACGTGTACACGAGCGCGAAGTCGGGTCAGAACGTCGAGGAGGCGTTCCGCTTGTTGGGCGACGCGGTCCTCGGGGACATCCTGAAGGCGAAGGCGGGCGCAGTCCCGCCGTGACCCGTCGAGACGGCGCCGCTTGAACGTCTTTCGAATGCTAGGCAGGGACAGGCGGAGAACCGTCCCCACTAGGAAATGTCAAAGGCGCGCCGGCTTCCGCCCCCTCGCTCGGGGAGACGTGGTTCAAGCAGGTTGATCGACGTCAAACCGAGTGAAGTTGCCCGCGCAAGCATTATGGGGCCTTGCGCCAATCCGAGGCCGTCGAGGACTTCCTTGAGCGCCGCTCCGAGCGCCCGCAAGGTTGCTCGCCGCCCCCGGCCCTCAGACGAGAGCCGTATGCAACCTCAGCCGCACGGCAGTGATCGTCGCTTCCGGTCCGTGCTCTACCATGTCGTCCCCATGCTTTTGTTCAGCGCGACTACTGCGGGAGTTCTCGTGTGGCACATCATGTTCGGTGCGGGGCCGATTGGGCTGCTCGTCTTCCTCGCATCTGGCTTCCTGGCGGTCGCGTTCGCCGTCTTGGCCGTCGTTGAGTGGCTCCGGTTCCAGGGGGGGCAGTGAATCGCCTTGCCGCCTCCGATCCAGACGCGAAATCGCCGGGCTTGCGGGTCCTGGGTGGTCGTCCGGTTGGTAGGTGAGGGTCTATGCTCTCCCCGTGACAAGTCGCGACAACTGAAACGCCGCGACTTCCGGTCGAGACGGAAATACTGGGGTGTGTTGAACGCGCCCGAAGCATTTAAGTAGCCTCGGCCGGATGAACGACATCCCCCATGAGACGAGCGGTGATTCAGGGGGAGGGGTTCGTGACGTCAGGGGGAGACGGGCCCGGCGAGGCCAAGAGGGAACCCTAAGACATGGTCCGGCTCCACGTGAATCGCCACATCGTGGTCGTCGCCCTGCTCCTCATCGGAAGCATCTTCGTTTCCTTTCGAGCGCTCGCCGATCCCGCGGTGAACGACAACCTCAACGGGACGAAGACGGCGCGGTGGGATTTCTGGGACCCGGCGAACTACACGACCTCGAACGTCGCGATGTCTCCCGGAAACCTCACCCTCGCTTCGACCCCGGGGAGCTGGCCACAGACCTCGGATCTTGACTTCACCGCGAACGGAACCCCAGACCCGACAATCCGGATCGTGAACGGGTCGATCCGATTGGCGGGGAACGAGGCGAACCTCGTCGCGAACGGGGACTTCTCGCAAGCCTCGAACTGGACCTGGACGAACGGGACGCCGGGGACCGTGGTCGCGCACCAAGTCCTCGGGGCTGCCGAATTCCTTCACGCGAGCGCAAACAATAGCACTCAGCTCGATTCGATGGACACGGGGGCAGGATGGAGTTCGGCGACCTCTGGCATCGGCGCTGTAAGCACGGTAACCCTGAATTTGACGAACAAAGTCGAGGGGACGGGTGCAGTTAGAGACGCGATCTCGCTGAACCTGCCGTCGATGTGGGCGGGAATAACCACGGCTTCACCAGTTTGGGATCTTAGCCCTTATAACAAGATTTCCGTCTGGCTGCAAACCAACTTCTCCGGACCCCTTTCGGCAATCCTACATCTGCAGAGCTCCCAGGCGGGCCCCCCGGTGTGGGACTCCAATCCGGTGACTCTTACCACGTCCTGGCAGAGGCGTGAGTTCGACATTACGCCGTTCGGGTCGAACCTGTCGACTGTGAACCGGATCGACCTCCGCTTCACGGGATCTCAGGTGAACAGCGTCAATGTCTTCGTGGATGACGTTTGGCTCCTCTTTCGCAAGTCGTTGGATGGAACCGCTCGAATCAGTCAATCGTTCGTGAAACCGACGACGAGCAATGGGCAGCCAGGAAGTGTGCTCCTTCGTTGGGATGCGCAGGTCGCCGCGGTGACGAACGTCTCCGCAGCCCAGTTGAACATCACGGTAATCAATGGAACGGGGTCGTTCCAGCGGACCACCATCAGCGTCACAGCGCCCCGTAGTTGGACGACGGAGCTGATGGACCTGTCGACGCTGCTCGCGCCGGCTGGAACCTACACGGTCCGTATCGATTTGCGCGTCGCCATCGACACACACCTCGCCACCGACCTCAGGCTCGAGGTAGACAAGACCAGCGTCTCAGTCCTAACCCGATCCGGATCGACGCCGACCCCCGGCCCCGCCTGGAGCAACTGGAAACCGCACAGCTTCCCAGAGCCCATCGGCTGCCCCGAAGACCGGTACCTCCAGTTCCGAATTCTTCTCCACACCTCGAACAGCAGCCGGACTCCGGCGCTCTTCGACATCAACCTTCACTACTCCCGGTTTTCTCCCGCAGGATCGGTGCAATCTCTGCCGTTCTTGCCGCCGGAGTACCTGCTTGCGTGGCAGCGCTTCGACGTCAACGACAGTACTCGCGCCGGGACGTCGATCGCATATGAGGTCTCGGTCGACGGGACGAATTGGATCCCCGTCGTCTCGGGATCGGACTTGAGCGGCCTCCCGCCGACGAGCGTCCAGATTCGTGCGTCGCTCGCAACGACGAACACGTCCCGGACGCCGTGGATCACGTTCATGGCGGTCACTTACGAGTATCGTGGCCCCTTGTGGAATGCGGTCATCACACCTGGATTCTGGAACGGAACTGCTGATGCCACCGTTTCCTTCGTTGTGCAAGGACTGGACCAATGGACCCATGACGTGCCCTTCACCCCGACATGGGAGACAACGGACCCGGGCGGGCTAATCAACACCACAGGGTCGTACAGCCCTCACACCGTGGGCACGTGGGTCGTCCGGGTCCGCGCGAGCGCGGTGATCCTTGCGAATGCGACGGTGACGGTCTCTCCCGGAGCCCTCGCGCGCCTCGACCTCACTCCATCCTCTGCGGATTCTCCCGAGGGCTCCCAACTCGTGCTTGGGGTCCACGGCTTCGACGCGGACGGCAACGGGATTGTCCTCACGTCAACGGACTGGACGACGAGTGGCGGGGCGTTCCTGAGCAAGGATTCCGACGCAGCGATCCTGAAGCTACCGGGCGTGCCGGGTGTGGTCACGGTCACGGCCCGCCATGGGACGATCTCGCGAAGCGCTCTAATCACGGTGAACACGCAAGGAGCTCCCATCATCACCCCACCGGTCCCCAATCAGAGGCACGATGAAGATTCAACATGGTCCTTGGACCTCACGACGTTCGCGACGAATCAGCCTGACTATCCGGCCGACAATCTGGGCGCTCTGAAATGGTACCTGACGGGAAAGGATACCTCCCTGTACACGGTTTGGGGAGAGAATTTCACGGGGAATCACGTCTTGGTGTTCACTGGGCAACCGAACGCTTACGGGACCGATGACGTTCGGCTTTGGCTGGAGGACGCCTCGGGGGCTCGAACGTCGCAGGGGCTCACGATCGACCTTGCGCCCGTGAACGATCCCCCGCGCTTCGACAAGGTCCCGGATGTCCAAGTGAAGGCGGGGACCGCCTACGCGTTCGACATTGAGCCGTACATCAAGGATGTCGACACGGCGCCCTCCGGCCTTGCGCTCTCCACGAATGACGAAGTGCACGTATCCGTGTCGGGCCTGTCGCTGACCCTCAGTTACCCGCAGGAGGACGCTGGGCGAACAGTCTACCTCCGGCTCACCGTCTCAGACGGGAGCGCTTCCGCCCAGACCGTCGTCATCGTCGACGTCACCTCAAACGCCCCTCCTCGCGTCCGGACTCCCCTCCCGGACGTCACGCTCGGGGAGGACGAATCGCGCCGCAGCGTGTTCCCTCAGAGCCTATCCTCGTACTTCGTGGACGACGAAGCGGACCCCTTGATATTCAGCGCCCGGCAGGGAGATATCTCTGTGGTCATCTGGAACAACGCGACCTTCTGGCAAGTCGACATGGTCCCCAGGAAGAACTGGTTTGGCGCGGAAAGGGTCACGCTTCGAGCTCAGGATTCGCGCGGTGCCTTCGCCGAGTCCTCGATCCTCGTCACCGTCGAACCCGTTAATGACCCGCCCGAGTTCACGTGGGTGGACGATATCCACGTCCGGTTCAACACCCCGTACGTAATCGATCTCTCAACGTACATCGCAGACGTAGACACTCCGTCTTCGGGGCTGAGGCTTGAGGCGTCCCCGATGCGCTTCATCCAGGTAGCGGGGTTCACGGCGACGCTCCTGTATCCCCGATTCCTTCTCGGGACAAACGCGAGCTACAACCTCGCTGCGCGCTTCGATGTGAACGACACGGACTCCGGTGCCAATCGGACGATTTATGTTCACGTGAACGACAACGCCCCGCCGATTCTGCAGCGCCAACTGCCCCAGGCCATGTTCAGCGAGGACGCGACGTACCCTGCATGGCGGTTGAGCGACTACTTCTACGACCCGGACGCCCCGAGCGCGCGGTTGACGTACAGTTTCGCCGGGGTCTTTGTGAAGGGCGACATCGGAGCGGACACCTTCGTCACGCTTCACACCGCTACCCCGGACTGGTTTGGCCAGGAGGTGGTCCACGTTCGCGCGACGGACGATGGATTCGGGTTCGTAAACGCCTCGGTCGTCGTGCGCGTGGTCCCGGTCGATGACGCGCCGACCTTCATCAAACCCTTGGAGGAGCGGGACCTCACCGGGGGCGGGGTCCTCGTGCTCGACCTCAGGGACTACGTCGCGGACGTCGACGACGCCGTGGGGAACCTCACCTTCACCGTCCGCGGGCCTCACGCGACGGTGGTCGGATCCATGCTCGTCCTCGACGTTCCGGTGGGCGGGGAGTCGGGCGAAATCACGGTGACGGTCTCCGACGGCCGGCTCGACGACTCTGCCTCGTTCCACCTGACGACGCAGCGCCCGACAGTCTGGGCCCAGATCTACTGGCCGTGGTCCGGTGTGGGGACGCTCCTCGCCGCCATCGTCTTGATCCTTGTCTGGGAGGTGTTCCTCCGCTTCCCGCGGACGCTCGAGGACGTCTTCATCATCGGTCGTGAGGGCCGTCTGCTGATGCACAACACCCGCCGCCTCCAGGCGGACCGGGACGAGGACATCCTGGCGGGGATGCTGACCGCCGTCATGCTGTTCGTGCGGGACTCCTTCCAAGAGGAGACCGACGACCTAAAGCAGTTCGAGTTCGGGGAACGGAGGGTCCTCGTGGAACGCGGAAAACAGTGCTACGTGGCGGCGATCTTCGCAGGGCTGGCTCCACCATGGGCGCGAAAGGACCTCGCCGCATTCCTCTCGAACATCGATCGGGACCTCGGGGATCGGCTCGCGCGCTGGTCCGGCGACCGCGACGAGATCTCGGAACTCAAGGGGATGACGGAGGAGTTTGTCCGGCGCCGCCGGTACCGGAACGGGTGGTGGCCGCTCCCGTGGCCGGCGTCGTGGGGCGCTCCGGCTTCTTCCGCGATAGCCGGCCCACGAATTTCCGGTAATCATGATACGGGGAGTCCCTCCACGGGAGGTCGAAGAGCCCGTTGATGTTGAGGTACAGCTCGGGCAGGAGCTTGAACGCGACGAACACGAGGACGAGGAGCACGGCAAGGCTCAACGTCTTTCCATACCAGTTGTGGACGAGATCGAACGGAAGGCCGCTGACTCCGAAATAGTAGATGACGACGGCGTTCCGGACAAGGTTCATGATCCATGTGACCGGGAGCACGATCGCGAGGGCGATCGCCTTGCGCTTCCACGGGTCCTTCGTGCTCAGCATCAGGCTGGCGGCAACCGCGTACGCCTGTAGGGCCGCGCAGGCGATGACGATGTTCACGACGGGCACCGGTCCCACCGGGACGGCGTAGAGGCCGACCGTCACCTCCTCGCCGCTCCCGCACGATCCAACAGGGACGCCCCCGCATTGCGGCGAGCCCGCCACGAACGGATAGCCCATCCACGTCAAGAGGGCGGCGGTCTGGTTCGCGACGACCTGCACGAGGACCGCGGCGAGTTCCGGGATGCGGGCGAATGCGAAGTACACCGCCGAGGCGAAGAACGCAGCCCCGCACGCGAACCGGAGGGGCTCGTACTCCTCCCGCCAAGAGTACGAAAGCCATTCATGATACGCAACGAACAGGAAGATGGGCAGGGCGACCGCGGCGCCTAGGGCGTTCAGCGCGTCCTGCTGATCGGCGTAGGCCGGCACGTGCAGGAACCAGAAGACGCCGAAGACGGACCAGCCGAGGGCGCGCGCGAGGTGGAATCGCCGGTCCTTCCAGAAGAACCCGATACCGAGAAGGACGACGCCAAGGGTCAGGGAGACGTCGTACCCGATGCCCAGCGACGTAGCCATGGCGCCTCTCCTGTACGATGCGAGCCGCTCTATAAGCCTTTAAGCTCGGACGTTGCGCACAGTGGCACCGAGTTTTCCATCCCGCCAGGGATCAATCGGGGCCAGGGGTCGTTGCCAAGTGGGATTGAATTGACCGAGTAATCCTGACTCCCATCGTTCCCAGGTCAATTCGGCGACCGTTCCTCAGGGTGATGTGCAAGACAGCAGCTTGGTTCCATAGCGGCTTCGTCTCCTCGTTCGGCGACCTGAGCCACAACGTCATGTTTGCAACATCCCCGCGGGCCACGGTTGCTCTCCGGAAGGGTGAGCTAAGTATGACGCCGTCCCTCGTCAGTTCAACTCTAGAGAAGAGGCCTTGCCCAAGCGCAACTTCCCCTACAATCATTCCACCAGTCGAGCCCGCAAGAGCTACGACCCAATGAAGCTTGAGAAAGATCCCCAAAAGAGTGCCAACCGTAATCCCGACCGGCAACATCACAATGTAGAAGATTGAGACAAATTTGAGCTCGAATTTCACAGGGGCGACCACGTCTTCACGCACAATCGTTGAGCAGATAACTCGCAGCAGCCAAGAAGCTAGCCAGGTTGGGGACGGATAACTAGTCGTTGGTTCAATTCGGCTTGCTAGCGAAGCCCGGTCGGGAGGGCCGATGCCGTGACCCGCACGTCCTGGCGAGCCCCTCAGCGGGGGCCCAGGAATCGCCATGCAATGACCCCGAATCCCACGAGGAGGACGCCGAGGGAGATCAGCCAGAACCAGATGAGGAGCTTCGCTCGGGCCTCGTTGCTGGACCAGATCTGCTCGAGGCGATCGAACACGATGTCGCCGTGAACCGCTCCGACCCGATGAAACTGTGCCGCCTCGACGAGCGCCCCGATCGCCCGGTGTGTCCGTCGCGGGGAGGATTCCAACACCGACAATCTTAAGTCACGCGCGCTCAAGATATCCGCCACCGCCTGGCGCGGGGAGGGTTCGGGTTCGCCGGGGAGCGGCTGCGTTTGAGGCCGCTCGAGGGAACCTTCGATGAGCCAAGCGTACCGCAAACTCCCCGCAGTCGCAGCCTTGCTCGTGATCGCCCTCGCGTTCGCGCCGCGGGCCTCGGCGGATCCCGGGCTGACGAACGAGGGAGGGTTCCAACGCGCGACGTGGGATTTCACCAATGCCTCCGATTACGTCACGATGAACACGACCTTGGCGGTCGGCGATGCGACGCTCGCAACAACGCCGAGCTGGCGGAACTACACGACCGATGCGGAGTTCGTGGCGGCCAAAGCCTCCTCGACAAATGTCGTCGCGCAGACCGGCCTGCGCCTCGTGACGAATGGCACGAACCTGCTGGCGGACGGGACGTTCGATCTCGCTCCCGGCCCGTGGACGTACACCAACGGTTCGACCGGGCAGGTCACTGCGATCAGGGAACCCGGAGCGCGGGCGCAGCTCTCGCACACTTCTCCGAACTCCCAGTTCGACGCCATGGACGACGCCCTCACCTCACAGCCGTGGACCGCCGACTCTGCGGGCCCGGGATGGTCGAGCGCGATCAGCCAGGAGACCGCGATTCGGAGGGAGGGGACCGGATCGCTGAGGGACGTCCTCACAATCGGCGGGGGCGGCTCGGGAAATTACGCGGGCGTCTACCGGGACGATCCCGGAACGTGGAACTGGAGCGCATACAACCGCCTGGCGATCTGGATCGAAGGGACCGGGGCGGCCGGCGTCGGCGTGTACGTCTTCCTGGACAACCTGGGTGGGACGAACTTTGCGAGCTTTGTCCCGCACAGCCTCTCCCCCGGGTGGAACCGATACCTGTTCGATCTGTCACCGTACTCCGGCGGCAACGAGATGATCAACCGCGTGCTCGTGCGGTTCTTCGGACCCGCTGGCACCTCCACGGTGTATCTTGACGACCTCGTCCTGTTCAACTCCACGGCGTTCAACGAAGAAGCCACCCTCTCGCAGACGTTCATCAAGCCGAGTCCGACGAGCGGGAACGCGGGCAACGTCGCGCTCCGGTTCGACGTGGACGCGACCCCATCGGTCAACGTCGTCTCGTACCTCAAGGTCCGCGTCGGGGGCTTCTTCTGGTACGAGTCCCCCGTCTCCACCGGACCCAGGAGCATGTACCTTGACCTGAGCGGGGACTCTGCTCTGCAAGGGAACGGCACATTCACGCTCGTGTTCTCCCTCCAGCTCATCCGCTACGGCACGGAGGAGGCCTCGATGGCCGCCTGGATCGACAACGCGACGCTTACGGCGGGTGACTACCTGAACGGCTCGTTCACGGCCGTTCCCATCGACATGGGTGTGTCTGCGCTGTGGACGCTCGGGAATGTGGACCCGACGAGGCCTCCCGGCACCTCGGTGACGCTGGAGACGAGAACGGGGAACAGTTCCTCGCCGGGGGACCCGACCTGGGGCGCGTGGCGACCCGCGAATGGGTCCGCGATCGGAAGCCTGCCGGACCGGTTTCTCCAGTGGAGACTTTCGTTGGCCACCGTCGATGGAAACGAGACCCCGATCGTCTCCCGCGTCTCCATCCGTACCGAGAGGTTCGCGTCAAACGGGACGGTTCGAACCTTGGTGTTCCTCCCTCCGGAAGCCCTCATCGGATGGCGGTGGTTCCAGGCCCGGGAGGTCCGCCCTCCGGGTACGACGGTTGTCTACGACCTCTCGGTCGACAACGCGTCCACTTGGGTACGAGTCGTGGACGGGCAGAACCTCAGCGCGATGGCAACCAACCCCGCGATCGTCCGCGCTAGCCTCTGGACGACAAACGCGAGCCGGTCTCCGTCGCTCACGTCCTTCGCGCTCCTCTATGAGTCCCTGGGCACGCCGCGAATCAACGGAATAATCCCGGACCTGGTCGGGGACGAAGACTCGGGACCGTGGACCTGGGACTTGATGTCCTTCGCCCGCCCCCAACCCGATGCGAACGACACGCTGGACAACCTCCGGTGGATCGTTAGCGGGGCCGATCCCAACCTGATCACGATCTCCGGCGCGGGGACCTTCGGCGTCCACCGATTGGTGGTGCTCCTCAAGCCCGATGCCTTCGGATCCGACGCCGTCCGCCTCTTTCTCGAGGACCGCGATGGCAAGCGAACGTCCCAGGACCTGAACGTGACCGTCCGCCCCGTCGACGACCCGCCAACGTTCGTGGCATGGCCGGGCGACCTGTATATGCGCGCCGGAGAACCGTACCGGTTCGAGTGGCTGCCGTACGTCCGGGATGTCGACACGGCGGTGGCCCAACTGAGCCTGACGACGGAGGACCCCGCTCACATCGCGATCGACGGGTTGAACGCGACGTACGCATACGACGCGTCGTTCCTGGGGCAGACCGTGTTCGTCCGCCACCAGGTGAGCGACGGGCTTCTCTTCAGCGAGATCCCGATCGGCATTCACGTCACGAACAACCCGCCTCCCCAGACGGTCAAGCCCCTCCCTGACCTGACATTCCCGGAGGACACCGTGCTGCGCGACGCCTTCGCACCGGACTCCCTCCGTGCCTTCTTTACCGGCGACGGATCCCCTTGGCGCCTTCGGGGAGTACACGATCCGCGTCTCCGTGTTGTGCGTGAACGACCCGCCGGTCCTTACCTGGTCAGATGACGTCCGCGTCCGCTTCGACACGCCCTACCCTCTCGACCTCGCCCCGTTCGTCTCGGACGTGGACAACCCGCGGCAAGACCTCGTGCTCAGCACCAGCGATCCCGCCGCCGTGACCGTGGACGGGCTCGCCGTTTCAATCCTGTACACCCGCGCACGCCTGGGCAACGGGTCCACGTACGTCATCGCGCTCGATCTCTCCCTCGCGGATCGCGCCTCCTCCGTATCGCGGCGAATCGACGTGATCGTGAGCGACAACCGCCCTCCGGAACTCCTTCGACCCCTGGGGGACATCGAGTTCGACGAAGACACGACACGCCAGCTCGACCTCGCGACGTACTTCTGGGACTACGAGGATGGGGCCGTGCTCGCGTACGCGGGCGAGGCACAGAACGTTGCGGTTGCGTTCAACGGGACGCAGGTAACCTTGACCCCCCCAAGAGACTGGTCGGGTCCCGACGTCGCCGTCCTCCGGGCAACGGACTCGCAAGGCGGCTTCGCGGTCGGGTACCTGTCGGTCCAAGTTCTTCCCGTTGACGACGCTCCCCGCCTCGCGCCCTTGCCGGCCCAGGCCCGGCAGGGCGGCGGCTCCTGGGTGGTGGACCTCCGGAGCTACGTCTCCGACGTGGACGATGATCTGTCCAAGCTGACGTTCACAGTGAGCGGATCCCCTCGAGCGAGGATGTTTGGCTTC
>VBML01000236.1 GCA_005878915.1 Methanobacteriota archaeon | reverse complement strand
AATGAGAGGGCTACTCTTCGTCCAGCGTCCCGAAGAGAACGTCCACGTCTCGTCGAGGAACGTGCAATTCGAACGAGAGCAGTCCGTCCCGCCGAACAGGACCGTGTAGCCGTCGGCGGAATCATAAGCCATGCTCCCCGCGCTTGCGGATAGCGGGGGTGACACGGCGGGGGTTACGGGCGTCCAGGTCCCGCCTCGGTATGTCCACGTGTCATTGAGGGGCTGCAATCCTAAGGGACCGTCGTACCCTCCGAACATGACCACGTTGCCGCTGGACTCGTCGTACGCCATTAGTTCGCAACATCGGGGAGAGCCGGACGGTGTAAGTCCCACCCATTGCCCGGCGGCGAACTTGACTGTGTCACCGGTCATGTGATCCCAGTGCGGGGACCCAGTTCCGCCCTGGTACACGACGTAGCCATCCGCGGCGTCGTAGGTCATGCCGCCCGAGCCGAGGCCGGGGTATGTTGCCAGGGACACGTTGGTCCAGCGGCCCCCCGAGAACGTCATCGACGTGCTGGGGTACCCCCTCGCGAGCAGTAGGTAACCGTCCGCCGCATCGTACGTCACGAGAGTGGACGGGGTGGTGCCTCCGACGTCCCCGGCGGATTCAATCATCATCCACGTTGGGGCGGAAGCCGCAGAGACGTCGACCGGCACGGATATCGAAACGCCAGCGAGAACGGCGGCGATGACGAGAACCAGGCTGCGTCCGCGGACACGTCGATGAGAGTCGAACATGGGGCGCAGGGAATCCCGTGGGTCACCATCGATTTCCCCATATTTATCGCCGGTGGTTCTCCCTCTCCGTCGGCGCTTGGGTAGGGCCCGCGGGTTGGGCGAGGCTCTAGATTTTCAGGACGAGGGCGACGATGCGGGATATCAGGATTGCGGCCTACCGCGTTGTCGCAGCAAGTGAGGGATTGCATATCGTGACAGAGACAGGATTCCGGAGGCGACCGCGAGAAAGAACCCCGCCCCGAGGCCGACGGGAATACGCGTGAAGGAAGGCGGATAGAGGGAGAACCCGATGACGAAGATCAGACACGCGAAGAGGATGATCGCGCCGGCCCAACCTCGAAGGAAGGTCACGATGCAACCGAAGACGAGTACCGCAAGAACGGCAAGGGAAGGCACGACGGGCGTCATCGATACCGAGCATTCCCCAGAGGATTGCCCCGGCCGAATGCAGAACCGAACGAATTGGTCAGGACTGGGGTCCTGAAGAAGGTTGACGTCGAACCCGGGAACGGTAACCCAAGGAAGAACGATCGAAACGATTCCCAGCGTCCCGAAAACGATTCCGAAGGTCCGGTCCAACCCTAGAACCCACGGCTTGGCTCGTCCCGTGCCTGCTAGGCTTGGCTCGACCACCTCTCCCCCCGCCCCGCATACCCGTCTGCCGCTATATCAACTCGAGGCGACATGGCGGGGATGACGCTTGAGCCCATGTAAACGACGTAGCCATCTACTGCATCGTAGACAACCCCACCGGAGCCGAGGCCGGGATATGTTGAGAGGGACACGTTGGACCATTACGAGAACCAAGCTGCGTCCGCGGACACGTCGATGAGAGTCGAACATGGGGCGCAGGGAATCCCGTATCAGGATTGCGGTCACCGACAACGCAATCACGGAAAGTTTCCCCAGGATGCGAATATCGAAAGGCCACGTGGCCATCGATGACACCTTCCGGTCCATCATGTCGAGTCGAAACAGGTGGCCGATCTCCTCTGAGAATCCTGGGTTGGCGGGCTCTTGAAACACGGGACCCAGCTTCTCTCGAAGTCTCCCGACTTCGGCCTGCTTCCTCAGGATCATTTGGTTGTGAAGCCTCCGGAGCGGGAGGAAGAACAGCGCCAGGCCCAGGAGAATGAGGCCTGACAGGAACCCGCCGAGCCCAATGATGTCGCCTATCTCCGGGGTCCTCGGCGAGACCGCGAGTCCAACGCCGAAGAGACCGATGAAGACGAAGTACGCGGTCGCCAGGGAGAGCGCAAGCGAGCCGACGGGCTTCAGTCCGAGAAACGCGTCCTCGTAGTACGGGCGAAGCTCGAGCGGAATCCCACCTAATCGATGGATGCCTCTCGAGATGCTCCAGTATGCCCAGAGGACAGAGGACAGCCCCAGGGTAGCCACCGCGAGCGATGCCACGTCGTAGATCGCCGCGAAGAATTCAAACGCGCGTCCGGGACCCCCGCGGACCGTGATGGTCGATGCCCCGCCCCCCATGATCGCGGACGCGTTCGCGGCGACGAGGAGGACCGCAAGAAAGAGCGGCCACATGATGAGTTGGGGCTTCAGCGACCCGAGCCTGCCGAAGATCCGGCGGTACCCCTCCACCCGGTCCGGGAGGAGGGCCGAGAGGGAGGTCCCCGCCTCCACGAGCCGGTTCCTCATGTAGTGCGGCACGTAGAAAGAATAGGCCACGAGGAAGTCGAACGACAGGCCCGCCGGCGATAGCGCGGTCCGGATCGCCACCGACGTGTCCGAGGTGGCCGCATAGGTCGAGAGCACGGTGGTCAAAATGCCGAACAGAACCACGCCGGCTAGGATGCATCCCACCTCGTACGGGAGGTGGAACGCCAGGATGAAGCGCTCCGCCAACGTCACTCCGGAGGGCTCCTGAACCGAGCGCTTCCGCGGAGGCTGCTGGCTGGGTCGTTCAGGCGTGGGTTCTGCGATCATGCCGGGTCTGGCGGGAGAATCCAACCGCGAAATGAAGGTATCGGGCGCCGGCCCCAAAGCCTATGCTCAGTTCCACAATTCCGCCCGTTTGGTCAGGACCCATGGAATTCACGTTCAAGGAGCTCACCCCGGAGACGTGGCCCGACTTCGAACGTTTGTTCCGCGGCCCCGGCGGGAACGACAATTGCTGGTGCATGTACTACCGCCGGGAGCAGAGCGCGGAGAAGGAAAGGGCGGCCTACGGGGTGCCGAAAGGTGGCTTCCCGGAACACAACCGCCAGAGGATCGAGGGACTCGTCCAAGAGGGGCGCGCCCACGGAGTCCTGGCCTACTCCGGTAACACCCCTGTAGGCTGGTGCTCCTATGGTCGGAAGGAGGAATTCCCCCAGATCGACCGCGGGCGGGCCTACCGGAAGTTCCCGCCCCCGCCCGACGCAGCGTGGCGGATCGTTTGCTTCGTGGTGGCGGCGGGCCACCGCCGGAAGGGGGTGGCGGCCGCGACCCTTCGAGCGGTTCTCGAGGCTATCCGCTCCCAAGGCGGGGGGCCCGCGGAGGCCTACCCGGTCGTGGAACCCAAGCACGGCTCCGGCAGTCTGTGGTTCGGCACGGTGGCAATGTTCGAGCGGGAGGGATTCGCGCCGGTGGCCCCGATGGGCGCGTCCCTTCTGATGCGGAAGGTCATCCGATAGTCCCGCACGAGTGGACCGCCGGACGTACGGGGAGGCCTACGAGTGCAGGAGTATTTTCATCCATCCCAGACGGTCACGTTTAAGCTCCGGATCGGCCTCGCCGAGGCGGGGAGATTTCGTGGCGCGAACAACGCGGCGGGCGAAGCAGCCCGCAAGGAAACGCACGACGACTGTGGCTCCAATCCCACGGGGGGTCGGGGCCGTGACCCCGTACCTCGTCATCAACGGGGCGGGGAAGGCGATTGAGTTCTACAAGAAGGCGTTCGGGGCGAAGGAGATGAACCGGACCCCGGGGCCGGGCGGCTCGGTGATGCACGCGATGATCCGGATC
>VBML01000080.1 GCA_005878915.1 Methanobacteriota archaeon | reverse complement strand
CGTACCGCAGGCCTCGGAGGCAAAGAAGCCTGGGTGCTGATCAAGCATCGCGACAAGTATTCCAAGAAGGGGTATGATGCCAACGACTATGATTTCTCCGCAGTCAGCGACCGCTCGATCACCGAAATAGCCGCACAGCCCCCACAGACCAACGGCGACCCCGTCATCAAGCCATAAGACCCGCCACTCGTATCCGACCGCGCACCGGAGACCATAGAGAACCGAGACTCGCCTTACGACACGAACCGCCCGGTCTCATTTCATGAGTCCGAGCTGGGCCATCATCCCGGCGAGGTCGAAGTACTCGTGGATCTCCGTGATCTGCCCCCGGTCGAACGTCAAGACGTCCGCGAGCGTCATGCGGATCCGCTTGTGCGTGGCAGGAATCACTTGACCTCCCGGTCCCTGCATCGGACCCGTATTGGTTCCGGCCGCGGTAAGTTCCACGCACGCCCACATGCCGTCGCCGAAGCTCCGCACAATTTCGCTCCGGACGTCGGGGAACGCTGCGATGAAGGCTTGCGCATACTGGCGGAGCGCTTCGTGACCCTTCAGCGGCTCGGGGAGACCCGGAGCCTGTACGACGATCGACCGCACGTGAAAGTTCAGGAATCGTTCCCAGTCGCGTGCATTGAACGCGTCTCGCCTGTTCTCAACCAAACGGAGATGTCCAGCCACACCCATCGTTACTTCTCCACGATTGGTGTGAGCTTCCGATCATAGCCCTATGCGCGCGGCGACGACTCAGGGCGGCGTACGCCCTCGTGGCGGAAGCACGTCACCACATGGTCGTTCACCATTCCGACCGCCTGCATGAACGCGTAGCAGATCGTCGACCCAACGAACGAGAATCCCCTACGACGCAACTCGGAACTCATTGCATCCGACTCCCGGGTCTTCGCCGGAATCTGACTCAGGCTCTTCCATCGGTTCTGGAGGGGAGCTCCGCGAACAAACCCCCACACATAGCGATCAAAGCTTCCGAACTCGTGCTGCACATCGAGAAGCGCGTTGGCGTTTCGGACCGCCGAGGTGACCTTGAGGCGGTTGCGGACGACCCCACTGTCGCCGAGCAACCTCCGTATGTCCCTCGTTCCGTAGCGGGCCACCTTCTTCGGATCGAATCCATCGAACGCCTTCCTGTAGTTCGCCCGCTTCTTCAAGATGGTCAACCATGAGAGCCCCGCCTGTGCCCCCTCCAGCACGAGAAATTCAAAGAGCCTTCGATCGCCGTGCTCGGGGACTCCCCACTCCGCATCATGATACGTCGTCAGGACAGGGTCGCCCAGCGCCCACACGCATCTCGTCCGCGTTCCTCCAGATCGACCCCGCACCGTCCCCCGTATCGGGATCCGGTAGATAACGAGGGCGTTGGCACCTTGAGGCACCGGGAGCAAGTCTCACGGGAGGACACGTGGGGTTCGGACGGACGATAGCAAATAGGAGGGCCGAGATGCGCCTCCCATGCCGGGCTACAAGAAAGCTTGCCGGTTCTGCGGAAAACTGGTAGACGAGAACTCCGCGTTCTGCCCGTTCTGCAGCCGTGCCCATCCGCACCACGCGGTCTGCCCGTACTGCTCCGCCCCTATCGAGACGGGGTGGACCCTCTGCAACAAGTGTGGAAAGGCGCTCGTGACCGCGTGCCAAAAGTGTGGAAGTCCCGCGGGCCCGGACACGGACGTCTGCGAGAAGTGCGGGGCCGTCGTACGGTATCGATGTCCGAGTTGCGCCGCGGTCGTCGTCTCTGGGGAGAAGGTCTGCAACCGATGCGGCAACAAGCTGAAGGACTTCTGGAAGTCGAATCGGGTGTAGGTTCCCCGCCCGGGACCCCCCGCTTTAAGAGGACGACCGACCTACCGGGGCGAGAGGGGAAGCATGGCCCTTTTGGATCATCCAAAGAACGTGGAAGACTTGAGCGGGGAGAAGGGATTTCAGTGGAAGTTCCACTGCGACATCTGCAGCAACGGCTTCGACACGACGTTCGTTTCGTCGCGGAGCGCGGCCTCCACGCGTCGACTGGGGTTTCTCGGCCGTGGGCTGGAGATCGCGGGGGGTATGGCCGGGAGCAGCGCCCTTTGGGGCGCGGGGCAGGCTGCGGACGCGGCCGGTCAATTCCGCAACATGTCCGCGGAGTGGCACAAGGAACATGACAACGCGTTCACGCAAGGAGTGAACGAGGCGAAGGTCCACTTCAAGAAGTGCCCCAAGTGCAAACTCTACGTCTGCTCGGAGGACTGGAACGACGAGGCGGGGCTATGTACGAACGACGCGCCGGCCCTGGTGACGGAGCTCCAGGCCGCGAAGGCGCAAACCCGGGTCGAGCAGATGCGGGAGCACGTCAAAACGCAGACCCTCTATGACGGAGACATGACGGAGCGGATGACGCTCTGCTCGACGTGCGGCAAGCCGTCCGGCTCCGGCAAGTTCTGCCAGAATTGCGGCTCGCCCCTCGGCTACCGGGAGTGCCCGAACTGCCATCACCAGAATCCCACGACCGTGGCCTTCTGTGGGGAGTGCGGCACGAAGCTGTGAGCGGATGCGCGCGGGGGCCACGTGGGACCCTTGTGCCGTCTGCGCGATTATCCTAAGCGGGACGACCGACGATCGTGCTCGATAGGGAAGGCGCAATGGCGAAGACCGCGATGAACTGGTTGCTCGAGGACAATCAGCCCTCTATTCGCTACCTTGCATTGACGCAGCTGCTCGAGAAACCGGAGGACGACCCGGACATCCAGTCGGCCAAGGAGATGATTCCCAAGCGGGGATGGGCCGCCGACATCCTTGCCGAACAGAAGCCCGGCGGTTGGTGGGTGACCGATGAGAGCCTGTACCGCCCGAAGTACAACTCTACGAATTGGATGCTCCTCATCCTATCGGACCTTGGGATGACGAAGGCCCACCCGAAAATCAGGAAAGCGTCCGAGCTGTGGATCGAGCGCTTCTCGAAACCCGACGGAGGGTTCGCAATGGATGGCTCAAAGAAGAGCCACCTATGCACCCTCGGAAACACCACCCGTGCCCTCGTGAAGTTCGGCTACGCCGATCACCCGAAAGTGAAGAGTGCCTTCGAGTGGCTGGCGGAGAACCGAGACAAGAACGGAGGGTGGAGCTGTTTCGGCAGCGGGCGGAATCTCGACTCGTGGGAGGGCATGAGCGCGTTTGCCGTATATCCGAAGGAAAAATGGACGGAGGGAATGAAACACGCCGTAGAGCTGGCCGCAGAGTTCTATCTTCAGCGGGAACTGCACAAGCAGGGACCGGAGTACCCACCCTGGTACCGGTTCCATTACCCCGTGCACTACTACTATGACCTGCTCGTCGGCCTCGACTTCATGACCGCCCTCGGGTACGGCGATGATCCCCGCCTCCGATTCGCGATCT
Organism: Methanobacteriota archaeon; assembly: GCA_005878915.1. Taxonomy (GTDB): domain Archaea; phylum Thermoplasmatota; class Thermoplasmata; order RBG-16-68-12; family RBG-16-68-12; genus EA-19. The sequence continues at coordinate 8,977 of VBML01000080.1, read as the reverse complement.
CGCTTCTGAAGCAGAAGCGGCGACCCGATGGCCGGTGGAACCTCGATGCGGTCCACCCGGACCTCGAGGGGAAGATGGCGGAATGGTACGCGAAGGATCCGAAGGGGCACGCCCCCTTCGCCCTCGAACAGGCAGGCCAGCCGAGCAAGATGATCACGCTTAGGGCCATGCGCGTCCTGAAGAGGCTTAGAGAGTCCGACTAGAGCCTCAGGGCCCTGCCTCGCAGCCTCGGGCAGCCTGTCTGCCACTCCGACGACGAGTGGCGTTGGGGCAGCGTGGGGTGTGGCTTGTGGTTTCTTCCCGTGATAATCATCGTTGAAATTTCAACGGGTGGTGCTTAACTTATTGCCCAACGCTTCTCTACCCCGTGACCGCCGAGCTGGAGCCACCGGAGCAAGAGCGCGAGCGATTCCGCCTCCCTCCCTTCCTGGATATGGGGTCACTCAAGCTGGAGGACTTGGAGTTCGACCTCGAACGAGAGGTCAACCGCCTTCGGGCGGACGTCGAGTTCCAAGCCGCGATTCCCGGCATGACGCGACGCCCCTAGCGTCTGCGCCTTGTGACCTGATCGGAGACCTTCGAGGCGCACCTGCGCCCCCCCATCGCCAGCCTCGAATCCATCTAGCCCCTCCTCTCGATATCAGGTAGAGCCGTGCCTGAAGGCAGGAACTAGCGACTCCGCGGGGTTGCGAGCGTCATGATCCCCTCCAGTGGAATGAAGATGTTTTGCGGGCGGAACTTCAGCTCATACCGGAATTCGTACAGAGCTTTCTCCATCATCCAGCCCTGGATCGCTTGGAGCGCTTCCTCCGGCCGCATCCCTTCGTACAAGGTCGAGTGGGCCAGGTATCGTTGGGTGAACTGATCCGCCACCGAGGCCTCCCATCGGAGAAGTCGCCGCGCCGTCGCTGCCTCGGGCTGCGCTAGTCCCTCTGACATCAGGAGCCGCATCGCGGCTGTCGCATCCCCATGGACTGCCTCCCGCCACGCGTAGTGCTTCACGTACGAAAAGGACCGGCTCATCGTCGCCACGTCGCGGAGCGGGGGCAGCCTCCACGACCGCTGGCCCCGGGTTCTCTCCGGCTCCCCCTCGAAGTCGATGAACAGGAGACCGCCGTCGGCGTTTCTTCGAAGGACCTGTCCCAGGTGTAGGTCTCCGTGAATGACCATCTTCGGGGTCCCGAGGTTCGCGTCGAGGCCTCGGAGGATCCATTCGATCTCCTCACGGTTGTCGAAGAGGAACTCCCGCGCCTTCGCCGCAAGCTCGGCCGCGCGGGCGTCCCCGCCTTTCGCCAGGATCACGAGCCGCCGAAGGGATTCGCCGAGGTTCGTGATCGCCGCCCGCCGCGCTGCGGTGGCGTCCTCCTCGCGGAAGGTCTCCGCCTGCCACGTGCCGGGGTGTCGGTCGAAGAGGGCGTTGTGAAGTTCCGCGGTGGCCTCCCCGAGAGCCCCCGCCACCGCGGGGCTCGACGGCTCGAATGGCTCGCGGGGCGGCTCCGGAGCTTCGATTAACTCTCCCTGCCATCCGCGGGTCATCCAGGTAAACAGGTCGACGGATTCCACGAACTCCGTGGCCACGCCGAGGACGAGTCGTGTAGGCCCCGATCCGAGGGCGAGCTCCCCCAGATACCGCGGAACGTGTCGGAACTGCTTTCGATGCAGCCGCTCGAGGATTTCGGGCTCCCGATTCCGGACATCCGGAAGCTTGTAACTCTTGAACACGACCTCAGAGCGGGCCGAGGTGACTCGGACCAAGAGGTTGGTCGAGTCCCCCGCCAGGGACGGGCCCACGGATCGGAACGCGCCCAACGGCTCCCCCTGGAACGACAGCGAATCCCCTCCCTTCGTCGGGATCTTGCCTCTGCGCTCGAAGTTCTCGACGAGCCATCGCATGTAGGGCTCCTGCTCCTCCGCCCCCGACACGTAGACGCGGCCCGCCCCAACCGGGAGCTCAAACGCACCAGGGCTCAGGCGGGCATGCGAAATGGACAGCGGGAGATTGATGACGATGTCGCCCTCGGGTTGCGGGGCGACCGCGATGAACAGAACAAGGGCCTGGGTCCCCGACGACACGAGGTCCGCGCGGTCCTTCACGGCGATTTCCGCGCGAACTCCGACGGAATCCCCGAACCACCTCTGTCCGCGCAGCCATTCACGGAAGGACACCGAGTGGCGGATCGCGTCCTCAACGGCCTCGATGGCGGGAGCGTGCCGCGGGTCCATTCACGTCAGCGACCGGTACAGCTTCAGGGTCTTCTCCGCGATGCGGTCCCAGGTGAAGTGCTGGATGACCCGCTTCCTCCCCGCCTTCCCCATCCGGGCTGCCAGCTTCGGGTCCTCGATGAGCGTGGCGATCGCCTTCCCGAGCCGCACGGGATCGCCCGGAGGGACCAGAAGACCCGTCTTCCGATCCACGACGACCTCCTTGATCCCGCCGACGCGGGTGGCGACGACGGGGGTCTCGCACGCCATCGCCTCCAAGTTGATGATCCCGAACGGCTCGTAGATGGACGGGCACGCGAATGTGGCCGCCTCGTTGTACAGATTCACCAGGTCCGGGTCCTCGAGCATCTGGTTGATCCAGACGACGTTCGGCAGAGACTTCAGGACGCGCCGGAGCTCCGCCTCGATATCAGGGGTGTCGGGCCTCCCGGTCGCCAGGACCAACGTCGTCCCCCGTGGGACGTGGTCCATCGCATCCACGAGGTCGAAGACGCCCTTCTGTCGGGTCAGGCGCCCGACGAAGAACACGAACGGTCTCCGAATGCCGAACTTCCCCAAGGTCTCCGCCCCGTTTCGGGGATGGTACTTCGCGGGGTCGACCCCGTTATGGATCACCGCAACTCGCTTCGCGGGGATGTCGTAGCACTTCAGGACGTCCGCCTTCATCTCCTCCGAGACGGCAATGATCGCGTCGCACGCGGTGAGCCCCTCCTCCTCCATCCACGAGCTCAGCTCATAGCCGGCACCCAGCTGCTCCCGCTTCCACGGCCGTAGGGGCTCCAGGGAATGGACCGTCGCGACGAGCTTGCAGCCGTACGCCTTCTTGGCGAGGGCGCCCGCGAAATTCGTGTACCAGGTGTGGGTGTGGACGATCTGCGAGTCGATCGGGTCCGCGACCGCGTTCGTGTTGAACGTCAGGACCTCGAACGCCTTCGCGGCTCTCGGGTCGGGCACCCCCAAGGGCTTAAGGCTCGGGCGATACCGGCGGACCTGTAACCCGCGGATCTCCGGGGGCGGGCCCTCCTCCAAGGTCCGGACCTCGACATCGATGAGCTTCGCCAACGACGTCGCGATGTACTTCGCGTGGACCCCTGCCCCTCCATAGATGTTCGGCGGGAACTCCCACGTGAAGATCGTGGCCTTCAAGTGGGCTGGGAACCCTGTTCGCCCCCGATGAACGTTCCGGTGCGCTACCCCGAACGATGCTCGCACCATCCCCGGTTCTCCCACTCCCCGCCGGCCTCGCCCGCGATGTGACCCGTGTCCGCAACGGGGTCCTGGGCCAGAGCGCTGGTTCCTCCATGTCGCCCCGAGGCGATCGCCTCCCCCGCGGCATACAGTGCCGCACGCCGCACAGCGTCGATCGCGGACCTCTCGGGAACCTCGGACTGGAGGGCGCGAAACCACGCCGCTTCCGTTGTCTCCCAGCCTTCCGCTCCGCGAAGCTCGGAGGGCCCCAGCCGCGCGTACGTTTCCGGGAACTCGAGGAGCGCGGTCCGAGCCAGCCTCAGGAGGCGGGCCCCGAGATCGGGCTCCCCCGCCCGCACACACGCCCCTGACATGTCGACCAACGCCTGGGCGAGGCACGCGACGTTTTGGAATGTCACGCGGGTATCCAGGTTGTCCCAGAAGCGGGGGTCCGATCGTAGGCCCATCAGCATCGCCGTGTAGCCACGGGCCAGGAACCCGGCGACGTCGACGTCAACCTTCCCCCGGAGGATGGAGGTCGCCGCCGCCTCGAAGGCCACCTCGGATGACGCGAAGCCGTTGGCACGGTAATGGGCCTGGAACAGATGGCGCGCGTACGCCACAGCGAGACGGCGGAGAGCCGCGGGTCCCCGCTCGACTCCCACCCTTTTCAGAATCTTGCGAGCCGCGTGACGAACGGCGTCCTCGACCTGCTCCGTCATCCGAGTGAACGCGAGCTTCCAGATCTGAGATAACGGCGCTCCATTGTGGACTCGGGACACGACGGCACCGTCGGACCGTCGCACGCCCGTCCACCGCGTGTCCGATGTGCGGCCGTGAAGGAGGTGCTCGTCGTAGTCGGACCAGCTCGAGAAGTCCAGAACGTCGGCCGCCATTGGACGGGGTGGAGGCGTCGGCGCGCCGAACGCAAAGTCCCCGCTCAAGCCCGGGTCTCGTACCGCGAACCGGACCCCTCCATTGAGCCCGGTCCGTGCCCATGCCGTCATCGAAATTTCAGGGGCGGCGAGCTGACGAGCGTCAAGCAGGAGATGGACACTGCGCGTCAGGTCGGGCAATCCCTCGAGATGGAGGGTTGCCCTTCGAGCGGAGTTCAGGTAGCTCTCCAGGGTCTCCAACGAGTACGCGGCCTCGGGAAGCCAGAGACCGATGGGGCCATCGTGACGATTCAAGAGGGGCGAGTAGAAATCGATCATGACCTCGAAGATGGCATCGCGGTCGATTCGGTGGTGGTGCGGGAGGATCGGATGGAAGGGGGGCGTCATCACGAGGCCCGCGGACCCTCGGCGCCACGCCGAGAACAAGCGGTGATAGGCGTCCGGGTCCCGCTCCAAGAGCCAGACGAGGGTCTGCGGTTCGACATCAACGGATGCGACCCCTGCGGCGCGTTGGAGAACCGTCTCGATTCGGCCATACGTGCGTAACACGGCGTCGGTCCAGTTCTGGCCGGAGATGCGGTCCTCTCCGATGCGAACGGCAACGGGGGACGAACGCTCTTCGAACCTCGGACTCTTCAGAGGGTCCGGCTCCAACCACCGGACGAGGTCCCCCGGCTGGTACCCATGGAAGTGGAAGGAGAGCGTCGTCATTGACTCACGCCGAGCCCGCCCACCAGCCGAGGTCGATGTCGGGGAAGGGGGAGTCCAGCGATTCCAGCTCCTTCAGCCACTCCTCATCCCCCTTCGGCATCGGGCCGGCGACCGAGGTCCGCGCCAAGGCGAGAAGGCGGTCGAACGCGGCGGTGTGGAACTTCACGCGGGCCTCTGCGTAGTCACGCGCCGAAATCGTCGTTACGAGGAACGGCCAGTCGGAGGCTTCGAGGAGGAGAAGTTCTCGGGCAAGCTGCGTCAGGACGCGGGAACCTCTGTTGCCGCGGCGCCGGGCCCCTTCACGCACCTGGTCGATGAACGCATCCTCCGCGCGGTACACGAGGTCCCAGATCCAACGCGTGTCGTCGTTGAGCCACACGCCATGGCCTCCCCCCTGGCCCCAGGAGCCTTCGGGGAGCGTGATCATGGAGGAGGGAGGGGATCGGAGGAGGTACTCCGACGCGGTCGCTGGCGTCACGTCGCCGTGAAGGCCCCGGAGGACCGCCTCGAGCCACACCGGCCCCTCGAACCACCAGTGGCCGAACAGCTCGGTGTCGAACGGTGCGACCACGACGCCCGTTCGGCCCGTCGCGCGGTGATGGGCTCGAAGGGTTTCTCGGACCGTCGCCACGAAGTGGTCCGCATGGGCACGGGCCCGTGCGGCCGCTGCGTTCGGATCGTATGGCGCCTTGTCGTCCAAGGGCAGAGGCCGGCTCGTCACCCGCCAATACCGAAGGCCGCCCTCCCCCTTCTTGCGATGAAACTCGAGATACGCCCCATCTCCGGGGTAGCCGTAGTCCGCGCTCCAAACCTGGACGCTCGACTTCGGGTCCCGCGCGAACACCGCGATGCGCTTCCGGCCTCGGGTCGCGAGCACGTGGGCGTCGTTGGGGGAAAGGCCAGTGGCGGCTCGTGTCTCGGCGGTCTCCTGCGCCTCCAAAAGCTCACCGTAGGTCCCCGAGGGCGTTCCGCCGGCGACGAGATGCGTGTCGACGAAGAAGTATCGGAGGCCATGGCGGACGAGAACGTCTTCGAGCCCAGGGCGGTTCCAGGTGCGGGCGGCGCCGGTAGGCCGCGACCATGAGGTGGCGGGCCGGTACGCGCACTCCGGGAGCCAGAACCCGCGCGGTGCTCGTCGAAAATGGCGGCGGTACGAAGAGACGCCCGCTTGCACCTGGGCTTCAACGGACTCGTCTCGACCCAGGAGGGGGAGATACCCGTGCGTCCCGGCAGAGGTGATTACCTCGATGTGGCCGTCCTCCTGGAGTCTGGAAAACGCCGCGAGGAGATCATGGCCGTACGTCTCCCCGAAATCCCGCGTCGCCCCTTCGTAGAACGCTTCCCACGAGGCGGCGAGCCGAGCCGCGAGAGGATTCCCGATCGCCTCGAACTCCTCCCGGTCCCGCAATGCCAGCCCCCGCCGCTCATCCAGGTAGGAAGGGAAGTCCCGCCGGAATTTTGGGGAGGCGAGCATCTCGCTGAGCACGGGCGTGATCCCGATCGTGATTCGAGGGCTCCCGCCATCCTCGACGATCCGATCGAGAACTCGGAGGATCGGGAGGTAGCACTCCGCAGCCCCTTCGTTGAGCCAGTCCTGCCCGTGGGGACCCCGTCCGTGACCGATCACCCACGGGAGGTGCGTATGGAGAACGAGGACGAGGTGGCCGACGGGCCGACCCCCACGGCGAGCCGATGTGCGCATCCTCACGTCCCGTCCAGGCCTTTCGACCGGAAGTCGCGGACGGTGACCCGCGCTTTCTTCCGCTTCCCCTTCTCGACAGCAGTCATCGGAGGAACTCGGCTCCCCACCGGCGCTCCGGCCATATATCTTGTGGTCCCGGGCCGCACGTTTAAGTAGAGGCCTCGTGTCGCACCGCGGACCTCCATGAAAATCCTGTTCGCGTCCGCGGAGGCGTACCCGCTCGCAAAGGTCGGGGGCCTTGGCGACGTCGCGGGAAGCCTGCCGAAGGCCCTCCGGGGGCTCGGCCACGACGTGCGAATCGTGATGCCCAAGTATGGCTCGATCTCCGCATCCTCCGAGAGCCTCGGTATGTTTTCCGTCGCGATTGGCGGGGCGGATCACGAGGCGCGGCTTCGAAAATCAAGCATCGACGGCGTCCCCGTGTACCTTGTCGACTTCACCCCTCTCTTTGACCGACCGAAGGTGTACGAGTATCCGGACGACGGCCAACGGTTCGCGTTCTTCGGGAGATCCGTCCTCGACCTCCTTCCCCTCGCGGATTGGTGGCCGGACGCGGTCCACCTGAACGACTGGCATTCTGCCCTCGCCGCCGCGTATCTGAAGACAACGTTCGCGGCGGACGCTCGGTACCGGGGAATTCGATGCCTCTTGACCATCCACAACCTCCAGCACCAGGGGCTCTTCGGACGCGAGGTCTTTGACTGGTCGGGCCTGCCCCCTGAAATCTGGAACCCCGACGGCGTGGAATTCTATGGCAAGATGAACTTCCTCAAGGCGGGAATCGTCTTCGCGGACCGAGTCACCACCGTCAGTCCGACGTACGCCACCGAAATCCAGACCCCGGAGTACGGCTACGGCCTCGACGGCCTCCTTCGCTCCCGCGCGTCGAAACTCTCGGGCGTTCTGAACGGGATCGACTACGATGTTTGGAACCCCGCCACGGACTCGAACCTTGCGAGGTCATACACGAGATCGAGTGTCCAGAAGAAGAAGGAGAACAAGACCGCCCTGCAACGCGAGGTCGGGTTCCGCGAGGAACCCGGGACGCCACTCCTGGGGATCGTCTCCCGGGTCACGGAACAAAAGGGATTCGAGGTCCTGATTCCCGCGATCCTCACCGAATCTACGCGGGCTCCGATTTCTTCCTGATGCCGTCGAAGTTCGAGCCCTGTGGTCTCGGCCAGATGATCAGCCTCCGATATGGGACGATCCCGATCGTCCGCGCGACGGGGGGCCTCGCGGACACCGTCGCTGACGTTGACGCGGACTCGAAACGAGGGAACGGGTTCGTCTTCTCGACGTTCTCGGAGGCGGATCTTGTGGACGCGGTTTCCCGCGCGCTTGCATTCTACCGGAGGCGCCGCGGATGGAAGTCGCTTCAGCAGAATGCCATGTCGGGAGACCTGTCTTGGGACGCCTCGGCGAAGGCGTACGAAGCCGCGTACAAAGGCACCAAGGCGTGACCCACCGGTGAATCACCACGTCGGGCAGCCCTAGTTGACGTAACCTATTTGCGAACAGGCCCCTCTGCCGGGGAGGGAGGCGGGTTCCATGGTGGACTTCAGCTTCAGCGGAATTAATTGGATCGCTGTGATTGTGACTGGCATCGTCGCATGGGTCATCGGCGCCGTCTGGTATTCCCCGCCGGTCTTCGGGAAGCGGTGGATGGCCCTTCTTGGGATGAAGTCTGAAGGCGGGATGCCGGAGGGCGCGGCGAAGGCCCTCGCCGGGGGCCTCGTTCTCGCGATCTTCACCTCCTTCATCCTTGTCCTGTTCGTCAACGGCCTGTCCGCTACGGGTCTCGTGGAGGGTGCCGAGGTGGGGTTCCTGGTCTGGCTCGGCTTCGTCCTGACGCACGGCGTCACGAACGTGATGTTCGAGCGTCGCCCGCCAGCACTCTTCGGAATCACCCAGGCGGAGCTTCTCATCACGTACACCGTGATGGGAATCATCCTAGCAGTGTGGCGATAGGCGCGGCCGAACCATCGGGCCAACGATTCGGCGACGCCTCCCTTCGAGGACGACCCGGGCTGCCCGCGGTTCGTCACCGCGGAGGGCGTCCGACCCCTTGCGACGGGAGCCGGCGACCCTCTGCGACGGTGCGAGTACCCGATAGAGGGCCGACGAGAATGAGACGGGAGGGAGCCTCCCTTGCGCTTTCGGAACGGGGCATCCATTCTACTGCCGCGATGGCGGCTCGAAGGTCATCCGCAGGCGAGCCTGAGGTCTCGCGATCCATAGGGGCCGGAATGATTCG
>VBML01000079.1 GCA_005878915.1 Methanobacteriota archaeon | reverse complement strand
GACAGAATCCTGCACCGATCACCGTGAAGGGGAGCACATCGATTGCCAATAATCAGATCAAGAACGGCAATGTTCCGTTCACCGTCACTACGAATGCGCCGACGACCCCCGTTCCCAATGCGCCGGGCTGCCCGAACAATAACTGGAGGGAGGACATCAATGACCTCTTGTTCCGGACTGCAACGATCACGGTCGAGCAGCCGGCGGGGACGGGGAACATCGTGCTGACGGTCGATTGTACGTTCAGCCCTCCCACCACCGGTGGTCAGGTCCCCTCGGGCAACGTGGCTTGCGTGAGCCATTAGGAACGACCCGAGTCGTGGCGCGGGACACAACAAGGCGTGAAGTGCGGGCTCCAGCGTGAGCCCGTCGTTTTCCCTTTCCCGCCGGGCAGCACAACTCCGCGTAGTCACCCAGCGCGGGGGGCGAGAGGGAGAGGCGACGAACTCGGCGCGGGGGTAACCGATGATTGGGGCCTGCCCTTTGCGTTCAGCTCCCTACATCCGCGATACAGGCGTTCCCGATAGTCAGCCACCTCGTCGCTCGAGGAAGTCGCAACCGTCCCGCCCGAACCTCGACGACGGGATTGCAGAGACCTCTGGTATCGGACAAACTCTAAGAGGAGTTCGGCCTGCCTTCCCTTGAGTAGAAGGTGCGGGATGACTACGCGCAAGATCCGCTCAACTCCGTTGCCGGTCCAGACTAGTTGGTAACACGGTTTCCACTCGGCCTTCGCGCGCGGATCCTCGTAGATATTGCCACCAAAGGCGTGTCGAATGTCAACCAAGACACTCCTGCACGTATTGCTGACCGATAGTCGAGCCTGATACCGAGGGTTCGGAGCAGACTTGGGTTTCGATTTGCAGACCATGACAGAACCCTCCGCGTCCAAGAAGCCCGCAAGATACTCAACAGAAGGGTGTTCCGTCCGCTCTCCGAGATCCCCCTCGTCAGCGCTTCCAAAGGGCATCCGTCCTGCCGATGCTCCGCGCGCATTCATGGACTTCAAGTAGCGGTGGAACGCTTCCCGAAACTGAAGCTCTTCAGAAGAAAGTTGGAGAAGGCGGCCCCGTGGGTCTCGCGCTCTCTGACACGCGCGAAGATGCTCATGAAACCAGAGGACGGCCGCCGCCTGCCTTGACTTCACTCGAAGGTGAGGAGCCACCCGTGCAATCACCTGAGCCGCTGCGGCATTGGTCCAAATGAGGGCGTGCTGGGCCTTCCAAGCCGATTTTCGCGGCGGGGAACAGGACAGCGTCCCACCCCAATGTTGACGAATGGCCTCCAGCAACTCCCGATTCGTGTTATAGAGGACCACCCGGACAGGGAACTCGGGTGATCGACTGCGAGGGATACGGCCGACGGCGATGTAGCCCTCGCCGTCCATGAAGCCAGCTATGTATTCGGCAGAGACCACTCTGACGTGCAGGCAGTAGGGTCTTACCAGGGTTACTTAGGGGGATGGCCGAAACTATCCGTGGAACTCAGCTACGGCGATCCCCGCCTTCTCCCTTCTGAGCTTTAAATTTCGCGCTTTCAAGGTCGAGCTCGAAGTCCTCTTCCTTCACCTCGCCGGGGTTGAAGACCTTGCCCGCCTCGAACTCGAGCTTCTTCTCTTCCTTCTTCTTCCGCTTCTGCGGTCGCGGCTCAGATTGCTGCTGCATATTCCTCTAGCTCCGTTGCGTATGGATCGTACAAGTCTATCCGCCGTCGGGTCCCGTCGTTCACGACCAAGAAGCTCCAATCAATCGCTTCGATATTGAACTTGTCGCACAGATTCCGCCGGAGTACCGCACGCGTGTCCGCGGGGGGCTCCTGGATCGCTCGGAGGATCCGGTCGTCGGTCGTCACGCGGTCGAGGAGCCCCTTCCGCTGGCGCTGGTAGAACAGGGACCGCTCCTCGCCAATTTCCGAGTACTGCTTGCAGGCGCTCATCTCGACGTCCGGCCCCGCGCCGTCCGCCGTCGCCTCCTGGATCGCGTAGTACCGGTCGAGCCACTCGATGCGGTGGGCGAGATGCTTCGAGCTCTTGTTACCCAGGCCGTCGAGGACCTCCTCGAACAGCTTGAACGCCCGGCGGTCCCCATCGTCCTCGACGAGCGCCTCGATCTTGCCCAGATAGTATCGCTGGATCTCGATCGGCGAGACGACGGACCCGTCGGCCAGGTGGACCTTCCACTTCCCGGGGTCGCGGATCTCGACGTTGCGCCAGACGTCGTCGACGGGGCTCTTCAGCTTCGGTGCGTCCTTGAGTCGGTTCTCCTCCATCAGCTTCAGGACGGAGGACGTGACGAAGTGCCGGAGGAGGATCGCCGTCTCGTTCATCAGCGCGTCCCCGACGATCACGTGGAGGCGCCGCCAGCGACGCGCGTCGGCGTGCGGCTCGTCGCGGGTGTTCAGGATCCCCGTGTCGTGCATCGTCTCCCCGCTCACGATCGTGGACGTCAGGTACGCCATCGGCGAGAGGACGTACTTCCCGTCGATGATGTCCCCCGCGCCCGTGTAGATGAACCGCGTCGCGAGGTGGGGCACGAGGGTCCGCACGAACTCCTCGGGGAACGCGACGTCCCGCGAGACGCAGTAGTTCTCGTGCGACCCGTACGAGGTCCCGTCCGGCGACGTGTTGTTCTTGAACGCGTGGATCTTCACGCCGCCCGCCGTGTACTTGTCCTCCATCACCTTGCGGAGCCAGTCGAGGATCTTCTCCCCGGCCTTCTCCCACGTCACGAGGTCCCAGGGGTTCGTCACCTCGCAGGTGCTCAGCTCGAAGTGCCCCACGTCGTAGTACGCGCGGGAGCCGTTCTTGATGAACTCACCCGCCAGGTGGAGGTCCGATTCCCTCAGGAGGTCCAGGGCCATCACGTGGGGATCGAACCCGAGGGTCCCCATCTTGCGGCAGTACAGCGTGTACTCATGTTCGGTCCCCTGGACCCGCGTCCCCATCCGTCACCCGACCATGGGGTCTGCGCCCGTCCGGAAGACCTCCCTCTGGCGCTTCTCGTAGACGTACATCTCCGTGATCGCGTGCTCCTTGCACTCCTCATCGACGGCCATCTCGAGGTCCCGGAAGGAGAGGCCCTCCTTCTTGCGGTCCGCCTTCTTCATCACGATGACGCGCTTCACGAAGTTCTTCTTGGCGGTCTTCACGATCGCGCTGATGATCGCCCCGCTGACGATGTCCATGCGCTTGACCGTCTTGATCGCTTCCTTCGCCTCCGCGTCGAGCTTCACCTTCACCCACTTGTTCTCGCCGAAGAGCTCGTCGATCACGTACTTCCGCAGCGCCTCGATCGCCGGCCCGTGGCCCCCGCTCTGCTCTTCGAGCTCCGCGGGGACGGGGAGGTCCTCCGTGACGTAGACCTTCGCGATCTCCTCGGAAGCCGCGCGGGTCGGGCGGGGGATCTCGATGATCTCGTCGAACCGGCCCGGCCGGAGGAGCGCGGGGTCGACGAGGTCGGCGCGGTTCGTCGCGCCGAGGACGAAGACGTTCTCCATCTGGATCAGACCGTCCATCTCGCTGAGGATCTGGGCGATGATGTTCTTGTGGACGCCGGACGTGTCCATCATGCCCCGCACGGTGAAGAGGGCCTCGATCTCATCGAAGAACACGATGCTCGGCGCCCGCTCGCGGGCCTGTCGGAAGATCTCTTTCACGATCCGCTCGGACTCGCCGACCCACTTCGAAAGCACGTCCGCGATGCTGACGTTGAAGAACGTCATCTCGTTCTCCGTCGCGATCGCCTTCGCGAGCATCGTCTTCCCGCACCCGGGCGGGCCGTAGAGGAGGATCCCCCGCGGGGGGACGAGCTTGATCTGCTCGAACAGCTTCGTTTCCTGGAACGGCAGCACGACGACGTCGCGGATCCGTTCGATCGGCTCGGAGAGCCCGCCGATCATCTTGTACGTGACGTTCGGCTTCTCGCCGAGGAGCAGGGATTTCACCTCGAGGTTCGGCAGCACATCGAGAATCTCCATCGTCGGCGGGAGGACGCTGATCTGGAATCCGGGCTTCAGCTTCTTGAAGAGGGATTTGTCGCACTCGACGAGGCGCTTCTCCATGTCCCCGTCGATGCTCACGACGAGCTTTCCGTCGAGGAGGTCCATGACCTTCGCGATGACGCCGGAGTTCTTCGTCGCGCTCCCCTCGACGATCGCGTACGTCTGCGGGTGGACCCACACGTATTGTCCGAGCCCGAGGCTGGACTTGTCGACGAGGCCCGTCGAGACCTTGAGCAGCTCCGTGGCCCGCGCGACGACGACCTGGTTGCCATCCAGGTCCGGGCCCTCCTTCCGGACGACGTACGCGTAGAGCAACGGCGGCTGTTTGATCTTGTTGAACTTGTCCTCATACGCCTTCAGGCGGTACTCCCGCTCCTCGATCTCGTATCGGAAGCTGTGGAGGTCCCGCTCGTACTGCCTCCGAAGGCGGTCGATCTTCTCCTCGAACTCCTCTCGCACATCCTCTGCGGACTTCTTCGCGTCGTCCGGTGCCGCTTCTGCCATCAGGTCGTCACCGCGGGTTTTCTCTGCGTGGGCTGCACGGTGCGAAAAGCCGCGTCGTTCGCGAATGTGCGCGCGAGTCTTCCGAGTGCGCCCATCCCTTAATGCTATTTAGCCGCACGGTATAAAGATTGTTGGAACAGTTCGTGAATGGAGAAAAATGAAAGTGAAATCGCAAAATCTGAGGGGAAAAACGATGTTGCGACGACTGCGACGCCGGGACGATTCCTTTTTCGGTCTCCCGCAACGATGGCACTTGCGGGCCTCCTCGCGCGACGCTCGACGCGCCCCTACTGAGTGCTCAGACCGTGGTAAGGGAACACTTCACCCTTCACCTCACGCACCACCTCTTCGACGGCGCGGGAGACGCGCTCCTCCCGCGAGTCTTCGCCATCCCTTAGGTGTGTGTCCGAGAGGCTCACTCCCGTTTCACGGCGGCACATCTCTCTCCATTGCGGATCGATGTCATCGCCGACGGTGATCTTCGCCATCGTCGCTGCAATCAAGGTCCACACGCGGGCGCACGCAACGATGTCATACCCGCCGCCCGTCGCGGACACCCATCGGCCACCGCACAATCCCTCGGATAGACTTAGGACGATTCGCGCGATGCGCTCGTATGTCCCGGTCGTGAGCTTCAAATGGGCGAGCGGGTCTGTGTAGTACGCGTCCGCACCCGTCTGCGTGAAGATCAGGTCGGGCTTGTACGCACGGGCGAGCGGCGGGACGATCTCCTCGAACGCGTACAGGTAGCTCGCCCCTCGCGTGTACGGCGGGAGGGGAACGTTCACCGCGTATCCCTTACCCTTCCCCCGCCCGACGTCACCGGGGAACCCCGTGCCCGGAAACAGAAACCGGCCGTCCTCATGGAGGGAAATCGTCAGGACACGAGGGTCCTCGTAGAAAATCTCCTGAACGCCGTCGCCGTGGTGCGCGTCGATGTCAAGGTACAGCACGCGCTTCGACAGCCCCGACCGCAAGACTCGGCGGAGTCCGACCGCGACATCGTTGAAGATGCAGAACCCGGACGCCCGCCCCGGCATCGCATGGTGGAACCCACCGCCAAGGTTGTACGCGCGGGGGCGCTCTCCCTTCGCAACGAGCTCGCACGCCGCGATCGTCCCGCCCGCCTGCAGGGCGGCCGCGTCGTACATCCCCGCAAAAATCGGGTTGTCGCCCGGCCCCAACCCCCACTCGTACGCCTCGGGACGCGCGTGCACCGAGAGTTCCCGCACGGCGTCGATGTATCGGCGCTCGTGGACGAGGAGCAGGTCTTCCTCCGTGGCGGGCCGCGGGACCAGGGCGTCCGCGTGCTCGTCGAACAGCTTCGCGGACCGCATCAACTCGTATGCGAGCTTCGAGCGGACGCTCTGAAACGCATGGTCCTTCCCGAAATTGTAGTCGAGATATCGGTCGTCATAGAAGATCGCGGGTCTACTCACGACACTGAGGATGCGAGAAGACGCCTAAAGCAGTTCTCCACTCGCTCCCTTACAGGAGCCAGCCTCCGGTGACGTTCAACACGTCCCCGGTGACGAACTCCGCCTCGTTCGAGCACAGGAAGACGACCGCGTTTGCGAGGTCCTGCGCGGTGCCGGGACGGCGGACAGCGGTCTCTTTGTCCTTCGTTCCTTTCGCCTGCGCGGGCGTCAGGCTGTAGTCCTTGACGATTCCTGGAGACACGACGTTGACAGTGATCCCATGTCGCCCGACCTCCCGCGCAAGGGCTTTGCTCAGCGCCACAATCCCCGCCTTCCCCGCGTAGAATCCCGACATCCCCTTCGAGCCGTGTGCGCGATATGCGCCCGCCGCTCCGAGAGAGACGATGCGCCCCCAGCCCGCCTTCCTCATGTGGGGAATCGCGTACTTGGAGCAGAGGAACGCCGCCGTGACGTTCGAGTCGATCAGGTCGCGCCACTCCGCATACGAGAGATGCTCCACGTCCTTGACGAGGAAATTTCCGACGTTGTTCACCAGGATGTCCAGACCGCCCAGGTTGTCAACCGTGGCACCGACAAGGCGCTTGACGTCCGCTTCCTTCGTCACATCCGCGCGGAGCGCGGATCCCTTGACGTCGGAATCGCGAATCGACGTCACGACTTTGTTCGCGGACGGCCGGCTCGCGAGGTAACTGATGCCGACATCGGCCCCCTCCGCCGCAAGGGAGAGAGCGATCGTCCGGCCAATCCCGCGCGCCCCTCCCGTCACGAGAGCCTTGTGCCCCGCGAGCCGCGTCGCCATGGAGACCCACCGGCGCGAACCCCCGCGGCCGCATAAGGATTTTCGGGCCCGACTCCGGACCCTCAACGATGGAGAATCGAATCGCTTCCAGTGCCCGATCAGGGATTTCGGTGGAACGCTTAAGAACGCCCGCCGGCATTGCAGCAACGTTTGATGAAGTTCGTGCGATCATTGGTGCCGCGTCTCGCGATTGCGGGCGCCGTCGTCATTGCCCTCTCCATAGCGGTGCCAATCGCGGGAGCCACCCATCAGGGGACGGCGAGGACCGTGGACTCGCCCGTGGCGGAGACGGTGACCCTCCCGATGAACCACTGGACCGCCTACACGATGACGCTGAGCGAGTTCGAGTCGATCGACTACAACATCCTCGTTACGAACGGAACCGCGATCGACGTGTACTTCGTCCCGGCGACTGAGCTCGCGAACTACGCGAACGACAGCGCGTCGAGCTTCCAGTACTACCGCGAAAACACAAACAACACCTTGAACGCGCGGGGGACGTTCGGCAGGGCGACGGGCGCGATCTCCGTGATCATCGACAACGTAGGCATCGTCCCAGGAGACGCGCAGCCGACCGGGGCCGTGACGGTATCCGTTGACTTGACGAAGACCTCGAACGGATCGAACCTCTTCCTGGGAGCCTACATTTTCATCGGCTGCGGCGTCCTCTTTCTGGTGGTCGCCGTCGTCGTCTTCCTGATCCTCCGCCGACGCAAGGCGGCCGCGGGACCCCCTCCGCCGACGCCGTATACCGCCCCGCCGAGGCCGTACGAGCAACCGCCCGCGAACGCGCCATCGGACCGGCCGGAGGGACCCGCTCGCGACGGTCCGCCGCCGCCATCGCCGCCCCAAGGGTAGGCCCGAAGGCCCACAGCATTCCAGTTCTTCGACGGCTCGCACCCGAAGAGAAAATCGCGGCCGCCCGATGTCGGGAAGGCCTCGCCCAATGGCGTAAGATGGCGGAAAAGTGGGGGGACAAGCAGGCCGGACGGCCTACTTGTTAAAGGAGGAAATGAGGCGAACGACATGGGCGATTGCTTGATCGGCTGGTGTCGTGCCGGGGATTAGGGGGGACTTCTTTGTCTTCATTCTATTCACCTCGCCTTATCGTTTAGATACCGTCTAATCTATCAATCCCGTGCGCGGTACTTATATGTTTTGACGTGCCTATCTCGTTTTGATAGCGTCTAAATAAACCCTTGGGATTTGATGCGATGCCAGCGGACCGGAAGAGCAAAATTGACGTGTCCCCGACGCAGGTAAAGATCCTCAGCGACCCCACCCGGCTGCGAATCCTCTCGATGCTCTTCGAGCAAGAGGCGAGCATCTCCGGGCTCGCCAAGGCCCTCGGCCTCACGCCTGCCACGGTCCACCATCACGTGAACCGTCTTCGCAAGGCGAAGCTGATCCGACCGACGCGTTCGGAAATGCGCGGGAACTTGGCGGAGACGTACTACGAGATGCCCGCGAAGGGGATCGATTCGTCCCACGTTTGGGACCGGCTGAAGGACGAGGAGAAGGTCGCCTACCGCCTCGCGGTCCTCGGGATGCTGAAGGGGATGATCAACGACAGCGTGAAGGCGATCCAGGCGCGCGGCACCGTGGAGTGGGAGGTTGGCCGGCTCCTGTTCTATAAGCTGCCTTGGCGGCGGGACGCGATCACGCAGGTCGAGGAGGTTCTCCAGGATACGAAGAGACGACTCGCCCGCCTCGAGGAGAGCTGGCGGGAGGAGACGGGCGCGGGGCGGGTCGCGGTCGTGATCACGATGCTCCCTGCGTAGCCCGTCCGGACGCTCGACTCACCCTTTATAGAGGTCAAGGTGCTAGCGACCCCGCGTGGGCGACCGCGTCGACCCGATCTTTCGCCCCAGGTCCATCGCCGTCATCGGCGCGTCCCGGACGAAGGGGAAGGTCGGCTATGCGATCATGCGAAACCTGATTGTGAACGAGTTCCAGGGGAAGCTCTTCCCCGTGAACCCGAACGCGGATTCCGTGTGGGGCGTGAAGGCGTATCCGAGCGTCCTCGACGTCCCGGACCCCGTCGACCTCGCCATCGTCGCGATTCCCGCGGAAGCGGCCCTCGACGCCATCGAGGACTGCGCGCGGAAGGGCGTCCGCGGACTCGTCGTGATCACGGCGGGCTTTCGGGAAATCGGCGGCGTCGGGGAGGAGCGAGAAGCGCGGTTGCGGGCGCTCGTCCGGACGCACAAGATCGCACTCGTGGGCCCGAACTGCATGGGCGTGATCAACACCGCTCCCGACATCCAGATGGATGCGACGTTTGCACCGACCCCGCCCCTCCGCGGCCACATCTCCTTCCTCTCCCAGAGCGGCGCGCTCGGCGTCGCGATCCTGGACCACGCGAAGGACCTGAAGCTCGGATTCGCGAAGTTCGCGTCCCTCGGCAACAAGGCGGACGTCAGCGGGAACGACCTCCTCGAGAGCTGGGAGAACGACCCGGAGACGAAGGTGATCCTGATGTACCTCGAGAACTTCGGGAACCCGAAGAACTTCGTCCGCATCGCGAGGCGCGTCACGAAGAAGAAACCGGTCATCGCCGTGAAGGCGGGCCGGACGGAGGCGGGGGGCCGGGCGGCGGTGAGCCACACGGGCTCCCTCGGCGGGAGCGACGTCGCCGCTGACGCGGCCTTCACGCAGACCGGCGTGCTCCGGGCGAACTCGATCGAGGAGCTGTTCGACTGTGCCATGGCGTTCGCCCGCCAGCCCCTGCCGCGGGGCAAACGGGTCGCGATCGTCACCGACGCGGGCGGGCCCGCGATCATGTGCACGGACTTTCTCATCGAGAACGGGATGGAGATGGCGACGCTCTCGGAGGCGACGGTCGCTTCGATGCGGGCGTGGGCCCCGCCGGAGGCGTCCCTCCGGAACCCCGTCGATCTCATCGCATCCGCCGGCCCCGAGGAGTATCGGAAGGGCGTCGAGGCCGTCCTGAAGGACGAGTCCGTGGACGCCGCGATCGTGATCTACGTCCCGCCGATCGTCACGGAGGAGGTGAACGTCGCCCGGGCGATCGTGGGCGCCGCGCGGGGCTCGAAGAAAACCGTGCTGTGCAACTTCCTCGGCCGGAGCGAGGAGTCCCCCGGGTTCGTCGAGCTCGTCACGAACTCGATCCCGTCGTACCTGTTCCCCGAAAGCGCCGCGCGAACCCTTGCCGCGATGTACCGCCACAAGGAGTACCTCGAGCGGGACGAAGGGCGGTTCCCGGCGTTTGACGTGGACCGGGAGCCTCGTCGCCGCGAGGTCGATTGGCTTCCCCGTCGTCCTCAAGGCCGTCGGTCTCGAGCTCGTCCATAAGTCGGACCTCGGTGCCGTCGCAGTGGACCTGAGGGATGACGCGGACGTGCGCTCCTCCGCGGCGAGAATCGTGAAGAGGCTCGAGAAAGCGAGGGCCCCATCGGAGGGATTCGTCGTGCAGGAATTCGTGAAGGGTGGAAAGGAGACGATTCTTGGAATGACGCGAGACAAGGTGTTCGGCCCCCTCCTCGCGTTCGGCCTCGGTGGAATCTATGTGGAGGTCCTCAAGGACGTGTCCTTCGGCCTTGCGCCGATCACGGACGCGGACGCGCTTCGGATGATCCAAGCGACCCGCACGTATCCGCTCCTCCAGGGAATCCGCGGGGAGAAGCCGAGCGACGTCAACGCCCTCGTGGACGCCCTTCAGCGGCTCTCCGTGCTCGTGACGGAGCTCGAGGAGATCCAGGAGGTCGACCTGAACCCCGTTGCGGTCCTGGAGAACGGGAAGGGGTACCGAGTCCTCGACGCCCGAATCGTCCTTTGATCAAGCGGGGCGTATCGGGGACCGCGCCGGGCTCATCAGCTCGATCCACTCGCTGTCCGGGCCGCTGATGTACGCAAGCCAGTCGCCTCCCTCGCGGAAGGGCTTCATGGCGACCTTGAGCTTGCCCGCGTGGTCCCGGAGGAACCTGCGCACCTCGCCGACGTGGAACGCCAAGTGGTCCAGCTCGTCCCCGTTGCGGTACGGCCGGTGCATTCCCTTCGCGGGATACCAGTTCAGCTCGAGCAGCTGGCTCCCGCGCGGCCTCTTCAGGCCCGCGATCTTCCCGCCGGTCTCCGGGATGTTCGTTCGGAACCTCGCCGCCATCCCGAGGACCCGCGTGTAGAATTCGAGCGACCGGTCCAGGTCCCGAACTCGGATTCCCGTGTACCGAAGTCCCAGGGTCTCACCGGGGCCGGGGACCGGCCTCAGTTACATGAAGGCTCCCGCCACAGCACCCGAGGCAAACCTTCACAACGAAGGGATTATATTCGCGGAGGTCGAACCACCAGCGCGGCTCCCCAGGAGGATCACCGTGCCCGCCACGCCCAAGACCCGGCAGAAATCGGACCTCCAGAAGGTCTTCATCCTCGACTCCCAGGGCGGCTACGTGGGCGAGTTCGTGATGGACCAGGATTGCGTCATCGAGTTCGGTGACTTCCTCGCCGCCGTCCCGGAACGCGGACTCGCGGACCGCCAAAGCATCTTCATCGGAGAATACAACACGGCGACCGCCCTGCACGGGGAGAAGGTGAGCTTGGTCCTGATCGCGAAGGGCGATGTCCAGCCGTCGGAAATCGCATGGGGAAAGGCGGTGCTGACCACGGCGGAGGCTCACTTCGGCACGCCAGATGCGGGCTCGTCCGCCAAGGGACCCGACCGGGCCGGTCCGGACGCTCTCGCAAAGGACATCGAGACGCGGCAAGCGGAGCTGGCGGGGCGGGAGAAAGCCATCGTGGACACGGTGGAGGCAAGCGCGAAGGAGGTCGAGGAGCGCCTCCGAGCGAAGGACGCCGAGCACCATGAGCTGAGGACACGCTTGGCCGACGCGGAAGCGCAGCGGGATCGCTTGCGGGAGGAGAAGGCGCTTGCCGAGAAGGAGGTTCAGGAACGGCTGCGCGCAAAGGATTCGGAACATCAAGAGTTGCGGGCACGGCTGGCCGATGCCGAGGCGCAACGGAATCGCACCCGGGAGGAAGCAGGGCGCCTTCCGCCGCCGCCCGCCCCGGGCCCCGACATCGCCGCGGAGCGGATCCGGCTCGAGGCGGATCGGCAGGACCTCGAGCGGCGCATGGCGGAGCTACGGGACCGTGAGAGCAAGTTGCAGGAGAAGGAGGCGGCGGTCGGAGCGCAGCGCGAGGCAATCGAAAAGGCCCACCGGGAGAACCAGGCGTTGATTGCGAGGATCGAGGCCGGGAAGAAAGGCCCTCCGGAGTTCGACGTCGAAGCTGCGAAGAAGGACATCGAGCACCGCGTGAAGATCATTCAGAAAATGGCCTTCGACCTCCTCGATCGGGAGGAGAGGCTCCGAAAACGCGAGGAGGACCTCCGAAAGGCGGAGAGCCAGTAGACCCGAGTTCGAACTCCGAGAACGAATCCGGCAAGGGCTTTAACTCGGAGGCCCTTTGTCAGCGGGATGATCCGGGAGCGCGTCGACCGGCTCCTCCGTCGCCTCACCACGGAGCGCCAATTCCCGACGCAGGGTCGCACCCTGTTCATCGACCTCGAGCGACGGGAGGTCCGGCCCGCGTACGCGCCGCGTCGACTCGTCGACGTGTTTCTTGGGGGTCGCGGGTTGAACATGTTCTACCTGGCGAACCTCCTCGACCCCTCCCTGGAGCCTCTGAACCCGGAGATTCCGCTCATCTATGGAGCGGGGATCGGGACGGGGATCATCCCGAGCGCGTCCCGGGGGAACCTCACGTCCTGGTCCCCCGACTCCCGCATTCTGCTGGACTCCAACGCGGGGGACTATTTCCCGTCGTTCCTGAAGCTGAACGGGATCGACCATCTCATCCTCTACGGGCGGGCGGCGAACCCGACCCTCTTGTACATCACGGGGGGTGACCTCGAGTTCCGAGATGCGACGCCGTTCTGGGGCCTGAACAACATCGACATGCGCCGCCGCATGGCGTTCGAGTTCAACGGCGCCTGGGAGCGGGACCTCGCGATGATCAACATCACGGAAGCGGGCGAGCGAGGCGTCCGCATCGCGGGCGTGATGGCGGGCCCGAAGTCGCTCCACGCGCGCGGCGGGGGCGGAGCCAAGATGGGCTCCCTGAATCTGAAGGCGGTGTTGGTCCAGCACCTGCTGCGCCTCGACTACGCGTACCCCGCGAAGGTGTCGCCGGCGAACCGCGACATCGCGCGCCAGTTCATGAACACGGGAGTTGGAAAAATTCTCCACGAGCGGGGGACTCCATTCCTCTACAAGCCGTCCCGCCAGATCTGGGCCATGGCCACGAAGAACAATCAGGAAACGGTGTGGCTCGACGCCCTCGACTCCGAGAACTTCGATCCGTTCCGCCCGGACATGAACGGCTGTTTCCGATGCCCGGTGAACTGCCGCCCGATGAACGACGTGACGTCGGTCTACCCGGACGACGCGGACCTCGCGGAGCTCGTCCGCCACGTGGAAGCGCTCGGATACAATGGGAAGCGGTACCTGAAGGGCGACGGCCCGGAGTACGTGACCGTCGGGAAGCTCGGACCGAACATCGGGATGACGAAGCCTCAGATCGTCATCTACCTCAACAACATCTGCAACGACCTCGGGCTCGACACCTCCGCAACCGGCGGGAACCTGAGCTGGGCCATGGAATTGTACCAACGCGGGATCATCTCGACGAAGGAGACCGGCGGGCTCGACCTCGCCTGGGGGAATTACAAGGCCGTCGCGGAGCTACTGTTCCTGACCGCAAAGACGGAGGGCTTTGGGCGAGTCCTCGCGGCCGGCAGCGGTGCCGTTGACGCGGGGTTCTACCCGCCGGAGGCCGTGAAGTATCGAATGACGGTGAAACGCACGATGCAGAGCGACCCGCACGACGCGCGGATCCTCAAGGCCTTTGCCCTGGGCCTCGCCGTCTCGACTCGGGGGTTCGATCATCTTCGAAACCGCGTGACCCTGGAGATCAACGCGCGGATCAACGATGAGCCGGGGTACAAAGCTCGGCTGTACGGTGGTCCCGTCAGCGGGAAACCCACATCGTACGAAGGAAAGGAGATCGCGGTAAAGGCGTGCGAGGACATCTACGCTGTCGGCGACTCCGTCGGGATGTGCCGGTTCACGACGAAACTGTTCAACTCCCCGAACCTCCCTGGGTACGAGCAGTTCGTCGAGCAGATTCGGAACGCGGCGGGCCTCGAGTACGATGTCGAGCACCTCCAAGCGATCGGGTCCAACATCCGGGGGATCGAACGGATGATCAACTACAGTCTTGGCGTGTCCCGGAAGGACGACACGTGCCCGGAGCGGTGGTTCGAAGAGCCGGTCCGGGGCGGGCCCTACAAGGGGGAGAAGCTCGACCGGGCCGAGTTCGAGGCGGCCCTCGACCGGTTCTACCGGCTCTGCCGATTGAACGAGCAGGGCATCCCGACCCTCGAGTGGCGCGAGGAGTTGAATCGGATCGTGTTCGGCTACAACGTGACCGTCCGGATCCCTCGGGCGATCCTCGTCGTGCCGGACGGGGCAATCACGGTCACCCAGGAGACCCCCACCATGGGGGCTCTCCTCGACCGCCTGTCCCGAGAATACCCGCTGTTACGAAAGGCCCTCGAGGACGAGGACTCCCTCGTGAACGTCGCAATCAACGACGAGATGTTCGTGGAAGGAATCCGTGACCTCCCGCTGAGGGACGGGGACCGCGTCGAGCTCGTCCAGGCGTTCTCCGGTGGCGGACGGCGCCCCCCAGCGGAAGGCAAATAACTCCCCTTGCGCTCCCACCGCGGGGTCCCATGACAGAAGTGATTCAGACGGCTCTTGGACGGGTCGGCGTCGATAGCTCGGGCGGCACGGTTCGCGAAATCCACCTCGGGGTGAGGGGCACGGGTTCGAAGGCGACGAGCCCAATCGCGAAGGATCTTGCGCGATACTTTTCGGGCGAGCGAGTGAGCTTCGACCACTACCCCATCGACCTCTCGGGCTTCACGGAATTCCAGAGGAAAGTGTACGCGGCGACCCGGGCAATCCCTCCCGGCGAGGTGCGGACCTACGGCGACATCGCCCGCCAAATCGGCCAGCCGGGAGCGTCCCGCGCGGTTGGGAACGCCCTGGGGCGGAACCCTGCCTGCATCGTGATTCCGTGCCACCGCGTCGTTGCGACGAACGGACTCGGCGGCTTCACGGGAGGCCTTCGTTGGAAAAGGGCCCTCCTGCGGCTTGAGGGGTCCCGCCCCCGCTGACGGTGGGCGGCGGGCGCCTCCGGGCCTCGAACATCGTCCCACGCTACGGCGCCTCGACCGCGTCGGGCGGCGGGGGCACGACAGGGTGCCAATTTTTCTCCGCGGCGGTGAACAACCGACGGGCCGACTTCGTCACCCACGCCGCGTCATTGCTCCGTGAGACCAACACCCACTTGGCCCACGTCCAGTGCACTAGGTGGAGGGTGTACGGCTCGACGAGGATCGCGTCTTGCCCGGACTGCCCCTGTGCCTCGAGGATCGACAACACTCGAACTTCGTCGAAGGGGGCCCCGGGTGCATCGTATCGGAAGCGAACGGCCCCGGCCGAATCGACGAGGAACGCCTGCTCGATGGCTCGTCGGGGCCTCGGGGCGATCGGCAGGAACATGAGGATCGCGAGGACAGCAACTCCGAGCGCGAGGATGATGAGCCCGCCCTCGGTAATGAATGGCTCGGCCGGCGGGGGTGGCAAGGGTGGCAAGGGACCGTTGCCTACCGTGAGCGTGAAGTTCTGATACGCCACCCCTCCGTACCCGTCGTTGGCCGTGAGATTCACGAAGTAAGCTCCCGGCATTGCGGTACCGGAGAGGACCCCGGTGACTGCGTCAATGGCGAGCCACGGCGCATCCGTTGTTAGCGTCCATGTGATCGTGTCGTTGTCGGGATCGGTTGCCGAGAACGTCCCACGATACGCGTCGTTCTCCGTGGCCGTCGCGTTGGCTACGACGGAGGCCTGCGGGAGTCGATTGATCACGCGGAGGGTGAAGTTCACCCAATCTGTGCCGCCGAAACCATCGGATACCGTGGCCTCGACCCAGTACGTTCCAGGGGCATTAGAGGTGAGACCGGTCAGCGTCCCGCTCACGGGATTCAACGAAAGGAACCCTGCGTTTGTACGCAAAGACCAACCCAGGGCGTCGATGTCGGGGTCCGAGGCGTTGAAATCCAGTGCGACCGCAGCTCGTCGGAAGTACGTCGCGCTTGCGATGGGGTTCAGGATTGCCGGGGGCAGGTTGCGGACGGACAACGTGTAGTTGTCGAACGCGGACCCGCCGAAGCCGTCGTCGACGGAGACGTTCACGAAAAAGCCTCCGATTGTCGACGGAGCAACCCCCCACGTCGTCCCGTTCCCTGAACCCCCCGCGAGCCAAGGTGCGTTGGTCATAATCGACCAGACAAGGGTGTCCCCCTCGGGATCCGTTCCGTTGAAGTCTCGGAGATAGACCCGACCTGCATGGACCGCGTCGGAGAGGATCGGATTCGTAATCGTGGGGGCAGTGTTCCCGACGGAGAGCGTGTAGTTGTTCGATGCGGACCCGCCGAAGCCGTCGTTCGTGGTCACGTCGACAAAGAACAGTGCTGGCGTGGACGGGGAGAGACCCCACACCGTCCCGTTCGCTCCGCCGATAGAGAGCCACGATGCGTTCGTTGAGAGCGACCACGCGAGGCTGTCATTGTCGGCATCCGTTGCCAGGAAACTCCGGGCGTAGGGCCGCCCGGTATGG
>VBML01000078.1 GCA_005878915.1 Methanobacteriota archaeon | reverse complement strand
TGCGGGACCGCATTTTGGATTTCCTGTGCGAGAGGGGCACCCTTGCCGACCAGGACGCGATGGAATACCTGCTACGCCAGGAGGACCCGATCGGGGTCGCCGACCGTCTCCTGCATTCGTTCGCCGCCCCGCCGCTAGTGATCACCTTGGAGGACGTCGTCAGGGCGGGGGAGATCGCCCGCGCCGCCGCGGGGCGGGTCGTGATCGCTCGTGCGCCCCCTCCCGCTCCCGGAGCGCCCCGCGCGCTTCTCCCCATCGCCGCGTCCTTCCGGGAGGGTGCCACTCGGGCCTCGGACATCGCGGAGGACATCCGGGTTCTCAAGGACATCACGGGGAAGTCCACGTGCGAGGGGAGTCTCGCGGACTTCGCGCGGTATTTCCGCCACCGCTTCCAGACGATCGCCCGCATGCTCCGATCGCGCCCCGAGCTCGTCGGCGCATTGGAAATCGCCCGAGCGAAGAAGCTCACACGGGACACGACGTTCATCGGCATCGTGTCCGAGGTGCGGACGACGAAGAACGGTCACAGGCTCCTCGAGGTCGAGGACGAGACGGACTCCGTCAGCGTCCTCATCCCTGCGGACTCCTCCCTCGCTTCCGACCCGATTGTGAACGACGAGGTGATTGGCGTCGCGGGCCGCTCGAACAACCGCGGGCTGTTCATCGCGAAGTCGATTGTCCACCCGGACCTTCCCGTCTCAAAGGGCTTCCCGCGCTCCGACGCCCACATCCGCGTCGCGTTTATGTCCGACATCCACGTGGGGAGCCGGACGTTCCTTGCGGAGCGGTGGGCGAAGTTCAAGGAGTGGGCGTGCGACGGCGACGAGGTCGCCCGCTCCCTCCGGTACCTGGTCCTGAGCGGGGACGTCGTCGACGGGATCGGCGTGTATCCTCACCAGGACGTCGAGCTGGTAATCGACGATATCTACGCGCAGTACGAGGCGCTCTCCTCCCTGCTGCAAGAGCTGCCCGACCACCTGAAGGTGATCCTGCTCCCAGGGAATCACGATGCGGTGCGGCCCGCGGAGCCCCAGCCCGCGCTCCCCGCCGCGATCCAGAAGCTGTTCGATTCGAACGTCCGGTTCGTCGGGAACCCCGTCACGCTGAGCCTCCACGGGGTCCGCATCCTCGCGTACCATGGGCGGTCGATGGACGACTTCGTTTCCGCCGTGCCCGCTCTGAGTTACGCGAGGCCATTGGACGCGATGCGGGAGATGCTCCGGAAGCGCCACCTCGCGCCGATCTACGGGGGGAAGACGCCGATCGCGCCCGAAGCGGAGGACCACCTGATCATCGACCAGGTCCCCGATATTTTCGTCACGGGCCACGTGCATGCGGCGGGCGCCGGGGAGCACCGCGGGGTCGTCCTCGTCAACAGTTCGACGTGGCAGGCCCAGACGCCGTTCCAGAAGATGCACAACATCGAGCCCGTGCCCGCGAGGCTCCCGATCGTGGACCTTCACACGGGTGAAGCGATCGTGAAGTCGTTTTGACGCCGCCCGTAGCGCCGCGGGGCGAGCGGCCTCGGACTAGCCCCAGGAGAGGACCCTTGGTCGGCCGAGGGCTGGCCCTCCTCTGACACAGCCCGACGGACGCCCACGCTAGGGTCGCGGCGACGGCCCGAGCATGTCGTCGAGGTCGTCCCGCTCCGGTCGCGCGGGCGACCAGCCCGGCGGTGGGCTCGAAGGCGGTGACTGCGGGGAGGTGCTCATCCCGGTTGCGGGAGGTCCAAGGGGAGCCGCAGGCGTTGCCTTGCGCTTCCGCCAGAACCACAGGAACAAGACGACCGCCGCAACCGCAGCGATGAGGACGACGAGGATCCACCAGGGGAACGCGGCGGGCGGGCCACCGGAGGGCGGCGCGGAGACGACAAACGTCCCTGACGCGGTGCCCCAGTTGCCCGCGGCGTCGCGAGCCCAAATGTGATACGTGTACGTCCCCGCCGACGTGAACCCTTGTACCGCGTAGTATCGACCGTTTGCCGCGTTATACGTCGCCGTCAGGTTCGCCACCGTCTGGCCGCTTCCGTCGACGATCTGGATCCGGACCGTGTCCACGCCGATATTGTCGGTAACGATGGCCGAGATGTTCACCATCTCCGAGACGTTCGCGGGGTTCGGAGCGGCTTGGGGCGAGGTGACGCTCGGAGCCGTGGTGTCCTGAGTGATCACGGTGAGTTGCGCGCAATTCGTCGCTGCAGGGTTGCCGTTCGAGAGATCATCCCATCCGTAGACGCACATCGCGTACGTGCCCGCCGTCCACCCCGTTGTGTCCACGGAGGTATTCACGGCCTCCGTCGGAGAGTTGAACGCGCCGTCCGTCGCGGTCATCGGCGCCGACGACGTCCAGTTCGCGGCCGTGCGGGTGACGTTCGCGCCAGCGATGTTCCCGTTGCCGGAGGATGCGTCGCTGACGCTCGCGGTCACAGAGACCATCGTTCCGACGACGACCGTCGTCGCGGTCTGGCCGGCCACGCGGACGTTCGACACCGCGGGCGCTGTGTTGTCGGCGAACACGGTCGCGCAATTCCCCGTCGTGTCGTTGTTCGGCACAGAATCCCGAGCGTACACGCAGATGGAGTGGCTGCCTTCCGAGAATCCCACGGTCGATAGGGAGCCTGTGACGTCCTCGGTCACTTCGTCGAAGGTGCCGTCCTGGGCGGACATGACGACCGCCATGGCCCAGTTCCCGGCCCCCTGAGTGTAGTTCGCGCCCGCAATCGGCCAGTCGCCTCGGCCCGCGTCGGTCGCGTTCGCGGTTACGATGTACGTGGGCCCGCTCTGGGTTCGTAGTGACGCCGTCCCACCCACCCGCGTGTTGGTAACAAGGGGCGGGGTCGTGTCCGTCGTCTCGACGGTGAGGTTCACCCAATTCTCCGTCACAAAGTCCCTCGGGTTCGGGTCCGCCGCGGGATTGACTCCCGCCGTCGGGCCTCCGAACCCGGTCACGGTCACACCGGGGACCGGGTCAGAGGACGTCATGGCGAAATTGGCAGGCCAGCCGAGGGTGAACGCCTGGGCTTGGGCCGTCCGATCGTACTCCGCGAGGAATTGTGTCATGTGGACGGGGTTCGAAGGAACCGCCGACGGAGCCGCCGTGTAGTCGCCCGTGATTCGAGCGTTGATCGGCGTCGCAGAGACGATCGGCCCCGCTCCGGAGATCGTGAATGTCTCGGATCCGTTCACCCGGTTGTACGTGATGCCGTCGACCGCGAAGGTGTCCCTCGTGCTCAGGGGAAGCTCAGGACGAGCCCCAAGGGAAAGGATGCGATCGAGCTCGGATTGGCTGAGGGTCCCATCCCCGTTGCCGAAGCCCACGTCGAGCTGGAAGCGCAGGAACGCGGCGTCCTCGCCGAACGTGAAGTCCCCTCGGAGCGTCGCGTTGTTCCAGCCGGAGAACGTGACGTCGCCGGCGAGGGAGTTCGCCGCCGGTGGATCGAGGGAGAGATCGAGGACGGTGTCCGCCGTGATCGACTGGGTCACGCCAAGGGCGTTCACCGAATTCCCGTCGGCGAAGACATAGTAGTCACCCAGCGGGAGCCATGACTCGTAATAGCCAGACACGTCCGTGGTGACCTGCCGCTGGAGCCTCGTCTCGCTCGACCAGATCGTGACACCGATGCCCTCAAGGGGTGTATTCGAGACGGAGGACATGACGTGGCCCGACAGCCGGACGGATGGGCCCTGGTCGAACGCCCCCGCAGAGTAGTTCCTCGTGATGAACTGGTCGTTCCCGATGTTGACGAAGTCACCGCCCTGGATTGCTGATAGCCCGAGGACCCCGAAGAACGCTCCATCCTGTCCGGTCCGGAACGCGTCCGCGGCGGAGAAGTTCAATCGAACGGTCGTGAGGCCGGGGGACAGGTCGACGATGCGTTGGACCTGGCTTAGGAAGAAGAACTGGGAGTCGAGCAAGATTCCCTGCAGGGCGAACGTTGCCGCGGTGGTCACGGTCACCGGGACATCGACCGCGATGACGTCGAGGATCCCATCGGGAGGTACGCTCCGGTCGACCCCGATGTCGAAGTACGGCGGGGTGAGCCGACCGGGCACGCCGTCGAAATCGGCGGCGAGGAACGGTCCCGTCGTAAACGACGCGACATCGACCTGACGGCCGACGGAATCGCTGAGGTACATGTCGACCCCGTACGGGCCGTTGACGGCGCTCTGCTGGATTCGAAGGCCGGGGATGAGCATCGTGACGGGGTTGGATCCAGAGGAGAGTTGGAAGGTGCCGAACGCGCTCGTGACGAACGCGGTGAAGGTCGAGTCCCACAGGTTGATCGACCAGCTGTAATCCCCGTGGCGGTCCGCGTCCACGGTCGCGTTGACCATGAGGAAGTCAAAGAGACCGTTCCCTTGGTCGTCCCGTCCAGCGGCCGAGAACGGCGCGATCCAGCGGGCCGGCGGAGAGGGCTCGAAGTCGATCGCGAAGTAGGTGCCCGTCGTGTGCGTGTCGACGTCAATCGTCCGGGAGGCGTCGTCCCGGAGCGTGAGGTCGACCGTGTAAGGGCCGTCGATTCCGGCATTGAAGATGTCCCAGCCGAGGAAGTTCAGCTGGACGACCTGCGTCCCCGCGGGGAGGTACGCGGACGTCGAGACGGTCAGAGGAATCGATGGGATGTCCGCCTGGACGTTGTACACGCCCGCCTGGACCGCGGTCACGAACGTGTTCACCACGAGGTAGTCGTTGAACCCATCTTGGTCGAGGTCGACGACGAAGTCCTCGTGCGGCGGGGTAAAGGAGGCTCCAAGCCCATCGAAGTCGCTCAGGAAGTACGTCCCGGTGGTGTGGATTCCGGTGTCGAGCTGTTGCCCCGTGGCCGAGGTGAGGGTCAGATCGATGTCGTAGGGTCCGTTCAGTCCGGCGACGCGGATGTCGGTGCTGCTGAACCGCAGGCGGACCGGCCCCGTGCCCGCGGGAAGCGAGGTGGTGTTCGTGGCGGACGCAATGAAGGTCGTCGGCGGGGAGTCGTATAGGGACCCGCTGACCGTGTACATCCCAGCCTTTGCGGCGTTGACCATCGCGTCGACGGCGAGGTAATCGAATCGAGTGTCGGTGTCCGTGTCCACCCCGACGTCGGAGTGGGGAGGGGCGAAGCGCGCAGGGACCGGCTCGAAGCTTGTCGCGAGATACACGCCCGTGGTGTAGGGGTTGAATCCCAGGAAGGCGAAAGAATTGTTGAGGAGGACGATCTGTGCCTGATAGGGGCCGTCGAACCCGCTCCTCCAGATCTCATACCCCACAATCCGCACGTCGACGACGTTCGACCCTGTCCCCAGGTTCACGATCGTCTGACCCTGGGTGATGAACGTCGTCCCAGTGTTGTCGTAAATGGAGACGAAGAGGAAGAAGCCGCCGGCGGTCGTCACGCTGACGCCGACCGATATGACGAGGTAGTCGTACAGTCCATTTGGCGGCACGTCGGTGTCCAGACCGGCATCCGTGTGGGGCGGGTTCAGGACCCCGTTCGATGCCCTCGCGGCTGGCGGGAGGACGAGCACCGCCATCACGACCGCGATCGAGACGGCCGTGGCGACGAGCCACCGCATTCGCACACGCATTGCCTCCGGTTGTCTGGGGTGCATCCTTGAACCTCCCGAAAAACGCCAGCTTGTCGCGACCGGCGCGGTTCCGCCCCTCTTCAGGGTTTCGCCGTCAGTCCGTTCCGTGAGAATACCACTTCCGGGCAGTACGGAGGGGCATCTTACCTTTTTCGGAGGGCCCGCGTTCCCCCCTGGCGATGCGGATTGCCGCCGTCGGAGACATTCACGGCCACGAGCATCTCGCGGAGCTCCTTGTCGACCTCGAGGCCCTGGATCCCCCCGATCTCTTCCTCACCGCGGGGGACCTCACGGACCACAATCGCGTCGACGAGTTCGTGGAGGTCGTCGACGCGGTGGCGGCGCGGGTGTCGTGTCCCATCCTCGGAGTGTTCGGGAACAACGAATACACGTCCAGCCACGAGGAATATCGGCGGAGGTGCGGCATCCCGCTCTTGGATGACGACGCTCACGTGGTCGGCGTCGGACGGCGGGAGGTCCGGATCATCGGGAGCACGGGCAGCCTCGACCGCCCCACGTGGTGGCAGCGGACGAACGTGGCGGGGATCGCGAGGATGTACGATGAGCGCGTCGCGCGGATCGACAAACTGCTGGACACCGGAGGATTCCGGGTCCTCCTCACGCACTACCCGCCGACACACGCGACGATGGGCGGGGAGAAGGAGGAGTGGCGGCCGGAGCTCGGCTCAAAGAAGCTCGAGGCGGTGATCCTGCGTCGGCGTCCGGACATCGTGGTCCACGGCCATGTCCACAAAGGCATCCCCTTCGCGACGCTGGCGACGGGCCAGAGGACGGTCGAGGACTTCAATGTCGGCGGACCGATTCCGGTGTACAACGTCGCGTATCCTGTGACCCGAAAAATCAGCGTGATCGAGGCGTAGCGCGCTACGTTCTTATAGCGACCCCATGATAGACCGCGACGCATGGCCGCGGCGGAGGAGGACGAGGACGAGGAGTCCTCCGCCGAGGATCCGGACACAGAGGAACTGGACCGCCGCGACTTTCTCATCTTCCTGGCCCGCGATGTCCTCTTCGCGGTGGCCCTCGTCGGCGTCGTGATCGGGGCTCTCTTCGCGTACGCTCAGGTCTGGCCTCCCATGGTCGTCGTGGAGAGCGGGAGCATGCAGCACTCCCACTCGCAGAGCTACCTCAACGTCATCGACACGGGGGACCTCGTCCTTCTGCAGAGCGTCGGCTCGTCCTCCAACATCGTGACGTACGTGGAGGGCAGGGCTTCGGGGTACGAAACGTACTCGAACTATGGGGACGTCATCGTGTTCCATCAACCGGGGACCTCCGCGGGCTCGACGCCGATCATCCATCGGGCGATCATCTACGTCGACGCGCCAAGCGCCTACCCGCTCGGCGGCGTCGACGCCCCTTCGTTGGACAGCTTCCCCCCGAGCGAGTGGAGCGCAACCCATCCCGACGGCACCGCGGCCACGACACCGCAGGCCTTGGGGAGCATCACGATTCGGTTGCGGACGTGGGCTTCGGGCTCCGAGACGATGGGGGCCATCACGTATACAAACCTGGGCTCCGTGAGGAGCCCCGGCTTCCTGACGAAGGGAGACCACAACCCCACGGAGGACCGGTGGGGCCGGCCGGTCGCCGTCACCGAGGTCGTGGGAAAGGCACGCGGCGAACTTCCCTGGTTCGGACTCATCAAGCTCACCGCATGGCCCACCTCGGGCTGCTGCCCCGGGGGGTGGGGGAGCACGGGTCCGCTCGGTGCCCCGAGGAACAGCTGGGATTCCCTGGCGACCAGCCTCGTGCTGATCCCCGTCGGAATCTTCCTCGCGGACTACGGCTTCGCGTTCCTGGAGAAGTCGTGGAAGGCGTACCGGCGCGGGAAGAAGAGGTCCCAAGCCGACGCAGAGGACGCACCACCGGCCGAGGCGCCGCCGACCGAGTCCGATGATCCTAGATGAGGGTCGTCTGGAGCTTCGAACGATACCCGCGCACGGGGGCGAGGAACTCGTCCTTTTCGAGGACCTTCTTGATCTCCAGGAAGGGCACGGCGGACTGGACCTCCTTTGTCCGCCCGCCGCGGCCGTAGCTCTTGACCCGCGCGTGCACGAGGCCGAGCATGTCGAGCTCGGAGATCAGGTCCGTGACCCGGCGCTGCGTGAGGGCGGGCATCCCGGTCCTCCGGCAGAGGTCTTTGTAGGTGCCGTACACGTCGCCCGTCGTCATCCGGTCCGCTCCGGCCTCGCCGTTCGAGATGATCGCGAGGAGGACGAGCTTCGACTGCGTGGGCAGGGACTTGATCGCCTCGACGACGGTGTCGAGCTCGATCTTGTTCTTCGCCCGCTGGACGTGTTCTTCGGTG
>VBML01000155.1 GCA_005878915.1 Methanobacteriota archaeon | reverse complement strand
CCACGGGCCCGCTCGCCCGCTAGATCCACCGACCGAGCACGCGCTCGATCTCTTGGCGGGGAACCGCACCGATGATGCGGTCGACGAGGTCGCCGTCCTTGAAGATAAGAAGCGTCGGGATCGATTCCACGCCGAACCTGCCGGTCGTCCACGGGTTTTCGTCCGTGTTTAGCTTGCCGACCCTCACCTTTCCCGCGTAATCGGTCGCAATCTGCTCGATCACCGGGGCAATGCGGAGGCAGGGCCCGCACCACGCCGCCCACATGTCCACGAGGACGACACCCTTCGCCGTCTCCGCCTCGAAGGTCGCGTCCGTGAGGTGGACAGGGCCGGAGTCCGTCCGCGCCACCGGATGTTGCACGCGCCCTTGGAGCTCCGCGAGCTTCCTCGCGCGAATCTGCTCGAGTTCATCCATCGATCACTGACCACCCGTCCGCCAAAGAAAAACGTTTCGAGTTCCCGCTCATCCGCGGCCCTTCCGAGCGAGCTTGGAGTAATCCACCTCGACCCGCGGGGGCTGGCGCGGTCCCCCCGGGGGCTCGATCACCTGGACCTCCCGCTTGATCAGCGCGAACTCCCGCTCGCTGATCGTCCTCGAGTCCAGAGGAATGAGGAGGATGGAGTCGCGGAGGGAGACGTTCTCGTTCAGGTCGTGAACGAGGGCAAGGATGCTCGGAAAGTCGTTGTGGGCGACGAGATACTCGAACCCATCGAGGAGGACCACGGGACTCTGGCCCGCATTCATGAAGTGCTCGACGGCGACCGCGACGTTCTCCGGCGGCGATGGCCTCACACAGTTCTTCTGGTTCGCCACGCGGCTGAGCCACAGGATCGGGGTCCGCTCGAGGCCATAGTCCTGGGCAACCGTCTTCGGTGGCTTTCGGGTGATGCACAGCCCCTCGGCTCCGTGGGTGACGAGGTCCCGGAAGATCTCGAACGAGTGGACCGGCTTCTCCTCCAGGACGATGTACGTGTGACCGCGGCGCAACCGGAAGGAGGGTGCCGTCGATAGGGCCGCTTCCGGCTGGGGCATGAGCAGGTCCTCGAGGAACCCCTTCTCGCGCAAGGCGAGCGCGACGAGGCCGACGAGCATCACCTCGACGATGAACCCTGCCGCGCGGACGTCGATCGCGTAATAGGGGAGGACGACCTCGACGACGAACTCGAAGAACGCGTACCCCACGACGCCAGCGATGATGAGGTACACATCCCGCTTGACGGAGGGACGTGCGGGGACCCGCCGGACGTGCGCGAGGAGCATCGCAGGGACGTACGTCAGGACGGTGATCCACGCGAGCCCTCCAAGGAACAGGAAGACCGCCGGGAACGCGATGCGGGTCGCGCCGCCCCCGATGTCGATCGGGATCGGCTGGGTCGCCCAGAGGGCCCCGATGGCAACGACCTGAACGGCCGCGTAGAAGAGGAAGGGGTTTGGGAGCTCGTGCCGGAGGTGTGCTCGGAATGCCTTCCACGAGTCGATCTCCGGCTTCGCCGTCGCGAGCACGAAGACGCCGATCGATATCGCGAACAGGAGGTCGAACGTGCCTTGAACGCGCTTCGTGAAGATCAGCGCCTGGCTGGGGTCTTGCGCGGGCGTCCTTAGGGAGATCGTGAGCAGGATGTTCGACACGACCGCTGCAATCAGCAGGATGAGGGAGAAGAGGAACGTCCGCTTCTGGAAGGACTTCCGGGTCGTCTGCCGTGACACCGCAAACACGATCAGAATCGAGATGAGGAGGGCGGTGACCGCCCCCAGGGATTCCAACAGAGGCGGTTCCGCCATGCCGGCAATCCCGAAATGAGCCGGGGGACCGCTTTATACGGTGTCGCCATGGTTATCGCGCGTGATAGTTTTCTCGGAAACGGAACTGCCCTAGCGCATTTGCTTCCCTGAAAACCGACGAGGATAACCAGCGCCGAAGCGCCTTATCTCCTTGCCCCAACGGACGGCCGCCGAGGGGCGGAATGGTCTCTGTTGAGATCGCGGCCGATGATCTGGACCTCCTAACGAAGTTCGTCCTTCGCCTCGGCGGATATGCGGAGGGCCTCTTTGATTACCACGACTTCGGCTTTCCGAAGGACGCGCTGAAGGACCACATCAGCCGGGTCACCGATGAGCTCCGGCGCGTCCGCGAGTCGATCCGCGGGTCCACCCTGAGCCTTCGTCCGCCCGGGTTGGCGGCGGACGGAATGTGGGAGGAGGCGGAGGACGTCTGGAACTACGGTCAGACGTTGCGGTTCGCTGCGGGCGCGACGATGATCACCCAGAGATACGTGAACCGGATGACCTCGGAAAACCGCCGCCGCGCGATGATCGCGAAAATCCTCCACCACTGTCAGGCGGGACTCCTCGACGATCTGATCGACACGGGCCGATACAATTTCATCGAGGCCAAGAACCTCTACCACCACTGTCTCGCATCGATGATCGATCCCGGGTTCGACATCAATACGTTCCGCAAGGACCTGGCCCTCAATCTGAATCAGGAACAGCTCGGCATGTTCGACCTGATGACGAACATCACCGCCGCGTTCAATCGGCTCTACCTGGAGTCGCCGAACGGACAGGACCTGTTCTATGAGCTGCAACGCATCGACGACCGCCTCATCCTCGGGCAGGCCCTGACGATGTTCCAGAAGCATCCGACGCTGGACATCTCCAAGCTCCGCCGGGTCGCGTCGAGCCTGAGCGCGCCGGATCCGGACCTGAGATGGCACGAGCGGATCTCCCAAGCGCTCTCCGGTGCGACATACTACAACCTGATCGACATCTGCTTCCTCTCGGAGCCCATGCCCCCGGACGAGATCCAGGCGACCCTGAGGGCGTGGTATTACTTCGACCTCGTGATCACCCGACTCAACCACTTCGTCGGCGTGCACAAGGATCTCAGGGGCGGGATTGCCAACCTCGCCCTCGTCGCGATGCGGGAGAATGAACTCCTAACGGTGTCCTCGCTCCAAGGCTACAACCCGAACCTTACGGTTCGGGACTACGAGGAGCACTCGGAGAGGACCGCGGAATTTTCACGGAGGGCCCTCGCCCTCGCGACGCGGGAGCTCGGTGACGATTCCCTCTTCTATCCCTTCGTCACGATCATGATCCCCGTCGTGATGATGGCGGAGTGGATCGGAAACCGCGACAACATGATCCACTCGTACCTGCGCTCGATATCGCCGTCGATCCGCGAGTCCGTGCAAGCTCGGGGAGTTGACGTCGCACACATCGCCTCGCGGATCGCGGCCCGCACCGCGTGAGTCGAAACCTCGCTGGTTCGGCGGGGCGTTCGCGGCTCCCGCCTGTTCGATTCTCCTCCCGTGCGCCTCCCTTACCAAACAGTTAAATAACGCAGAACCGTAAGACGAAATCAGGGTTACCGGAATGACCACGGCGCCGGACTTCGGCGTCTCTCTCGAGTTGAATCTCGTCGAGCAACGGATCCGGGAATCCCTAGCCTCCGAGGAGCCGCTTCTCACCGAAATCGCGGAGTACGTCATCGCGTCCGGGGGCAAGCGCGTGCGGCCCCTCGTGACCCTCCTTGCATTCAAGAGCGTCGGTGGGAAATCGGTTGGGAGGGTGGTCGACATCGCGGCGGCGCTGGAGCTCATCCACAGCGCCAGCTTGATCCACGACGACATCAACGACGGCGGGATGGAGCGACGGGGGCGGCCCGCCGCGTACCTGAAATTCGGAATCCAGGAGGCCCTCGTGACCGGGGACTTCATGTTCACCAAGGCGTTCCGAATCGGCGGGAAGTTCGACGACGACATCGTCGACATGACGGCCCGCGTTGCCGCGGGCTTGGCGGAGGGCGAGATCCGCCAGAAGCGCCACATCGGCGACGTCACCCTCGGCCCGGAGGAATACTTCGACATCATCAGCCGGAAGACCGCGATGCCGATCGCGACGGGTGCGCGGATCGGGGCCCTCATCGGCGACGCCCGCGCGGAGCAGATCGAGGCCGCGGGCGCCTACGGGCTCAACCTCGGAATGGCGTTCCAGATCGTCGACGATGTCCTCGATGTCGTGGGGGACGGGGTGACGCTCGGGAAGAGGCCGGGAATGGATATCAAGGAGGGGAACGTCACGATCCTATCGATTCACGCCCTCCAGGACGGCAGCGTTTCCGATCGCTCCGAACTGATTCGAATCTTGAGGAAACGTTCGAAGGACTGGGGGGAGGTCCAAACGGCGCGGCGGCTCATCCAGGAATCGGGCGCGGTGCCCAAGGCTCGTTCGGAGGCTCGCGCGTATGGCGAACGGGCCGTGGCAGCGCTCGACGGGCTCCCGGACGTCGACGCACGAAGGCAGATGCGGGACCTCGTGGAGTTCGTTCTTTCCCGCGACGTGTGACGGGGGCGGACCGTGTACGATCTTGTCATCGTCGGAGCGGGACCCGCGGGCTCGACCGCGGGCCGATACGCCGCCCGCCGCGGGCTCAAGGTTCTCCTACTCGACCGAAGGAAAGAGATCGGCGTCCCGATCCAGTGCGGTGAGTACGTGGCGAGGGACGATGAAGTCCGGGCCATCTTCCCCAGCCTCGACGGCCTCGGAGACCTCATGGAGGCGCCGCGGCGGGTCCGCCAGATCGATACGGACGTCATCCGGATCTGGAGCCCGGGAGGCCGCCACTGGGACATCCCCTTCCGCGGGTACACCGTTCGTCGGGACGAAATGGACCAGGGGATCGCGGACCAGGCCACGACAGAAGGCGCAGAACTGCAGACGGAGACGACGGTCTATCGCGTCCGCGGCTCGGACGTGTCCACGAACCACGGAACCGTGTCCGGCACCGTCATTATCGGTGCGGACGGCCCCTCCTCGTCGGTTGCACGAAGCATCGGACTCCCGTTGCCCGTCGTGGGACCTGCGATGAGCTGCACGATCGACGGTGATTTCTCGTCCGTGACGGACCTGTTCTTCGGGAACCTCGCGCCCGGGGGCTACGCATGGATCATCCCCAAGGGCCCGTGCGCGAATGTGGGGCTCGGCACATGGCAGCACTTCCGCGGTCGCCTCGACACCCTATTCTACAAGTTCCTCGACCAGCGCGGCCTGCCGCATTCCCGCGGGACGGGCGGGTACGTCCCCGTCGAGGGCCCCGTGTCCCGAACCGTGAAGGGCAACGTCCTGCTCGTCGGGGACGCCGCAGGGCACGTGATGGCGACGAACGGCGGCGGGATCAACGTGTCGATGATCTGCGGGAGGATCGCGGGGGAGGCCGCCGCGGACCATGTCCTCCAGCGGGTCCCCCTAGAGACGTACGAAACAACGTGGCGAGCCGCCGTCGGACCGCCCCTTGACCGGGGCCGGCGGATCAAGCGCTTCGCGGACCGGTTCTTCGGGAACGACCGGCTCCTGGAAATCGCGATGGCGTTCCTCGGTGCCCGGAGGATGGCCCGGGCGATCCGATGCCAGCCGCTCTTCGTTGGCATCTGATGCCGCGCAATCCTTAATTGGCTGGTTCCCCTCGGGGCCATCCGGACGCGATGGAGTTCCAGTTTCTTGGCGGGGCGACGGAGGTCGGCCGCCTCGGGATGCTTCTGCGAAACGGGTCCGACACGCTCCTCTTCGACTACGGGATGCTGCCGAAGGACCCGCCTCTGTACCCGATGAAGGCCCCGCCCGTCGACCGCGTGTTCGTGAGCCATGCCCACCTGGACCACTCCGGCATGGTCCCGTGGCTCTGCGGGCGTCACGACACGGACGTCGTCCTCACCCCGCCGACCTCGGACGTCGCGGACCTCCTCCTCGAGGACAGCCTGAAGGTCGCGGACGCCGAAGGGTACGATCCTCCTTTTGACCGCTCCGACATCGAGGCGACTCGACGGAACACGCGTGCCGTGGACTTCGGGGACACTGTCGACGCCGGGTCCGTGGAAGTCACCCTGCACTCCGCGGGCCACATCCCTGGCGCGTCGATGTTCGAGGTGAATGGGAATCAGACGGTGGTATTTACGGGGGACATCCACACCCTGAGTACGGACCTGGTGAAGGGCGCCCGGCCCGTTCCGTGCGACACCCTCGTGATCGAATCGACGTACGCGGGGCGGAACCACCCGGACCGCCTCAAAACGCAGCACCAGTTCCTGGAGAAGATCCGCGCCGTGAACAACCGCGGGGGGATCGCGATCGTCCCCGCGTTCGCCGTCGGACGCACGCAGGACATGCTTCTCACCCTCGCGGCCGGCAAGCACGAGGTGTGGCTCGATGGGATGGGGAAGAAAGTGAATGAGATCTACATCGACTACCCCGAGTACCTCCGCTCCGCCAAGAAGCTGCGGGAGGCGATGCATCGCGTGCAGGTCGTCCGCTCGGAGCGGGGCGCCCGCCAGGCCCTGGAGGGGGACGTGATCGTGACGACGAGCGGGATGCTCGATGGGGGGCCCGTGATCCGTTACTTGGAGGCGGTCCGGGACGACCCGCGCTCGGCGATCCTCCTGACGGGGTACCAGGTCGAGGGGTCGAACGGCCGGCGACTTATGGACGAGGGGATCATCGAACTCGGAGGCGCGGACGTGAAGGTCCGGTGCGAGTGGCAGAAGTTCGACTTCTCAGCCCATGCCGGGCACGACGAGCTCGTGCGGTTCGTCGACGAGTGCGACCCGCAGCGGGTCGTCCTGATGCACGGGGACAACCGACAGGCCCTCGCGGAGGCGCTCGATGGACGCGAGGTCGTATTGCCCGTGGAGGGGCCTTGGTACCCCCTGTGAGAGGGCCTTTCCATTCGAGTCGTGATTCCGGAGCCTTCCGTCGCTCGTGACAAGCGGTCTGCTGACTGTCTTGGGGCACTCACCTAAATCCTGTTGAAACGCTCGCGTCCACGGCAGGCACAAATACGATGGGACTCCATGGGGGAGCGGGCGTGAGGAAGTGAGGGCCGCTTCCGGCTTCCAACTTGTTGCCGCATTCATTACTGCCGTCGCTGTGGTCTCGTATTTCCCATCCGTCGCCGCCTTTCCTGCACCCTCATCATCACTCGTTTCCCGAGACCCCGGATATCAACTGTTCCCTGCGCCGTTCCACGGCGCTTACGCTTCATACTTTACGCAGAATCTCGGACAGGTCAAGAACGCGGACATCCAGTATTACTCGTCAGGACCTGTCGACATCGGTTTCGCGCAAGGCACCGTCCTGCTCAAGTTGAAGCGGCCCGTCACACCCGCTCCGCCCTTCGAGGACCCGGGACGCAGAGGGGCATCTCCCGCGACAACAGTCGAGTACGATCCGAGCGGGGTTCTCGTCAGAATCACATTCGACGGCGCGAACCCCGTGTTCCCCCAAGCTCGAGGCGAACTTCCCTTCCGAAGCAATTTCTTCCTCGGTAACGATCCGTCGGAGTGGCGGACTGGAGTCCGGGGATATCGCGAGGTCGTCTATCCCAACCTGTACGACGGGATCGATCTCGTGTACCGGACCAGCGATCGGGGCCTGAAGTACGAGTTCGTCGTTGGCCCTGGCGCGGATTGGACCCGAATCGCGCTCGTGTTAGACGGCGTCCGAGACGTAAGCGTCGATGCGAGCGGTGACTTGATTGTCGCTACCGCAGTCGGCGATCTTCGAGACTCCGGGCTCATCGGGCGGCAGGATGACCGGGCCATCCCAT
The DNA here is from genome assembly GCA_005878915.1 of Methanobacteriota archaeon. Lineage (GTDB taxonomy): Archaea > Thermoplasmatota > Thermoplasmata > RBG-16-68-12 > RBG-16-68-12 > EA-19. The sequence continues at coordinate 3,813 of VBML01000155.1, read as the reverse complement.
GCTCCTTCTTCAAACACAGTCGCGGAATCGGCTTTCGTTGCGCGGGTGTGGAGCAGAGCAGGGGATTCGTGATCGACCCCCTCATCTACTCCACGTATCTCGGCGGGACGCAGCTAGACGAAGCCCTCGCACTCGCCGTCGACTCCGCGGGGGACGCGTTCGTCGCGGGGCTGTCGAGCTCCGTGGATTTCCCCACCACGGCGGGCGCCGCCGTGGGAAACGCCTACCTTGGAGGGTACACCGATTCTTACGATTTCCCCGTCACGCCGGGCGCATATGACACGTCCATGAGTGGTACGGATGCCATTCTCGTGAAGCTCGACCCAGCGGGCTCCACGCTCTTGTATTCCACGTTCCTCGGGGGGTTCTCTACTGAGGAGGTTCGCTCCGTTGCCGTAGACACGACCGGGGCGGTCTACGCCGCGGGTATCACGTTTTCACCGGATTTCCCGACGAGCCTAAACGCTCTCGACCGTACTTGCGGCTCCGATGGGGCCTGCGACGGCGGAGCGCCCGATGCATTCCTGACTCGGCTAAACGCCACGGGAGACTCCGTCGACGCTTCCACGTTCCTCGGGGGTTCCGGCGACGATAGGGGGTGGGGCGTCGCCCTCGATCCGCTCGGGGATGTGTTCCTCACCGGGTCGACCTCCTCCTCGGACTTCCCGACCACGCCAGGAGCCTTCCAGCGTTCCGACCCCGGCGAGTCGAGCGCCTTCTTGACCCGGTTGAGTCCGGATGGCAGCGCGCTCGTCGCAAGCACGCTCCTCGGCGGATCGGACAGCGAACGAGGGCAGCAGGTCGCGATTGATGGGGGCGGGAACGCGTACGTCGCTGGGTTCACGGTCTCCCCGGATTTCCCCGCAACCCCTGGAGCGTTCGACACGAGGTGCGGGTCGGACGGGCAGTGCGACGTCGGCGCGCCCGACGCGTTCATCGCATCGTTCAATGGGAGCGCCGGGTTGCGATACGCGACGTTCATCGGTGGCTCCGCCTTTGACTTCGGATGGAGCATCGCCGTGGATCGGTCCGGACGAGCGGTGATAGCCGGGGAAACGCTCTCGCCGGACTTCCCCACCACAGTAGGCGCCCTGAGCCGGACGTTCCAGGTCGAAGACGTGTTTCTTGCGAGCCTCGACCCATCCGGGACGCGACTTGAGTACGGAACGTTCTTGGGAGGACGGTACGTCGACGACGACGGTGTTGTCGCGCTGGACGGTTCCGGTGCGGCGTACGTGGTCGGGACCACATCCTCGCCCGACTTCCCGGTGACGCCTACCGCCCTTGATCGGACCCCCAATGGAGGGCTCGACCTTTTCGTAGCGAAGATTGGGTTGAGCGCGGGTCTACCAAACGACCCGCCTTCGCTCGCCTGGACAGGGGAAGCGAACTTCGCGATGGACGGTCTCGACCCCGAATCCGGGACCACCGCGACGCCATTCTCATACCGGATTGCCTACCGCGATTCGAACAACGACCCCCCGACCGCGATTACAGTCACGATCGAAAGGCCCCTGGGGACGATATGGAACACGTTGGACCTCTCGTTCGACTCGTGGCAGGGCTCGCCCTTCGACTACAGAGCGGGCGCGACGTACAACGTGAGCACGGTGCTCGCCCTCGCGGGCACTGATTACTGGTACTCGTTCAACGCCACGGACGGTGTTGCGTGGGCGACCGGGCCGCCGACGATTCCCGTAGACTCCCCGGACGTCCTCAACCCACCGGACTACGTCCCTGCGAACCCATTTCCTTCGGCCCCCGTGGTCGTGGGGCTGTCCATTCCCGTGACCCTATCGATCGACGTATGGAACATCGGAGACTCCGTGGCGAACGCGACGACCACGCTCGCGTTCTACAATGCGTCTACGCCGTCGGCTTCCTTCTCCCGCGTATCACTGCCGCCTATCCTTGCCGACGAGGCGGCGGGTCCCTTCGTAGCCTCGTGGACATCACCCTCGACGCCCGGTACGTTCACCGTCACCGTCGTCGCGGACCTTGAGAATTCTGTCGCGGAAGCGAACGAGACGAACAACGCATACACGTGGACGATCATCGTCGTTCCAGGCCCGATCACGATCCTCGTCCTCGGCGCGCCCAACGTTAGCGCCGCATCGACGTACGTGACTTCGTCGACGCCCCTCTCCTTCCACATCTCGGATCCGGGCGGCACGGGGATTCGACGCACCATTTACCGCACAAGTCTCGGTCCCTGGACGAACTTCACCGCGTCCGCCCCATTTGCCCTCGCAGAGGAGGGCCCCCACGTCTTGGAATGGCATAGCGAGGATGTCGCGGGGAACGTCGAGGCGACGAGGACTGCCACCTTGGTCGTCGACGACACGCCGCCGACGACGGAGATCGCCCTGACCGCCGGATCGTCCATGCGAGAGACCCGGTTTTCCCTGACCGCGACGGACACAGCGAGCCAGTCACCATCTGGAGTACGACCGTATCCCCCGCGGAGCTGAGCTGGAGGCCCCTTGTTGCTCTCGTTTTCGTTGTCATGCCCTCCCTCGCGGGTGAGCGGTCCTCTAGGCGGGCCCCGTGGAAAGGCATCGAGGGGAGGAAGGGGGCGCTCACGGCGTTCGCTCTGACCGCCCTCCCATTCGTCCTGCTGGAGGGGGCGACGGGTGTCGTGTCCCTTGTCACCGGGTTCCTGTCGATTCCGCCCGTGTTCGGAATCGGGACCGCAGTCGACTCCGCCATCCTCGTTGCAGGTCTCGCGGTCGCAGCGTATCGCCGGGCAGGTGCTCGGCCGAGGGTTCGGGGCCTCACTCATCGTTGACACGCGGAGAACAGGTCGTCACCAACTCCGTGCCCGGAATCAAATGCGGACGGTGGTCGCGACCATCGCCCGCAGGGCCTTCCCGAGATATTTCAACAGCCGCGGTTCCTCCCGCAAGAGCGCCCACCCCACCTTCGAAGGAAAGTCGATATCGCCCTTCTCCTGGATGATCCGCAGGACCGCGGGATTGTCGAGGATGTCGAAGATCTCCTCGATCTGGGGATCCGTCAAGCGGGAGAACGAATCGTGGATCGCGAGGTCCTTCCGCAGCTCCTTGCCCATGCTCCCCGTCCACGCCTTGTGATAGCGATGGAGCATCCGCGCGCTAAAGTCCTCGCTCTCCAGGGCTTCAATCGCCGTCTGAGCGCAGAACGTGGAGCACAGCAGGCTCGTGAAGATACCGCCGCCGCTCGTCGCCTTCGCCTGGCATGCCGCGTCACCGACAATCATCACGTTGTCCGCGTGGCTTCGCTTCGGGAAGCCGAACGGGATCCCGCCGGCGATATACAGAATCGGCTGGGCGTTCTTCACGAACCCGCGAACGGCGGGTTGACCGAGCATCTTCTCGAGGAACGCGTACGCGTTTCCCGACCCGACGCAGAGGCCCACGCGGGCGGTGTCCCCGCTGGGGATGATCCACCCGAAGAACCCGGGCGCGTAGTTCGATCCCACGAAGAGCTGCACGAGGCCGGGGTCGCTCTCGACCCCGACCATGTCGACCTCGAACCCGGGAAGAATCTTCTTCGGCCGGAGGATGTCGAACCACTTCGCGACGCTCGATCGGACGCCATCCGCACCGATGAGGAGCTTGCAGCGGAAGCGCTGAGTCTCTCCGTCTACGTCGACGAGGACTTCGACGCGACCGTCCTCCCGCCGCGCCGCAGCGGCTTGCGCACCGAGGAAGGAATGCACGCCCTTCCGAAGCGCATCCGTGACAATCGCGCGATCGAACATCGCGCGGTCCACAACCACTGCCTCGGTTTCCCCGCCATCGATGACGATCCGGCGGCCGGAGGGCGAGAAGA
>VBML01000154.1 GCA_005878915.1 Methanobacteriota archaeon | reverse complement strand
CCGGCGGGATTTGAATCGCGTCCGAGGCTCGAACGGCTAACACCCTGGATCGGCGTGGAGTGGCCCTCCGATACCGCTCTCCCGTCCCTCAAGCATTTCCCCACGAAGGGATTAAGCGACGGGCCGCCGATGAGGGAAACTCGTGCCGCCCCGATTCCAGGTCGAAGTTGTCCTTCGTGACGGAGTTGCGAACGGTCGCTTCATCTCTCTTCTCGGCCCGGGCTTTGTGGAGTCTCTCGCCACTCCCGCCGACGACAGACTAGCGGCGCGGCTCTACGAAGAACACAGTGCGATGAGGGAACCGGGAGGGCTGGACGAGCCGCCCAAGTCCCCTAGCGCTGCTGGCAGGAGTGAGTGGTAGGCCGATGCAACCCTTTAATCTCGACCTCAAGGTGGATAAGGAGATTCGAACGGCGCTTTCAGCGGGGAATTCGGTGGTCGTCCTCGGGTGCAAGTACTCCGGCAAGTCTTGGGCGGCAGACAAGCTCGCACGACTACAGCGCCTGACGATCATCGACATCCCAGGACCTTCCCCTAAGGAGGACTACGAGCGCCTCTTGAGAGCAAGGAGGGAAGCGAGCCGGGGTCAGCAGATCGCCGTGTTCATCAGCCACGCGCACAATGAGTACTTCCAGTCCCTTAACGAACACCGGGACGGTCGCAAGAGGGGCATCCTTGATTCGAATGTCTTCCCTCACAAGGAGATACCGCTTTCGGTCGGCCGCGAGGAGGCTTTCGGCAAGACCAAAGTCGGGACGCAAGCAGATCGCAGCCCCTCGTTCCTAAGGGAGTACCTAAGAGAGTACGGCGGCGAGAGCCGTGGTGACTTCATCTACCTGAACTTGGGCCTCGACCCCGATCTCAAGGAGACAATTCTCAACGGAACCCGTTACAAACAAAGGGGGTACGAGACATTTGTTCCGCCTCTTATCCGGGTGTGCGCCGAACTGCTGTGCAAGAACAACAGGATCGAACGCGCCATCGCCGGAAAGAATCAGCATATGCTGAAGGAAGGGTTTGGGGAGGTGAGAAGAACCCTCGAGAACAAGAAGGAACACACGGTTTTCCTTCAGACCCTCTTCGGCCTCGACTCATCCTGGTTCGCTGCTGTCGGGGGGTTAGCTTTTGAAGGAGCGATGCACGCCCTCAAGGAGACCCTCAAAGCCGTGTTGCCCTTCGGGTCGGAGATCGTCGCCCTTGCAGGTCTGGGCATCGCCCAAGGGCTATGGAGGCGAGCGCGGGGGGAAAAGGCGTCCGTGTTAGGGGGGCTCGTGGAGGCGGGCAACCATTGGAAAACGCTGTCTGAGGAAGAACGGCGGTTCTTCGGCTACCGTCTCGAACGCGCGAGAAAGCTCGAACCGGATACGGCCTTCATGTCCCTCGAGGGTCTCTTCTATCCCGCCAGTGAGATAAGGAAGCATCTTGAAGAACATATCAACACGCGCGCAGACGCGATTTGGAAAACGCTGCAGAACACGCCGCAAGCGAAAGCCCTGCTCGACCGCATGGAGTGGTTTGACGAGCGATTGGCCGCAGCCGAGCGACGGCTGGGAGCCGTGGAACAGCGACAGACCGCGCTGGAACAAGATGTCGCTCAGATCAAACTCAAAGGCTGCGTCGAACTCACAACCTCAAACGCCTCGGAGAAACTAGGGGTGAAGGAGGAAGAGGTTGTCGGCCTTGGATCCGGCGAAGCCGACGAGCTGATCATTGAAACCGCGAAAGAGATCATCCGGAAGGCCGGATCCGCCCCGGTGATCATCATCGGCGAGCCGGGGGCGGGGAAGACCACCTTGCTATACCTGATCGGGAAGCGGCTCCTCGATGACAACAAAGAGGTCCGACTCATTGAAGACATGGGAGCCTTCGCATTTAGAGAGTCCTCGGAGTCTGATTCGAAAGAGTATTGGTTGTTTGATGCCACCAAGGCGGGGGCGAGAGAATTCCTGGAGAAGCTGGAGCCTTACCTCATCGGGAGGATCAACCTTGCGCGTGTCATTGCGGCGGTGAGAACGGACTACCTGCCGGAGACGGAGTATTCATCGAAGGAACGGCTCCAGAGTATCACGCATAGCTTGGCGTACCGCGAAAGCATTCTGGAAGGAATCGTTGACAGATGGGCGGGAACGTACTCCCCTCCAGAAGCCAGTTGGCCGAAATTCAGACAGGCGATTCTACAGCGCTGCGAGGGGAGTCCGTTCTACATTAGCCAGGCCATGGCCTTCCTAGAGTCCAAGGGCTATGCGGAGGACGCGCTGGAAAGGCTCCCTCACGGAGTGAGAGAGCTGGTCGTTGGAATCCTTGAGAATCTTTCTCAGCACGACTCTCGACAACTCGTCGCCTACTATGTGATTTCCCGGTACAACCACCTCCCAAAGATGTTGGTCGATGACATGAAGGATTCCCTCCTCGCTTTCGACACCAAGAAGAGGTTTTTCAGCGAAGTGGGAGACGAGGTCCGCGCGCATAGTTGGTACAGGGACGTCTTCCAGGAAATCGTGGCCAAAGTCAGAGAAGGAGACGATGACACCCTCGCGAGCAGGCTCAAAGCCGGGGTCTACAGCTCAAGGCAACTATATCTGGGACTTAGCCGAGCCGCGGGAGAAAACGAGACCTTGGAAAAGGATTGGCTCGAAGCGGACGTGGAGGACAGACTGAATGCCATCGCCTGGGGGTTGCTGATTCAAACTTTCAGAGCACAATTGAACATCGATCCCTATCTCGCAGGTTCAAGCGTCGGGCATGGTCTGAAAGGGAAGCTCCACGCCGCGCTGCTTGGGTTCGCCCTCCATGAGCTCTTCGCCGACATCAGTTATCCCGAGCGGACGCGCGGGAGCGGGAAGTTGATGTGGATCTCCGCTCTCTACCTGCCCAGACTGGTGTTTAGCCCCGTGTCCGATGAGTTGGGCAAGGGGGTCCTGGACAAGGGGGGCCCGGCACCAAGCCTCGAGTGGCTAGTCTCGTTGCAAGACAAAACTAGCTCGCCGATGGACGAAAGGTGCATAGCCCTGGTCACGTGGGCCCTCGCTTCCATGGGGCACATCGGAACAAAACGAGAAGACCACGGGGAGACGGCAACACTTTTTCGCCTCCTACAAATGTATGACCGAGAATTAGCGGAGTACGATCGGGCGATCGATCTCAACCCGAACGAGTTGAGCTACCGCATCCGAAAAGGCACCGCCCTGGTCGAATTGGGTCGGCTTGAGATGGCGTTAGGAGAGTTTGAGAAGGCGATTCAGCTCAACCCGAGCCACCCCGACTCCCGCAATCATAAGGGTATGGCCTTGCTAAAATTGGGTCGAGACAAGGAGGCGTTGGGGGAGTTTGAGAAGGCCATTCAGCTCAACCCGAGTAATTACAGATATCACGGCAATAGGGGATTCGCCCTGTTTAGGTCGGGTCGGCTTGAGATGGCGTTAGGAGAGTTTGAGAAGGCGATTCAGCTCAACCCGAGCCACCCGGACTTGTACAGCAATGAGGCTGCCGTGCTGTCGAGCCTGGGTCGAGACGAGGAGGCGTTGCGGGAGTATGATCGGGCGATTCAGCTGAACCCGAGCGATCCACACTACCACTACAAGAGAGGTGACGCCCTGTTCAAGTCGGGTCGTCTCGAGATGGCGCTGGCAGAGTCCGAGAAGGCAATCCTGCTCAATCCACTTGATCCAGACTACCACACCAGCAGAGGTGACGCCCTGTCAGGGTTGGGGCGAGACGAAGAAGCGCTGGTGGAGTTCGAGCAGGCGAAAAGGTTGCGCCTCAATCAATGAGAACGCCGTTACTACGCGCTTCTGTGGACTTCACGAAAACATCCTCCCTGATGGGGAAACGGGAGCATGAGGTTTGGACATGCAATCATCCACCTCGACCGCGATCGGGTGTCCTCGACGGTTGAATCCGAGTGGCTTGGCGTCCCACCCATCGAAGAACCCTCCTGACTTGGCATTCGGTTGACGGACCCGGAGGGATCCGCCACCCACGACCTGACCAACGCCTTCAGCGACAGATCTTGCGCGCTATCGGCGGCGCGATGGTCCTACCCGAACGCGGAAGGGATCGGAGGACCCTCGTGACCGTTCGGATTCACCGAGGAGGCGATGACGGGGGCGGTGGAGGCCGCTCCTTGCGTTCCCGTCTCGACCTCATGCCGAAGGCGATCACCCCGACCACGAGTACGAGGATGATCGCCGCGAGGATGACCGTCAAGAGGATTAGGTCCAGGCCCGGAGGATTGGTCCCCGCGGTCCCCAGCGTCACCGTAATCTGCGCCGTCGCCACGTTGCCCGACGTATCCGTCGCGCGGGCGTAAATGACATTCGACCCGGCGTGGAGGGTGACCGTCCCGGACCACGAGGTCGTCCCCGCTGCCACGGTCCACGTCGTGCCGTCCGTGCTGAGCTCGACCTTCTGCACCGCGACGTTGTCCGATGCAATCCCCGTCACGGTAACGGTCGTCGAGGTGAGTGCGCTGTTGTTCGCGGGGGCGCCAATCGCGATTGTAGGCAGGATCGAGTCCGTGGCCGTCGGCGTAGCCGAGGCCTCGTTCGACTTCGGGCCTTCCCCGACGGCGTTGACCGCGCTCACCCGATAGTAGTACGTCACGCCGTTCGTCGCCGCATTATCGGTGTACGTGAGGGCGGTGCCTACGGTCGTCAACAGCGAGCCGGCTCCGGCTGCGGTGCCCCGGTACACGTTGTACCCCGTGATCGCGGAGCTGCCGCCCGAGGCGGGCGCCTGCCAGGTCAGGGTGACGCGAGCATTCCCCGCGACGGCTTGGAGGTTCTGGACGGCGGAGGGCGCGGTCCCCGCGGCCGGCGTAGCCGAGGCCTCGTTCGATTTCGGGCCTTCCCCGACCCCGTTGAGCGCGCTCGCCTGATAGTAGTAGATTTGGCCGTTCGTGGCACCCGTGTCCACGTACGTCAGGACCGTTCCCACGGAAGCCAGCAAGGCCTCGCTTCCGGAAGTGGTGCCGCGGTACACCTTGTACCCCGTGACTGCGGAGCTGCCGCTCGAGGCGGGCGCCTGCCAGGTCAGCGTGACCTGAGCATCTCCCGCCACGGCCTGGAGGCTCTGGACCGCGGAGGGCACGGTCCCTGTCCCCATCGGTGTCGCGGAGACCTCGCCGGACCGCGCCCCTTCGCCCGCTGCGTTGACCGCGCTGACCGCGTAGTAATACGTAATCCCGTTCGTTCGGCCCGTGTCTGCGTACGAGAGCGTAGTCCCAATCTCCGAGAGGAGCGTGAGACTCCCCGATGACGTTCCACGGTAAATCCGGTAGTTCGTGACGGGGGAACGGCCATCAGACGCGGGCTGATACCAAGTCAGGTCGACCGTGCCGTCACCCGCAGCGGCTTGGACGTTTGTCGGTGGCCCGGGCGGCTCCGCGGGAATCTGCGTGAGGGAAGCGAGGAAAGCGTCTGTGCGTCCAGTATTGGTCTGGCCCGGGAAGGTCCCCGACGTCGAGCCCGCGTAGTACACGCCGGACGCGTCGAGAGCGATGTAGCCACAGAGGGCAAAGGCACCATTGCAACTGTCATCGTACCCAGCGGTACCGAACTGGCGGGTCCATATGATATTGCTGGCCCCGTCGTACTTTCGGAGGAACACGTCGTCGGCGCCGGCACTGGTCTGACCGCGGAAGGTACCTTGCGTCCATCCGGCGACGTACACACCGGTCGCGTCCACGGCTACTCCGTTGAGGACCTCGTAGGATCCGGTGCCGAACTGACGGATCCAGAGGACGGCGCCGTCCGCGTCGTATTTTCCAAGGAAAGCGTCCCAATTACCCGCGCTCGTTTCACCGGGGAACGTGCCAGCTGTCCGGCCTGCGATGTACACCCCGGAGGCGTCCACAGCCACACCGGTGGCCTTGTCCTCCTGGGGGGTCCCTAGCTGGCGAGTCCACATGAGTCCGCCAGCCGTGTCGTACTTCCGGATGTACGCGTCGCACCCGCCGACCGCTGTCTCACCGGGCATCGTACCACAGGTCTCGCCCGCGACGTACACGCCGGACGCATCGACACCTATTCCGTACGAGTCGTCACTCTGGGGCGTGCCGAGCTGACGGGTCCACTGAATGTTGCCGTTCGTGTCGTACTTCAGTAAGAAAGCGTCCGTGCTGCCGAGCCGCGTCTGACCGGGGAGCGCGCCTGTCGTCCACCCGGTGATGTACACGGCAGACGCATCGGTCGCGATTGCGGTGGCGCGCTCTTCGCCGGACGATCCGAATTGGCTGGTCCACTGGACGTTGCCGTTCGTGTCGTACCTCTGGAGGAACGCATCCCATCCGCCGGCCCCTGTCTGACCTGGAAGCGTTCCGAACGTCCGGCCCGCGACGTACACACCGTTCGCGTCCACTGCGGTGGCGACAGCAGCATCGCCCTGAATCGTGCCGAACTGGCGGGTCCATGTGACGTTGCCGTCCGCGTCGTGCTTCTGAAGGAATGCGTCTTCAAGGCCGGCGTTCGTCTGACCAGGGAGCGTGCCGAACGTGTATCCGGCAACGTACACTGAGGACGCACCGACCGCGACCCCGAGCGCGAAGTCGTCCACCGATGTTACTGCGCCGAATTGGCGGACCCAACGGATCCCGACCACCTGTGGCGGCGTGGCCGACACTTCGTTCGAGAGGATCCCGTCTCCGACGGCGTTCACGGCGCTGACCTGGTACCAGTACGTGCGACCGTTGATCAGGCCCGAGTCGAAGTAGGTGCGGACATCGGCCAAGGTCACGAGAAGCGTCTCAGCACCCGCGATGGTCCCCCGGTACACTTTGTAGGCTGTGATCGGCGAGCCACCATCGTTGGACGGGGCGAGCCAGCTGAGGGTGACCGCCGCATCGCCCGCTGCGCTCTGGAGAGCCAAGGGTCGCGTTGGCGGCGTCGCCGCCTGCGCGGCGGGCACCATAGCGAGTACGACTAAGCCCAGAAATACGGTGATCGCGAGCGCACTAACTCCCCTGCCACTCCTAGACATGCGGTTCCTCCCCCATGGGGTCCCCGCACGGCCACTCGCGAGGTCCGTCCCCTCTGCGGATAGAACGAGGCTGGTGGGGTCATCGCTTTCGCACTTCATGCCGATGGGAGGGACTCCATGACGTACACAAACATCCCTGGGGCGCCACATCGCCGCGTCCTCCGAGCGCGGTGATGAATCCGCCGAACCTCGTGCTCTCTTCCAGTTCACCGCTCCGAAAGCTAGCAGTCTGAGAGCCCATGGAGGACCTTGTCGCCCCCCAGACTAAATTCCTCCGCGTCCGGTTTCTGAACATGAGTGCTCCCGGCGGGGAGCGGGAGAGGGCAACAGAGTGCTACTTGGGCGTCAACCCCTTCGCGCGCGCCGCGGCGGCCTTGGCGGCAAGCGCGCCGAACTCCTCGCGGCCGAAGGCCGTCCCTGCGAGCCCCCAGCCGCCCTCCGCCGCCTCAGTCAGTATCACCCAGGTGCGACTGGATTGTGTCGGGTCGCCGGAGACCTTGGTCACGATCTCGGTAATCTCCTTGACGAGTTGCTTCTGACCTTCGCGGGTCAACGCCGCTGGAGGGGTGATGACCTGGACGCGCACACTCCGGGCGGAGTTCGTTGCGGCGGTGTGAACCGCGTGTGGGTCCATTAGATGGACGAAAGCGGCGGTGTTGTTCAGGTGGAAGGGTCCTGGCGTCGCCACACCCTCGGCGCGGAGAACGGCCATCGTAAGCTCTTTGCCAAGCTGCCCCTCGGTTCCGGCCGGGAACAGGTCTGCCGGTGCATAGATGTCAATCATGGGCATAGTCAAGCAAGAAGGGTGGGCTGGACTTAGGGCTTTGCACTGAGGGCAACAGGGTGCTACTAGTAGCATCGTTCAA
>VBML01000153.1 GCA_005878915.1 Methanobacteriota archaeon | reverse complement strand
CCGGGGTTGATCTTACCCGTGAGGTCGTCCTCGGTGAACGCGCTCAGCCTCTGTGGCTCCTCCCCGCCCCGCAGCCCCTCCGGGGCCTCTTGGACCTCGACCTTCTGTGTGTCCGTGTACCGCGAGGCCTCCCCGAGGAGCTTGAACTTCGTCGCGTTCGCCGAGCGCTTGCACCCGCCTTGATCCTCGTAGCACTCCAGGGGCTCGCGGAACGCCTGGCCCTCCTGCGGCTCCTTGATCACGGCCCCGCACCGAAGGCACTGGAACAGCGCGTCCACGACCATCGGTCGGACCTCCGTTGCCTTCCGTACGAGCCCCTCCACCGCGATGAACCGCCCGAGGTGCTTCGCGCGGAGGTCGCGGATCTGGACCCTCGAGTCCCTCGGGATCCCGGTGACCCGAAGGTGAATCTCCACGGATTCCTCCGTCGGAGGGACGACGCGCCGGATCGCCTCCTCCCCCGCCGTGATCACGTTCAGCGGTTGGCGCAGGAGGTGGATCGACATGTCCGTGTCGAAGCGGTTGAGGTCCTCGAAGCGGATCTTCAGCGACCGCTCGTCCGGATACCGGTCCGCGAGGCCGATGATCTCCCCCTCGAGGCCGAGCTCGGAGAAGAACTCCTCCCAGCGGGCGATGAGCTCCTCCAGCGTGTACTCCGCGAGCGTCGCGCTCCTCCCCTTCGCCCTCCCCGGAGCGGGGCCATCGGAGAGGGCCGGCTCCTCACCGATCATCGTCTATTTATCCCGCCCCGCCTCCGTTTCGCTTCGAGTGGAATCCCCTCGGGGCGGAATGTGTCTCCGTTTCCACTGGAGTCGCCATCCGTCACCCGCACCTCGAGTATCCGCACGACACGCACAGAACACATCCATCCCGATGGACAAGTCCGCGGTCGCAGTCCGGGCAACGGCGTGCGAGCTCCATCGCTTCGGCGAGTATCGCAGGGACCCGGGTGTGGAACACAGTGCCTTCGATCATGCCACCGTGGACACCCCTCGTGGGGTTAAGGTCCCCCGGGGAGGGGCCCGAAAGTGCGCGCGCATCTGGAGGTCGAGCGAAAGTGCGGTTTGTCCACGCGACCGGCGCGGTCCGCGTCACGTTTAAGAATTCCTCGCAGCATTCCCCGAAAGGGATGGGATGAGCAGCACCGCCGTGGACGAGGTCGTCATCCAGAACTCTCAGGTCAACCTCCGCCTGAACGAGATCCAGCTGCTCCTCTCGGAGAAACGGACGTCGCTCTCCGCGCTCCAGACGGGGATTGCGCTCCTCGCCCTTCCCCTCAGCGTGGTCAGTTTCCTCGTGGCGACCTCGAGCCTGTACACGATCCTGGAGATCCTGTGGCTCCTGGCTCCGCTCCTGGCGTTGTGCATCGTGCTGATCGGGCTCGGGAGCTACCTAGTGATCCGCGCGATCCTTCGGATTCAGGGATTCGATCGGAAGATCAAGGCGATCGAGGAATCCGATGTGATCGTGCGGGACCTCCTCGACATCGACTAGACGCGGGATCCGGTGTCAGAGGGCCTTGGGAGCAATGACCTCATCTAACGCGGTCAGAGCTTCGTCCGCGACGGCACTCGCCGATTCCCACGTCGCGAGGCGCTCCCCGTGGATCCCTTCGAACTCCCGCACCGTATTTCGCACCTCCGACCGAAGGCCCTCGGTGGGCCGCCCCCGCACGAGGACGACAAGGGTGATGTACCGCCCCTTCTCGAACACGAACGAGTGCCGCTCGTGTTGAAGCTGCCGGAGCGACCCCGGGTTCGACCGCAGACCTTCCACGAGGACGTGGTCCACAGCCTGCGCGAGGTCGGAAAGGGTTGCGGGGTCCGGCGCCGCTTCTCCCGGAAGGACGACCTGCGCGAGCGGCTGGCCTGAGTTGTGGAACCAGATGGACGCAAAGGGTCGAGCGGGCGTGACCGACAGCCTCCGCATGATGGCGAGGAGGTCCTTCTTGGAGACCGGAGCGAGGAACACGAGCACGAGGACGCCGGGAACCACGAGGATGGATGACAACGCAGGAAACGCGCCGTTCTGCACGAGGTTGTTGTACGCGTTCGTGACGAGCCAAGCGGCCATCGTGATGACCAACGCGGCGAAGATTGCCGTCAGTTTGCGTCGCGTCGCCGACGTGGAGAAGGACGCCTTCCGGAGGTCCCATGCGATGTAGGAGAAGGCGAGCCCGATATACGCCGCGGTCTGGACGAGGAAGATGGTGTACCAGACGGTGTCGCGGACGAGCCTCGGCCCCGAGGATGTCGCGTAGGCCGACGATGTGAGCACCGTCCAGGAGATCACGACGGAGCCGAGGACGGGGAGGATCGCGAGGTAGTCGAACCAGGATCTCGCGCGGGAGAGCCATCGGCCGAAGTACAGGAACCCGAGCCAAGCGAAAGAGAAGACAGTGATCCGGACCTTCGAGATCACGAGCGCGGAGGCGAGGTCCGACGTGTGGAAGAAGAGCCAATCCAAGAGAGCCCAAGTTCCGAGGAGGAGGGACGCGGCTACGAAAGCCTTCTCCGGCGTTGTCCGAAGGCCTCTCCACCAGGGCCAAACCCCGTTCGCCAGCCACACCAAGCCTGAGAGCAGCGGCATGTGGAGCAGCACGTCGGTGAGGTCGGTCATTGGCCACCCGAGATGGAGATTTCGCCGCGGTGGGCACGCAATCCATCGGGGCGACCAGTGGCCGTTTCCCCTGCAGCCTCTTGCCTCGGACGACAGCAATCGACGCCCGGAATCTCGGCCGCTCGCTCCACAGCGGAGTCCCTCGGTTGGTAATCGATAGCCCCGACTCTAGGAGCTCTCAGAAGCTCCTGAGCGGCGGTTTTTCGTCTTAGCCTCCATGGTGGACATGTCCACCGCAGTCTCTTGGAGCGGCGAGAGAGAGGGGGGCCCGGTGGACTATGAGGCCAAAACCGCTCTACGCTTTGGCTGTGTGTCTCTTTATTTTAGGAGTGGCAGGGATTGCTATTGGGGGCGACCAAGGACACGAAGAGCCTACGAACGTTGCCGCGTCATGCCTTGTCAACTCTGCAACGGTTTCCTGGAGCGCTGTCAACGACAACCATCTCTCGGGGTACGACGTCTACAGGAAGACCTCCAGCGAAACGCAGTACACGCGCGCGAACCCGTCACTCGTGACCGGTACGGTCTACGTGGTCACAGGCCTCTCTTCTGGTACCACCTACAACTTCGCGGTCATGGCGATGTTTAACGACGGGCACACGTCCGCGTTGTCCACTCCTTCAACGTGCACAACGAATTAGGAGAGCTCGCGAAGATCCCGTTTGACTTCCTCCTCCGACGAGGGAATCTGGGCCTTCTGCGCTTCGGATAGCGCACGCGTCAGGTACTCTCTGGAACGTTCACGATGACCCGCCCTCCAGCAAGCTCGGCCGAGGTGACGGAGTGCCTTGACTCTGAGCGCGGGCTCACGCGTCCGCCTGATCAGGTCCTCCGCTCGACGGAGGTGTCGCTCTGCCAGGTCGTTTTGCCCTCTCTTCCAAAACCCCCAGGCGAGCCAGGCTGCGCTCTCGGCCGCGCGATCGTGTTCTTCGATCAATTCGAAGGACGCGAGCGCTTCCTCATGGAACGGTATCATCGCGGCCACATCGCCCTTTTCGTAGAGCATCGACGCCAGATTGTACAGGGCCGATGCGAGGACACCGATCGCGCCGGTCGTGCGGGCTTCTGCAGTGGCGCGGGCCAGATACACCTCCGCTTCCGCCAACCGATTGAGCTCGACGAAGTTCCCCCCGATTGCCGTACACACTTTCGCCACGTCCAGACGGTGCCCCCCTCGTTCTAGGAGTGCGAGGGCTTCGCTCTCCTGTTCCACAGCCCCCGCGAAGTCTCTCTGCTTCGATCGCAGTCGGCCTATGCCGTATGCACAGAGGCCCTCCCATCGTCGATCGCCTACGTCCAAAGCCACCGCCCTTCCGCGTTCGAACGCTTCTCGCGCTTCGTTGATCCTACCCGCCTGCTCGTGGATTCCACCGATCCAATACTGGGCTTCCGCGAACAACCGGAGGGCCCCGAGCCCCTCCAATCGATTCCTAGCGTCCAGCAGCAATGGGAGGGCGGTACGGGACCCACGCTGGAATTCCGCCTTCCCCTGCCCTAGGCGCGCGACCGCGGCCGCCATGGGGTCCCTGATTCCACGGCATTCTTCGAACGCTTTGGAGGCTTCCGTCCGTCGTCCGAGCGCGAAGAGGGCCTCTCCTCGGAGGAGACGGAGTCGGGGCGGCAGAGGTTTCTTCGTTGCGACCCACGCGCCCGTGTCGAGGAGAGGGAGGAATGTGCTTGAGAACCCCGCTTGGATGATTTCATCTCCCCGCTCGACGGCGAGAGCGCGTGCTGCCTCGAACCCGCCTCCGTGTAGGAGGTGGCGGATCGCCCCGACGATCTCCTCGGCCGTCCCACCGGAGGCGAGGATCTTTCCGGCTTGAAGATGAAGGGCCGCGAGATCCTTGCTAGACAACGACTGGACGACTGCCTCGCGGATTAGATCGTGAACGACGGCTTTGTCTACCTCGACCGCTCGTAGCAAGCACCGCCTCAGGAGTTCGCGGGACTCAGACCCGAGCGCCTGAAGAGGGACCGCTCCCTCAAGAATAGAGGCGAGGCCAAGGGCTCGTCGCCCCCCCGAGTCGACCTGGAACAATGCCTCTTCCGCGACCCACGCTGCAGATGTCCTGCGCGCTCCCTCCAGCGGGAGGCTGCCGGCCCCCGCGAGTTCGAGGGAGAGCGGGTGTCCACCGCACCGTTCAACTACGACATCTCGTTTCTCAAGCGGGGCGCCCAACGCCTGGAGGACGGCGAGGGCCTCCCCGCGGGACAGGTCTGCAAGCTCCAGTTCCCAGATTCGACCCCGTGCGAGGTCCTCCGCGCGTACGTAGGGCAGGCGTTCGCGGGAAAGTAGAAGAATCTTCGTGGAACCCAGCGGCGTGTCCCCCCGCAGAAGTTCGCCAAGAAGGGAGCTGGCCTCGCGATGTCCACGCTGCGCGTCGTCGATGACGAGAAGAGGGGAGGCAAGCGCCATACCTTCCCGGAGCAACGTGATGGCGAGGTCCTTCCCTCCCTCCGGCGGTCGCTGGAGGTAGTCCGCCAGGGCGGGGTGTCCAGCGCTCGCCAGGAGACCCGCCAAGTCTCGAACGAGGTCCCGGTCCGTCGTGTCGGGGCTGAGGCGTCGCCACAGAACATGACACCGGCCCTTGAGGGTCGCAACCCACTGCGCGGCGAGGGCTGTCTTCCCGATGCCTGGGAGACCAACGAGAACGAGTCCGCGTGGTTTGGGGTCGTCGTAGAACGAAGCGAGTCGGTCGAGCTCGGCCGCTCTCCCGCGGAAATGGGCGGGCGCGCTCGCCTCACGGACATCGTAGACCTTCCCTCCCTTCAGGCGCGACTGGCGATCGAGGAACTGGCGGAGGTCGAGTCGACCGCCGCGAATGCTGGAGACGAGGTCAGATAGCCTGGGACGGCGCGGCAAGAGAAGGGGCACCTCATAGAGCCGCCGCTCCGCCTCGAGGCCCTGGAGGTCGATGATGGACAGTCGCTGATCTTCGACATGCCGCCGAAGCTCCTGGCCCCGCCGCAACCCGTCATCGGTGAGGAAATACGCAAGCCGCCGCCGGGGCTCCCCCGCGACATGCACCTTCGCGGTCTTCACGAGGCCGCGCGTGACCATCCGTGTCATCGCGCGGGAGACGTGAGAGCGGCGGGCGCGAAGGGATTGCGCGATCCAGTCTTGCGTCATCTCCTGCGCGGCACGGTCGTCCTCCTGGAGGTCCGCCCGGTCGACCAGATATAGGAGGCACAAATCCGGAAGCGTGACACGGAGTCCCACGCGGGTGGACAGTTCCACCGGACACTTAAATCCCCCCGAGGCCAACGGAGAACCCCGGAGGGATTCCGAATGCAGAGTCTGCGGGTGGCACGAACGATGGAAGACGGATGGAAGGGAGCGGTGAACCGTTCTCGAGCGACGATGCGGCGTGAGGGGTTTGCGGTGAGCCCTGTGCGGGCGGGTCCACGATTGCGGGGGGCGGACCCGCCGGACCTCCTTGCAACGAGCGGTGCCCGCGTCGTGCGGGTGTTCGTCCTCCTCGATCCCGCGGTGGACGCCGAGGAGACTCGCCAGCGGATCACCGCGGCGTACCGCAACGGAGAGACCCGCGTCTTCGTCCGATGGCCCCTCCGATGGAGGATGCTGTCGAATGTCGACCGGTGGGGGCTCCGCGGGGTCTCCGTCACGACCTGGTGATCGAGGCCCAGACGACGAAACCTTTACGCTCGCGCGCATTTCGTCGCACCGATGGACCTCCCGCCCGAACTCGATGCCCTCCGGGCCTTCCACGGGCACCTCGGGGTGTATGTGACCCTGGGCCTCCGCATGGGGGAGATTGGCAGGCGGCGCCTGGGCTCGTACAAGGGGCTCAGTGCCGCCGTCTCCTCGCGGCTGGAGCCCCCGATGCTCTGTGTCGTGGACGGTGTGCAGTTCTCGAGCGGGTGCACGATGGGGAAGGGCAACATCCGCGTCGTCTCGGGCGAGAACCCCGAGGTCGTGTTCACGAAGGAGGGCCGCACCGTGCGGGTCGTCCTCCGCGCGGGCCTGCGGGACCGGATCGAGCGGGAGATGTCGAAGGAGAAGGAACTGGAGCAGTCACTCCACTACTTCCGAGTTCCCGAGTCGGAACTGTTTGACATCACGGAGCTGTAGTCCTGCCGCCGTTCGCCCATTCGACGCCGAATTGCCGTTCGCATGACTGGCTGTGCCGCCAGGCGATTCGGACACGCAGAACAGCGGGCGACCCTCGGCCAGAGGGATTGTGAAACCCGACCAAGCGCGTGTTGACTGGGTGAGCGGTACTCAGTAGTTTTCAAATACCGAAACAATGATGCCTGTCTAGGTGGAGGAGATGCCCCGTTTAGTCGTTCTTGTGGTTCTTGTGAGCGTGCTTCTCGCCGGCGTGTTGACGTACTCTCCGGTGCGGGTCTCGGGCGGGATCATCGACAACTATTCCGCGACCGTCGATGCTATCGGTCGCGTCGAAAAGGACAACGGCGTATACACCAAGTTCCTGGGGGATCCGAACATTGCACGCAACGTCGAGCCGGGAGTCGACTTTGAGCGACGGGGCTATTGGCGCTTTACCCTGCCGGATTTCACGGACAAGAACGTGTTAAACGTGGCGCTGACTTTCAAGACGCGAAACGCCGGATGCATAAGCGGCCCCTGCACGCCTCCGCTTACCTTCGCGGTCGATATCAACCGACTGTACGTTGAACCGACCACTGGGACTGGACAAGCAATCTTCGACGGAGTAGGTCAAGGCCTCCCATACTTAAAGGGATCCCTTTCCGACTTGATGCTTCAAGCTCAGACGCAGTACAATGGGGTCTCGTTGGGACCCAACGCGGTCGCCGACATTAACCACCACGAGGGAGGTTGGTACGGCTTCGCGATGAAGATTTATCGGATCACAGATTCTCTGAACCGCGATGTTTACGCCGCCCTTGACATATGCGGACAATCGAATTGCAATCCATTGTCTCCTGCGCCGGACCCATCGCCAATGATAGCCCAGCCGTTCCTAACGATTACCTATGAAATCGCCACGATTTGGCCGCAGCTGCATGGTGATGCTCGTCACATCGGCTATTCTACATCGTCGGCACCAAACACCGGTCTTAGTGTGTGGCGGTCTTCATTATGTGAGGGTGCGCCCCAAAGTACGTGTGTCCACGCTGAATACTCTCCTGTGGCCAAGGACGGCTACTTGTATGTTCTCGTCCCGAATTTTGCGATCGGGGGATCGCACATCAGGGCTCTAACCTATTCGGGCGTTGTCGCGGCGAACCGAGACGTGCCGGAGAGCAACAACGTGATTGGCGGCGAGCTATCACTCGCCGTAAATGCGGAAATGGTGGTATTCTCCGCTCACCA
>VBML01000152.1 GCA_005878915.1 Methanobacteriota archaeon | reverse complement strand
CTTCCCTTCCACCCGGAGCAGTCTCGTGGCAGATCCCTCCATGGCCACCCAATTGTGCCCTCGGGGGATTTAAGTCCCGGGTGGAACTGTCCACCCTCGTGGGTCTCCGTGTCACGCTGCCCGAGCAGTGCCTCCTGTATCTGGTCGACCGGGCGGACGTTCAGGGGGACGACCGCGCCGCGCAGGAGATGACGCAGGACTGGATTGCGCAATCCCTCGGCGCCCGCCGCTCTCACGTCTCTCGGGCGATGACACGGATGCGCGCCCGCGGCCTGGTGAAGACCGCGAAGGTCCATGTCGCGGGAGAGACCCGGCGGCGGCTTGCCTACTTCCTGACCGAGGACGGATTGCGTCGGGGCCAGGCCCTTCGACGGCACGTCGAAGATCAGCGACTGTCCATCGTCGATTTCCAGGGTCTCGAGACGGAGCGGCCCCTCTATGAGGTGCCGCTCCTCCTGCCCCGCCGCCCCCGGTTATCCGATCTCGTGTCGAGCATTCGCGGCGGCCGCCTGGACCTCCGCGAGTTCCTCGATCGGCAAGCGCGCCTCAAGGGCGGGAAGGTGTACGACGTCCAGGACACGACCGCTCCCGTGCACTTCCAGGGCCGAGCTGCGGAACTCGAACGGCTCGATTCGTTCCTTGACGACCCAAAGACGCGCGGCCTTGTCCTCGTGGGACTCCCAGGCATCGGAAAGACGGCCCTCGCCTCGCGGTGGGTTGCGACTCTCAAGGGCCGCCACCATGTTCTGTGGCGGCGCCTAACCCCCGACACGACGGGCGATGACCTGCTCCTAGAATTCGCGGGCCTTCTCGCGAGCGCGGGGCGGCCCGCCCTCGCCGACTACCTCCAGCGTCCGCCGGAAGGAGGAGAGGACCTCGCCCTGTCGCTGCTCCGGGAAGGACTGACACTTACATCCCCCCTTCTCGTCATCGATGACGCTCACCGTGCGATTCGCGAGGCCAGCTCCGTTCTCGGCGAGATCCTGCGAGGTGACGCCCCGCTCGGCTCCACAAAGATCGTTCTTCTTTCCCGTGAACGATTGCGATACGTACGCGCAGAGGACCTCGCCCGGGCTCGGATATTGGAGATGGAACTCACGGACCTCACCCGAGGAGATGCTCTCGCCGTTCTCCAGTCGCTGGGCGCCCCCCTGGAGAAGCGTGAAGCCATCGTTGAACGGTGCGGCGGACACCCGCTCTCCCTGGAACTCGCGGGGGCCGGCAGTCTCCCGCTCGACGGGGCCCGGAGGACGTCCGCAGCGTGGTTCGCGGAGGAGGCGTTGTCGCGGATCGACTCGAGGGCCCGACGAGCCCTGGGCCTCGCGTCCATTCTCGAAGGGGCGGTCCCGCTCCTGGCGCTCGGGTCCGAGTCCCGAGAACTCCTGAGGCTGTGCTTGTTGCGGGCGGTAGACGGAGACAAGGCGGTCGTTCATGATCTAATCCGCGAAGCCGTTGTCCACACGTTATCAACGAAAGAGCTCGCCACCCTTCATGTCCAAGCGGGAAGCATTCTCGCCTCCGGTGGGACGCCCGAGGGAATCGTCGGAGCGATCCGCCACTTCCTCCGCGGAAGTGCGTTCGAGGCGGCGCGCGCTCTAGCCGTCGAGCGGGGCGACGAGATCATCGAGGCCGGGTTCTCCAGCACATTCCTCCCTTTGCTTGATGCGGGTGCATGGGTCGCAGCGAAGAAGCCGTTGCCGCCGCGACTGCGGCTCCTCCGAGGAGAGGCCCTCCTTGCGCTTGGACGTAGGGCAGAAGCTTCCCTCGCGTTCGAACAGTGCCGAGGAATCCGGGACCCCTTGGCGGCCGCGGTCGCGCGCCTAGGACAAGGGAAGGCCGAATTCCAGCGCGGGTCCCGTCTAGCCCTTCCACTACTGCTCGACGCGAGGAATCGATTGGAGCGGCTTGGGGCCCTTCGGTTGTTCGCGGAGACCCAGTACTGGATCGGTGGGATTTACGAGTACGCAGAGAGAATCAACGAAGCGCGCGAGGCATACGAGCGTGGAAGGGCGGTGGCGTTGGACGTGGGAGACCGGCGCTGGGAAGGCCTTTGCACGTACGGCCTAGGCCGATTGCGCTCCAGGCAGAGGGACTTCGCGGGGGCTGTGGAACAGGAGCGCGAAGCCCTTGTGCTCTTGGAACGCGGTGGTCACCGGCTGGATGTGGCGAAGGTCTGTGTGGGAATCGGGGGGACCCTCGTCGAGCTCGAACGGTTGGCGGAAGCGGAGGTGTATCTCGCCCGCGCCACCGCGGAGGCACGGGCGACCGGCGCCATCGGTGTCCTCGCATCCGCCTTGTACAACCTGGGGTCTATGCTCTATGAAAAGGGCGATGTGGCTGCGATGATACCAGTCCATGAGGAAGCGCTCACGGCATACGAAATGATCGAACAACACTCTCGTGCGGCCGCCAGCGCAGCGTGGCTCGCCTGGGGCTTTTGGAAACGAGGACAGGACGACCTTGCTGAGCGACACATCCGGCGAGCAGAGGACCTCATCGCGCGAACGCAGGAGCCCGCGCTCAGAATCAAGGCACTCCGTCACCTGGGCCGATCGTGCTTCCGGGCGGCTCGTCGTGAACGCTCCCGTGAGTACCTGACCCGCGCGTTAGCGGAGGCGCGGAAGGCCCAAATCCGAGCGTTGGAGGAGGATGTCGAAAGGGATCTTCTCGAGCTTTCCTAGGTCGTGGTGCACGTTGCGGGAACGGACAACGCCGACGTGTGGCCGTCGTTAAACATTGACATGACCGCGAAGTTGTAGGTGGTACCAGACGAGAGTCCCGTGACCACGTAGACCGTCGCGGTCACAATCGACGGGTTCACGCGCGTGAACTGTGTTTCCCCGGAGGTCTTCCTGTACACGTCGTACCCCGAGAGGTGGTTGTCGCTCACAGCGCTCCAGGAAACCGTCGCAGAATTGCCTAGGCACGACGCGGCGACGTTAAGAGGGTCGTCGTGACCCTGGTCGGCCCCTAGAGCAATGCCCGCCACTCCCAATAAAATGAGACACACAGCAACTGCGTAGAGCGGTTTTGGCCCCATACTCCACCGGACCCCCTTCGCTCTCGCCGGTGCAAGAGACCGCGGTGGACATGTCCACCATGGAGGCTAAGGCGCAAATCCGGTCCTCTGGAATCGCATGCAAGCCTCCAGTGCCTTGGCTCTCGACGTCTGACCGGAGGAATGCCACACGGCGGCCGCCGCGGAGGTCCCGTCCATCGGGTGCCGTCGTCCGAGGCACAGCGCCGCGTGGCGTGTTTCTGTTGGGTCTACGGGGGGCCCTCGGGCGCATCCCTATGGAGCATCTGTTTCGGGTGTCGAATGACCGACCTCACCGACATCCTGCTCCACATTCCTCTGCTTTCTGGTCTTGTCTGGCTCGCCAACGGAGCATGGCCCTGGTTTCGGGGACTGCGGACCTCCCCCGAGAAGGCGTTCGTCGCGGCGTCGTTGTTGGTGGGCACGTGGGCCATCTTGGACTGGGTCTTCTTTCACACTTCGGACCTCGGCCTCGCAATCTTGATTTCGAAGGTCCGGATCACCGTGTTCTCCCTCGCGTGGCTCGCGTTCCTGTATTTCGGCCGATGGCTTTCGCGCTCCCGCTCGTGGTTTGACTATGTCGTAATCCTCCCGGTCCTCGGCGCTGTCGCCATCTCCTGGACGGTCCTGACGCAATCGGCCTATGCGACCTCGTCGGGTCCGAGGCTCGTCCGCGACCCCCTCTGGTACTCCGCGTTCCTTGTGCAGACCGCGGCGTACATCGCGCTCGCGTTCTCGTACATCGCATGGGACCTTCGCAAGGCCTCCTTCTCTAGTTCCACGACGCGGCGCAAGCTCACCGCCATCTTCGCTGCGCTCGTTGTCACCATGGCCGCGTGGCTCGTCACAAATGCGTACAACACCCTCACGCAGAACGAGGGTTTTCCCGCCTTGTCATCAATCCTAGTGATTCCGGGTCTGCTGGTCCTCGTGTTCCTCGCCCCGGTCTCGACGCGGGACCTCCTGGCAATCATGCGGAAGCTCTCCGTCGCACCCGCGCGACCCTTCGCCGCGATTTGGTTTCACAACTCGGGACAGCCCCTAGCCCAGGTCGTCCTGCCTGGAGAGGCGGCCCCAGATGCGGCGACGCTGTCCGATCTCGCGCAGGCGGTGGATCATGTCCTCGTGGAGGGTCTGCGGTCGAACCCGGGATCCCTGCGGCAACTCCAGCACGAGAAGCATTCGTTCGTCTTCGAGAAGGGCACGCACGTCACGATCGTCGTCCTCGTCCGAGGGCGGCCCACGGAAGCTCTTCGGTCCGAACTCCGGAACGCGGTACGGGAATTCGAGGTCGTGCACGGAAGGCAGCTCGCCACGTGGGAATCCGCGAGCGCGGTAGCGGACGAAGCCCTGACGGCGTTGGATGAGGTGATCGCCCCGAAGATCCTTTGACGCCGCCGCGATGGGGCGAGGGCTCGCGCGGGGACCTCGGCCGTCGCCGCTAGTCGATGTCGAGGAGGTCGCGGACGATGACGTCCGATTCCTCGATCACCTTGATCTTCCGGTCGAACCCCTGGATGCGAACGATTGCTCGGACGACGAGGTAGCTTCCGAGGCCGATCAGGACGATGCACAGGGCCAGGAGCGGCGCCAAGAGCCAGAGGATTTCGAGGATCGTGTACAGGCTCGAGGTCGCGACGAGGAAGCTCACCACGCTGAGGGGGAGGGCGAGGAGGGCGATTCCCGTCTGGAGAGCGGACAGGGATGTCCGCTTCTCCGAGAGGAGCAGCTGGATCTCGTTCAGGCGAAGGTTGACCTGAGAGTTCTGGATGACGACCTCGTCGACGGCGGTGCTGCTCATCCCATCCCGTCGGGGTCATGTTGCGGAGTTTCTTAAACGTGCCGTGGGCCGCGCCGTCCGGATGGACAAACAACCGTTGTCCGGGCACCGATCGACGGCCCCTTCACTTTCGGCCATCTCTCCCATCGGTCCTTATCTTGCGGAGGGAGCCTGATTGATACGATGATCGAGGGGACCATTCTGTCTTCTCACGCGGCGAGCGACGGCGCGGACGTGGTGGCCAAATCCGGCGGGTGCCCGGAGTGCGGCGCGAGGCTCGTCCATCGCGACGGGTGCGTCGCGTGCGTGGCCTGCGGGTACTCGAAGTGCGGGTGACGACGGTGGCGATTCCAGTGGAAACGGGGTTTGCGCCCTCGGCCTCCCTTAAGGTTCCATTCGAAGCGAAAGGGAGGCGGGGCGGGATAAATAGACGATGATCGGTGACGAGCCGGCCCTCCCCGATGGCCCCGCCCCGGGGAGGGACAAGGGGAGGAGCCAGACGCTCGCGGAGTACACGCTGGAGGAACTCATCGCCCGCTGGGAGGAGTTCTTCTCCGAGATGGGCCTCGAGTCGGAGATCATCGGCCTCGCGGACCGATACCCGGACGAGCGCTCCCTCAAGGTGCGGTTCGAGGATCTGAACCGGTTCGACACGGACATGTCGATCCACCTGCTCCGGCAACCCCTGAACGTGATCACGGCGGGGGAGGAGGCAATCCGGAGGGTCGTGCCGCCGACGGAGGAGTCGTTGGAGATCCATCTCCGCGTCACGGGTGTGCCGCGGGACTCGAGGGTCCAGATCCGGGACCTCCGCGCGAAGCACCTCGGGCGGTTCATCGCGGTGGAGGGCCTCGTCCGGAAGGCGACGGAGGTCCGCCCGATGGTCATCGACGCCCTCTTCCAGTGCCTGCGATGCGGGACGGTGATCAAGGAGCCGCAGGAGGGCCAGGCGTTCCGGGAGCCCCTGGAGTGCTACGAGGACCAGGGCGGGTGCAAGCGCTCCGCGAACGCGACGAAGTTCAAGCTCCTCGGCGAGGCTTCGCGGTTCACGGACACGCAGAAGATCGAGGTGCAGGAGGCGCCGGAGGGGCTCCGGGGCGGGGAGGAGCCGCAGCGGCTGACCGCGTTCACGGAGGACGACCTGACCGGAAAGATCACTCCGGGGATGCGCGCGATCCTGAACGGTATCCTGCGGAGCAGCCAGAAGGGGAAGCCCGGGCAGAAGTCGACTCTGTTTGACATCATGCTCGATGTGAATTCCATCGAGTTCGAGCAGGTGGAGTTCGAAGAGATCGAGGTCACCGCGGACGATGTCAAGAGAATTGAAGCGGAGGCCGCCGACCCGGACCTCTACAGGAAAATCGTGGCCAGCATCGCGCCCTCGATTTACGGATTGTCGACCGAGAAGGAGGCCCTGGCCATGCAGTTGTTTTCCGGAGTCCCCAAGCTGATGCCGGATGGAAGACGCATCCGGGGAGACCTGCATTTGTTACTTGTCGGAGACCCTGGAACCGCAAAGTCAGAACTCCTGTCCTACATGAGTCGGCTTTCCCCCCGTGGAATCTACGCCACGGGAAAGGCAGCAAGTGCAGCCGGACTAACCGCGGCAGCAGTTCGCGATGAATTCGGAGAGGGACGGTGGACCCTCGAGGCGGGTGCGTTAGTATTGGCGGATAAGGGACTCGCAGCTATTGACGAAATTGACAAAATGAACCCACAGGACAGATCCGCTATCCATGAGGCGATGGAACAGCAGCGGGTAAGCGTGGCGAAGGCGGGAATCACCGCGGTTCTTCAGGCACGCTGTGCGGTCCTAGCCGCCGCGAATCCGAAATTCGGCCGTTTCGATGAAACGAAGTACATCTCTGAGCAGATCGACCTTCCGCCCACACTGCTTAGTGTCGCCGGTGACAGTCCCGTGCTCGTTCGCCGCGGAGGGCAGATTGAGTCGACGACGATGGCGAACCTGGTTGATCCATACTACAAGAGCGGACACGAAGATCAGCCCGTCGACGTAAAGGACATCGAAGTTGCCAGCCTTGAGCCGGGCACCCTTAGGATTTCGTGGAGACCCGTCTCATACGTATTCCGACACGGCTTCAATCAGCCGCTCCTTCGCATCCACCTCGAAACCGGACGACACGTGACGGTGACTCCGGGCCACTCCATCTATGGATTTCGCAACGGGAGGGTAGTCGCAATCGCTTCCAATCACCTTAGGGTCGGAGACTATGTTGCTATTCCACGTCGAATTCCGGCCGCCCTCGCCGGACCGATGGAGTACATCCTTCCTCGCGAACTGCTACGACTGCCAAGCGAGCTACGAGAGGGAATCTACTTGCATGGTGTACCCGACACGGTGTTCGAGCGCCTCTCGGGACTGCCCCCGCACTGGCGAACGCGGCAGATGTTGTCGCTCGACCGGGCGGACGAACTCGACGACTCGGAGCTCCGGAAGTGCACACTCCACGTGTACGGAGGATCGGGAGCGTCGATGCCGACCGTCGTCCCAGTCGACGGGCGGCTGATGCGCTTTCTGGGCTACTTTGTGGCCGAAGGCTCCGCCCTGATTTCCGGGAGCCGATCGCATGTGATTTCATTCGCCCTCGGACCGAAAGACCAAGCGATCGTGGACGACTTACACGCGATTTCTCGCGGCCTGTTCGGAGCGGAGATTTCCCACCATCGCTATGGAACGGCATGGAAGTCCGTCCTCTCTAACAAGGTGGTCTTCCTCTTCCTCGTCCATGTGCTCGGAATTGCCCTTGGGGCGCACAACAAACGTGTCCCGCAAGTGGTCTTGAATTCGAGCCCCGATCTTCAGCTCGAGTTTGTCCACGCATACTGGGCCGGGGATGCTGGCGTGACCGTGAGCAGGACTTTGATGTCGGACCTGCTCTACATGTTCCTGTTCGACGGCAAGGTCGCCTCAACGCACTTCGACGGGAAAGCGCGAACCGCCTTCATCCGGGGCCGACCGATTACGTCACACGGCGTTTATCAGCTCGTGTCTCCAAGGCCACCACGCTTCACGAATCGCGGCTATTACGCAAACCTGCCGAAGCACTTGGTGCTCGACATGTTCAAGTCGGTCAGCGACGTCGACATCGCGAGAGACTTTACAGGGGTCTGGTTGACGGCGGCGGCCAGAGCTTCGTCCAGAACTGGCGACGGCGGGGTCTCCTAGAGCGGCGAGACCGAGACGAGTGGAGCACAGCTTACGAGTACCGTCTATCCGAGAAGGGTTTCGCGGCCCTCGGCGACTTCCGGTTCACGGAGCGGTTCCTGCAAAGCGACATTGCGCTGGTTCGAATCAAGACCATTGAGACAGCACCGGCGGCCCGGTTCGTCTACGATTTGTCGGTGCCGGGGAACGAGAATTTCATTGCCGGCTTTGGGGGCGTGGTGTGCCACAACTCTCGGTTCGACGCCATATTCTCCCTCATCGACCGACCGGAGTCCGAGCGCGACCGGAACCTGGCGGAGCACATTCTCCGCGGTCACCTCGTCGGCGAGTGGCTTCGCCGGAAGGCAGAGGGGAAGGAGGTCTACGGGGAAAAGCCCGAATTCACGGAGCCCTACACGCCCCACTTTGAACCAATCTTCTTCCGGAAGTACGTCGCGTATGCGAAGCGGGTGAGCCCCGTGATGACGCCCGATGCGATGGAGGCGATCAAGACGAAGTACCTCGAGATCCGGAAGGCGGGCGAACCCGCGGGCTCCTCCGTCCCGATCACCCCCCGCCAGCTCGAGGCGATCATCCGCCTATCGGAGGCCAGCGCACGGGCTCGCCTCAGTGCCAGCGTCGCCGTGGAGGACACCGACCGCGCAATCCGGATCACGGAGTACTGGATGCGCCGCGTCGCGGGCGAGGAGGGCCGCTTCGACATCGACATCGTCCAAACCGGAATCAGTCAATCGCAGCGGGACCAGATCATCACGCTTCGCGACGTGATCAACCAGCTCTCCGAGCAGAGCCCCGCGGGGTCCGCGGACTACGAGGACATCGTCCGCATCGCGGGAGAGCGGGGGATCCCGCAGGTGAAGGTGGACCAGTGGCTGAAGCGGTGGGCCCAGGAGGGCGAGGTGTACACTCCGGGCAAGAATAGGTATAAGCTCGTCGAGAGGCTTTGAATCCCCGGCGCTGCCGCGATGCCGATCCGGATGAAGGTGTATCACCGGGGCCCCGAGACGCTCGTCGCCGCGTGCGACGAGGAGCTCCTCGGCAAGACGTTCCGGGAGCGGGGGCTCCGGATCGAGGTCTCGAGCTTCTACGAGGGGGACCGCGTCACGGAGGACCAGCTCCTCGCGCACGTCAATCTCGCAACGATGGGGAACTTCGTCGGGCGGGAGACGGTGGACGCGGTGACGAGAGGCGGGTTCGTCGCGCAGGAGAGCGTCCTGTGGATCGACGGCGTGCCGCACGCGCAGTTCGTCGTCATGTAGGGGACCGGAGGTCCGGGTCCTCAACGCGGGGGCGCCCCGCCCGTCGGGCCCGCCGCCACCGCCGCACTGCGTTCCGCGCGTGCTTCTTCAGGAGGAGGGCGTACTGGCCCATCACCGTGTGGGCCATGGTCCCGAGGAGGATCCCCAGCCCCGTGACCGTCGTCGCGAGCGGCAGGAAGAAGTCGAGGGGGGTTGCCCCGATGAGGACCGTGTACGCGAGCCGGCTCGCCATCGTGAGGGACGTGAACCCCACGCCGAAGCCGACGAGGAACCGGCCGCGGGAGACCCTGCCGAGGAGGAAGTACCATCCGCCGGCGAACACGAGGAGCGCCCCGAACGTCGTCGTGAAGGCGAAGACGGAGAGCACGGTGAACAGCGCCAGGAGAGGCAGGTTCCCCTGGACGGGCTGGAGGTAGCGGATGTAAATCCCCACGAGGCCCGGAGGCGGCTGGCCGGCGAGGAGGAGCGCGGAGGACAGGACACAGAGGGCCACGCCGTCGCGGTGCTTGATCCGCCGCATCCGCCACCAGCTGCGGGCCGCCGCCATGTGGACGTGTCCACAACAACGAGGATATTAATGGCCTCCCTCGCGGATATCACGCCCCGAACCGAACGGGCGCGCGCTTAAGTAGCGCCCCCTCCTTCGAATCGGCGCGATGTTCTGCGTGGAGTGCGGGCGGGACGGGCCCACGATTGACGGGCTGTGCGCCTCCTGCTTCCGGAAGCGGAACCCCCTCCTGCGCGCCCCGGACACGATCGACGCGGTCGTCTGCTCGGACTGCGGGCGGATCGAGATGGAGTCCGGGTGGGCCCGGGTCGACCTGGACGTCGCGATCCCCCGCATCCTGAAAAGCCGCGTCCCCGTGGACCCCCGCGCGACCCGGGTCACGTTCACCCACACGGCCCGCCGGGAAGACGACCGGAACCTGGCACTCACCGTGAAGGCCGCGGCCCACGTCCAGGACCTCGAGTTCGTGGAGTCGTTCCACACCCGCCTCCGGGTGAAGCGCGGGCTGTGCCCGACCTGCAACCGCAAGCATTCGAACTACTACGAGGGGATCCTCCAAGTGCGCGCGGAGGAGCGCCCGCTGACGACGGAGGAGAGGGACCGGCTCGTCGCGTTCATCGAGGCGGAGGTCGCGCGGCGGACGGGGAAGGGCGAGGAGGTGTTCATCTCGAAGATCGAGGACGTCCGCGGCGGGGCGGACGTGTACCTCAGCAGCAACTCGACGGCCCGCACGATCGCGCGGGAGCTCGCGGACGCGTTCCACGGGACTGTCGGATCGTCCCCGAAGCTGTTCGGGCAAAAGAACGGGAAGGACCTGTACCGGGTCACGTTCCTCGTGCGGATCCCGGGCTAAAAGAAGGGGCGCGCGGGGCCCTCCCCGCGCTTCCCGGGCGGCCTACGAGCCGCCGCCCATGTCGTCCATCCCCTCGTCCGGCGGGGACTCCTCCATCGGCGCGGGCGGCTCCTCCATCGTCCTCGACATCGCCGGGGCCGCCGGCGTCGGCTTCCGCCGCCGCCACGCGACGAGGGCGATGACGAGGATCACCACGATGATGATGATCAGGAGGATCCACAGCCACGTCAGGTCCGCGTTCGCCGGGAGCGCCGCGTTCGCGGGCGTGCTGTCCGCGGACGTGCGCCCGTCCGTGAGCCGGGCCTTCACCCAGTAGTAGTACGTCTTCCCGCCCGTGAGGCCGCTGTCCTGGTACGTCGTCGTCGTCCACGGCGTCGTGGGCGTGAGGTTCGTCCGTGCGCCCGTGAGGCTCTCCGCCCGCTCAATGTAGTACCCCTGGATCAGGGAGGCGCTGAGGGTCGAGCCGTCCGTGAACGTCGTCGGGGCATTCCAGGTCACGGTGATCGTGTTCGAGGCGCCCGGGGCTGCGGCGACGTTCGATGGCGCGCTCGGGAGCAGCCGGCCGGTCGTGAACGACCAGACGTACGCGGTCAGCAACCCGTTCCCGGGGCTGCAGTCGTCCACCGCCGTGGTCGCGATCGTCACCGTGTACGCGGTCCCGCCCGCCATGCTGCCCGTCTGCAGGGTCAGGACGGTGTTCCCGCCGCTCCAGGTCGGGGTGCCCAGCGTGGCGCCCCCGTTGATGCTGACCGCGAGGACCGTCGCGGCCTGCGTCATCCCTTCGGAGAACGTGATCACGACGTTCGTGTTCGAGGGGACGCTCGTCCCGGTCGGCGTCGCGGACACCACGGTGGGTCGTATGCTGTCGATCTGGAACTGCCCGCTCGAGCCGCTGCCCATGTCGCCGGCACCGTCCGTGGCCTCGTCGATCACGACGGCGTCCGCCGCATTGATCGCAGGGACGGTCCATCCGTACGGCGAGGTCAGGCCCGTCCCGGTCGTGATCGTCCCGCTGCCCGCGGAGGACGTGTACCGGAGTGTGTACACGAGGCTCGCGATCGGGGTCGCGTCGTCCGTCACGGTCCACGCGATGTCGTGCAGGCTCGAGCCCGCCCAGCACAGGGCCGCCACCGGGGCGGTCACCGCCACCACGGGCGGGCGGTTCGTCGTGAAGCTCCAGGGGTTCGGGGCCCCGCCGGACGCGAGGCAGTTGGGGACTGTGTCGCACCCGACCGCCGTGGCCTGGTACACCGTGCCCGCCGCGAACGCGGTCGCGTGGCTCGCTGTGACGATCGTGTTCGTCGGGGAGTTCCAGCTGTACGTGAACGTCACGGCCGGGTTCGTGGTAATCGAGACCGTCAGGGGGTCCATCGTCTTGCTGAACGTCACGACCACGACCGCGGTGCGGGACACGCCTGTCGCGCCATCCGGGGGCGTCGTCGCGGTGACCTGGGGGCTCGGACAGTTCGTGTTGAACGTCCACGGGTTCGGCACGGATCCCGTCACGAGCGGGAAGTCGTCGTTCTGGTCATGCCCGCCGATCCGCATCGTGTATTGGGTGCACTGCGTGAACGGGGTGCCGTGGGTCAGTGTGAGGGTGTTGAACGCGGGGTTCCATACAGGCGTCAACGAGATCCCCGGCGGGGTGAGCGACCACGTGACCGTCGTCGGGTTCATCGTCTCGCTGAAGACGACGACGATGTTCGCCGGCCCCAGCACGTTCACCTCGCCGTCCACCGGGCTCGTCGACACGATCGTCGGCGCGGTGCCAAGCGTGACGCACTGGGCCTCGGAGGTCCCCGTGGTCGTGTACAGCCCGCCCGTCGCGTCGCGGCGGTAGTCCACCGCAATCTTGTAGCAGTAGTTCGCGGGGGCGAGCGGCGTGTTGTTGAAGTTCATCGCGCCGGCCGCGACCTGGGGCCCGCTGAAGCCGACGCGCGTGTACACGCCGCCGGGCGTGGGCGCGCGGTAGACCGTGTAGTTGACGACGTTCCCGTTCCCGTCCGTGAGCCCCGTCCACATGACGTTGACCGCGCCCGGCCATTTCTGGAGGGCGATGGTCGGGATCTGCTCGATGCTCGCCGTGGGGAGGCTGTCCACGTTCAAAGTCGTCAGGGCCCCGTCGCTCGACGTCGTGTAGTTCGCGCCCGTCCAGCCGTTCTGGCCACGGATCGCCTCCACCACGACGACGACGTTGTCGCCCGCCCCCCAGCTCCAGCCGCCGCCGATGTCCTTCCCGTAGTAGGCGTAGCCGCCTGGGGCTGGTGTCCCGTCCGCGTCGCCCAGATCCTGCTGCGTCTGGATGGGCTCCGCAGGCTTGTTCGTCAGGTAGAACGCCGCCGACGCGGGATTCGAGGGGTTCCCCAAGCCCGGGGCCGTACTGGGTCCCACGGCGCCGTCCACGGTGTGCGGAACGCCCGCCCGCGCGACTTCGAGTCCGAACGCGGAGAAACCTACCGCCACCAGTCCCAACACCAACAACACAATCACAAGCTTCGTTCGCATGTCCATTCCTCCTCTACGGCACCGTTGGCGTCACCAACGCCGGGGTCCACGTGAAACTGGAGGCGATGATGATGTACACCCCTGCCCCCGGATTGAAGGTGAAGTCCGTGCCCGCCCACGCGGAGCCCGTCCAGAAGTACCGCACGCTCGTCTGGGTCGTCGCGTCCCACAGGCCGATCTCCGTGACCTTCGTGCTCGTGAGCTCGGTCGCGATGTCGCTTGCCCGGGAGTACGTCCCGGTGTACGGCATGCTGACCCAGTTCACGTTGCCCGTGGGCGGGCCGTTGCGCGTGAACGAGAGGCCGACGGACCGGTCCGTGCCCGTCACATCCCAGGTGAACGCGGACCGCACGCCGAGATACAGGCCGTTCCCCGCACTGATGTTGAAGTCCGTCCCCCGCCAGGCGCCGCGGGAGTAGTAGTAGATCGTCGAGGACTGCCGCGCGGCGTCCCACTTCCCCACGACGTCGATCTTCGTGTTGCCGAGGGCGGTCGCGATGTCGCTCGCCCGCGCATACCCGGACGCGTACGGCAGCGAGAACCACGCGATGTTCGTGTTCGAGGACGAGAACCCGAAGCTCAGGTGGGCCTTCGCGCCCATCGTCGAGTTCGGGCCCTCCGCCGCGCCGCTCGTGGCCCTCACGACGTAGAAGTGGTTGAGGGTGTCCGTCCCGTGTCCGGCGGCAAGGAACGTCGTCGTCGCCGGCGTCCCGAGGACGGTCCAGCCCGAGGGGAAGCCCGCGAACCGGTTCTGCGCGGAGTACACCTTGTACCCCGTCGCGCCCAGCACGGCGTCCCAGGAGAGCACGACATCGGGCCCTGCGATCGTGAGCTGGAGGTTCGCCGGGCCCGTGAGCGGGCACGTCGCGACGAACGACCACGGGTTCGGGACCGGCCCCGGCACTAGGGCGAGGGCCTGGAGGTCGTCGCCCCCGACGGTCATCGTGTACGTCGTGCACGGCGCGAAGGGCGTCGTGTGGCTCAGGGTGAGGATCGTGTTCGAGGGGTTCCATGCGCGGGTGAAGACGATCGGCGGGTTCGAGGTCGCCGTCACGGTCGCGATGTTCATCGGTTCGCTGAATGTGACGACGACGTCCGCGGCCGCGCCGACGTTCTGCACGCCGTCCGCGGGGTTCGTCGAGACGATGAACGGGGCAACGGCCTCCGTCGTGAAGCTCCACG
Source organism: Methanobacteriota archaeon (assembly GCA_005878915.1). Classification (GTDB taxonomy): domain Archaea; phylum Thermoplasmatota; class Thermoplasmata; order RBG-16-68-12; family RBG-16-68-12; genus EA-19. The sequence continues at coordinate 852 of VBML01000152.1, read as the reverse complement.
GGTTCGGCACGGGTCCCGCGACGAGCGGGTTCCCCGAGGTGTCATTGCCGGCGGTAACCTGCACGGTGTACGTGGTAACCTCGGCGAAGGCCACCGCGTGGCTCAGGACCAACACGTCGTTCCCGGGTTGCCAGGTGTACGTGGTGGCCACCCCGCCGCTGACCGTCCACATCACGGTGGGCGTGTCCATCGCTTCGCTGAACGTCACGATGATGTTGTTGGTGAGCGGGACCCCCGTCGTGCCGTCGGCGGGGTCCGTGGACGCGATGTACGGGTTCCCGCAGATCGTCGTGAAGGACCACGGGTTCGGCACCGGGCCGGCGACCAGCGGCAGGCCCACCTTGTCGTTGCCCGCGGTGATCTGCGCGGTGTACACCGTGCACTGGGCGAACGCGACGCCGTGGCTCAGGGTGAGGACGGACTCCGTTCCGTCCCATGCGCCCGCCAGGCTGATGCCGCCGGTGATCGTCCACGTGACCGTCGGGGTGTCCATCGGCTCGCTGAACGTGACGACGAGATTCGCGAGCTGCGCGACGTTGACCGCCGCGTCCGCGGGGTTCGTGGTCTGAATGTACGGGTTGATGCATGCCGAGGTGAAGCTCCAGGGGTTCGGGACGGGGCCCGGGATCAGGTTGAGGTTGTCGTTCTGGTCCTTCCCGCCGGTGACCTGGACGGTCTGGAGGGCGCACTCGGAGAACGGCGTCGTGTGGCTGAGGGTGAGGACCGTGCTCGTCGCGTCCCACGACCGGGTGAACGTGATCGAGGCGTCGCTGAAGGCCAGCGTCACGGTGCCTTCCTGCATCGGTTCGCTGAACGTGATCACGATGTTCGCGAGTAGCGGCACGCCGGACG
>VBML01000058.1:23258-61986 GCA_005878915.1 Methanobacteriota archaeon | reverse complement strand
TTTCTGTACGACAGTCCCTCCCCGTTCGTCCTTCAAGACCTCTCGATCCTCGAGACCGAGTACGAGGTCGACGCGCACCAGGTTTCGGGCAAGTTTACCTTCCGCCAGGTCTTTCACGCCTTGCGCCGGACAAGCCTGAGCTTCTCTTAGTTCGCCCTAGGGTACGCCGCACGAGCCGTGCTCATAGGCAAGTTGCTCAGGCGACCATCAATCGTCGTGAGCGGCGGCTGGGACGTCGTCTCGATGCCGGAGATCGGCTACGGTGCCGTCGGGAACACCCGCGCGAACCTCAGGGCGCGCATCGCCCTCCGGTACGCCACCCTCCCCCTGACCTTCTCGGCCTGGAGCGGGAAGGTCATTCGCGAACTGGTCGGTCGAGAACCGGAGATCGTCTACCTCGGCGTCGACGTGGACCGGCTTCGCCCTTCGGCGTCGAAGGAGGACGTCGTCGTGACCGTCGGGAACGTCACGAGACAGAACCTTGCCCGAAAGGGGTTGGAAACGTTCGCCCGTGCCGCGCAACTGCTCCCCGATACGCGCTTTGTGCTCGTCGGCCGACACGCCGACGACGGTGTCGATGCGCTCCGGGCACTGGCCCCTCCTAACCTGGAGCTTCCAGGTTGGTTGCCGGACAATGAACTCGTGGACCTGTTGGCGCGCGCCAAGGTGTACGTGCAGGTGTCGTACGCGGAGGGGTTCGGGTTGGCCCTCGCGGAAGGGATGGCGTGCGGCGCGGTCCCCGTCGTCACGAAAGCGGGAGCCATCCCGGAGGTCGTCGGTGATGTCGGCTACTACGTGCCGTACAGCGACCCCCAACGAACGGCACTCGCGATCCGCCAGGCTCTCTCCTCCGGTCGTGGTCCTTCCGCTCGCCAGCGAGTGGTCGATCGGTTCCCCCTCGCACGACGGCGGGAGAAGATTCTCCAGCTGTTCCGCGGGATTTCAGGGACTTGAGATGTTACGGGCGCGCGATGCGCTCGGCCTCGAGGAGGGATCGTAGGGGGTCTGACGGTTCATTGGGCGAAGATGGAGAGCTTTAGTTCCCTGGCCAGTCCGAGGAAGTGCTCGATCCGTGTTTCCGTCGACCTCTGCTGCGGCCACGACCCCGGCGAAACCCCCAGGTCCAGGTCCAGGATGTTGCCGTTGATGAGGCTCCCCAGGTCAACTCGCCCGAGGTCGCGTGTCTTGAACAGGTCCCATTCCCTCCTGAGGAGCCGGATCGTTCGCTCGCCTCGGGAGTATCGCTTGGACATGTAGTCCGCCATCCCGGAGGCGGACGCCTCCTTGAGGTTCTCGCCGACGAACACAGGGTACCACCGCATCGTCCCCTGTCGGGCAATCCGAATCCAAAGATCCACGTCCTCGTTCGTGTTCAGACTTCTTCGCCCCCCCGCTCGAATCCACTGATCCCGAGGGAACATCCCGCAGAAGATCGCCTGCACGGACAGATTCGGATCGCGGGCGAAGTACGCATCAACAAAACGACGGAAGAGGGGGCCGTACACGACGTCCGTGTCAAGGACCATGACGTGACCGCCCGTCGAGTGCGAGAAGGCGATCTGCCGCCCTTCCCCCATCGTGCTCCGGCGCGACAACACGCGCATCGCAGGTTGTCGGGACGCCCATTTCCGGAGGATTTCCCAGCTGCCATCCCTCGAGTGATTGTCGACGACGATGTACTCGAACTCCAATCCGGAGAGTTGGGAGAAGACGGACTGTAGGTGCCTCTCGAGGGCATGTGCGCAGTTGTAGTTCGTCGTGCAGATACTGGTTTGCATCGCGGGAGTCCTCGAACGCTGCTACACCTTATACAAGGTTTTCTCCCTGAAATCGATACCAGTAACGAGGCTGGCCTTGTCCTCCAGTGAGTTCGTCATTCAGCCTTACTCCAGACGCGTCCGCAAGGCCATGTGCAGGATGTTCCGCAGTTCCCCCAGGAACTGCCCTCGGGTCAGCACCTGCAGCACCCCCACATAGCCGGCGATAAAACTCGCCGCCCCAAGAAGCAACACCGGAAGGGACGTGGGGAGGAAGAATGTAAGGATCGCGAGAGGGACCCCGGTCACGACGCCCGCAATGAGAGCGTCTCGGGCAGCTCCTGCCCACGCCCGCCAAGACAACCCCACGGCGCGGGCAGCGGCACGGGACATGCCGAACGCGACGACGACCGCCGCGGCGAGGGCCGCGAGACTCGTCCCCAAGAGCCCACCGTAGAGGGTGGCCGGGGCCAACAGGACGAGCAAGAAAATCGCTTCGAGACCCGATACAAGGGACACCGTCCGGGAGAGACCTCTGGCAAGGAGCGCGTCCTGTGCGATCCCTGCATATCCCAGGAGGAGTCCCGCGATGGCGAGCAACCGCATCGGTGCGATTGCGGGGGACCATACGCCTCCGTAGATCGAGAGCACGAAGACGGGCGCAAGGACGGCGACACCGACGCTGAGGCAGACGGAAACGTAGCTGAAGTATCGAAGGTTCTCCGAGAGCACACGCTTCAGGCGCTCGGATGAGTCCGACACATGGGAAAGGACGGGGTAGCTGATCGCCGCCAGGACGGAGGAGATGTTGCTCGGGAAATACACGCCCCATGAGTACGCCACTGCGTAGAACCCGAGCGACGACACGCCGAGGAGCAACCCGACGATCGCTGCGTCGACCGAGTGCCCGATGAAGTTGGCAAAGACGGAGAGAGAGACGAACTTCCCGAATCGAACGATTTCCTTCGCCAGATCACGACGAAACTCCCGCCGCGGCCTCCACTTCGAGAAGGCGACTTGGAGGCCCGCGCCGAACGCGAGTCCTAGCACCGCCCCGTAGATGGGACTCCAGTAGGCGAAACTGAACACCGCGAACCCGATGGTTGCCACTGCGGCGGCGATTTTCCCCGCGCTGTCGGGAACCCCGGCCTTCAGGAAATCCAAATCCCTCGTGGCGATGACCCGAGGGACCATCGCGATTGCCTGGAACACAAGGCCAACGGAGAGGACGACGATCGCGCCGGTCAACCTTGGCTCGGCATATATTTGGGACGCGCCCCAGCCAAGGGCGAGCGAACCCCCAACGAGCGCTACGGCCAGAGCGAGCCGTAGCACAAACGCGGTGTTCGCTGCCTCTGCGAATCGATCCTTCCACCTCACGAGGGCGGTACTCATCCCCAGCTCGCCGCCGAGGGCTAGGAGTCCGGAGAAGAAGGCGGCAAGGGCAAAGACCCCGAGGTCCGCCGGGAGCAGGAACAGGGGGAGGATAATCTCGGAGAGGCGACCGACGACCGTGCCGATGGCCTTCAGGGCGAGGACGTGCAGGGCGCCGCGCGCGGCCCTCCCACGTAGACTGGCGACCACGTCACGGCCTCCTGAGGCGCCGCACGATGAGGCCCCTCTAATAAGGTTCTTCCGCGCTGATTCTGGGAATGGCCCAGCAAGGATTATCCGGAGCAGAGGCGTTCGTCGGCGAGTGGCCCGCGCGAGCCTTCCCCGTCTCCTCCAGTAGGAATGGCACCGCGGCAGTTTCCATGACCCACGCGTACACCTTGGTGATCCCGACCAAGGATCGCAGCTACCACTTGGGTCGTCGCCTCCCCGTGTGGGACCGCCACGGGTTCGACGAAATCATTGTCGTCGACAGTTCGAAAGATCCCTTTCACCGGAAGGCAAACGAGGAAGCGTGCCGACGGTTTGGGGTGAGGTACATTTACGCGGACGCGAACCGAAGCCGCGCGAGAAACCTCGGCGCACAGGCGGCACGCGGGGGCTGGGTGTTTTTCGAGGACGACGATCTCTGGGGGTACGCGACCTTCCATCGGGAGGTCATGGATCGCTATGCGACGAAGTACGACTGGTTGACGGCTCGGGAATCCCAGGTCCTACACATTTTCAATCGAGAGTTCTTCTTGAGACTTGGCGGCTTCCGCGAGAACCTTGTCCTCGGCGAAGACGAGGACTTGGCGCTTCGCGCGAAGGCGCAGGGTACCGGGGGGCCAACGGAGGGCCTCTACGAAGGGGTTGGCTTCGAACCCAACGAAATCGAACGAGGGATGGACTTCACCCGCAGGCTGTCGAACTACATGGAGTACTCCTTAACACTGTGGGAATATCTCGACCGAGTGGAGAACCCGCGACTCGTGGCCTTCAGTTGGTACGTCTCGGTCCTGCGATTGCTCGTCTCCGCCGCGAAAGGGGACCTGCGGGCAGTGACCTACTTCCTGGGTGGCGTTGGCGGTCTTTTCTTTGGTCGGATTGCCAAGTCCCTGCGGAAGGTACGCCCTCGCACGCCCATCGACGGTCAGGCTGGAGTACGATGATTCCCTCGGGAAGGCTTGGCCCGCGGCGCGGCGAGTGACGAGGTGACCCGGAACAGCGCTCGTCCCCCCGGCGAGGTGCCTCTCGATATTTGCGTCGCGCACATTTCTGCGTACCGCCTTGGGCACCTGTCAGGCGTCAACCGCGTGATTCTGTCCCTTTCATCGGCGATCACGTCTCAAGGTGTTCGATTCGTCCTCTGGTGCCCGGAGGACGGAGCAGTAGTGCCGGTTCTCGACGTCGTCCCCATTCCCGTCCCTCCTGGCTCCGCGCGAAACGTCGCATTGGCCGCGAGGACGTTCTTCGGGCTCGTTCGAAAGCGCTCGGGGTTCGACTTAATCCATGCGCACCAGCCCCACACCCAGAGCCTTGCAGCCCTCCTAGCGGGACGGATTCTAGGGGTCCCATCGATCCTCACCCTCCATGTCCGGGTCCCCCGCGCGGATTCTCACGGCTCGCCGATGGAGTGCTCGCTAGGCTCGGTGGGAAGCTCGCACGCGAGGTGGTCGCTGTCGCGGATCGAGTGCGACAAGATTACGGGATCGAGCCCTGCTCGGTCATTCACAACGGGGTTACGAGTTCGCCCGCCGAGGACGGACGGGAGGCGGCGCCGCCGTCGGCGCCGGGCGATGGGGCCGGGCTCCACCTGATCTTCGCGGGACGGGTAACGGAGACGAAGGGAATCTTCGTTCTTCTTCAGGCTCTCGCCCGCGCGTCATCTCGAGCGGGGAGGATTCGACTGACAGCGTACGGATCGATCGACCAGCTTGAACGGTACGAGGAGGCGAAGCGCTCTCTCGGCATTCAAGACATCGTCGAGGACCGCGGCTTCCGGGAGGATTCGTTGCAGAGGGATGGTCGGGTACCGGTCACGGAAGTATCGCTCCGCGTCTCGATCAACCGCGATGATTTTCCGGGACGCTCGCGCCGCGCGGGGCTCGATGATGCGCCTGAACAGGAGGGCAATCAACGGGCGGCGCGCGGCCAAGGTCGGATACGAGGGTCCGTGACTGACGAGAACGAGGGGCGCCGGAGGGGCCCACCGCCGCGTAGCCCATGCGTGCAGTTCGCTGTTCGCCAGGACGATGCTGTTCTCGGGGAGGGTGTGTCGTCGAGTGAACTTGCGCAACGCCAGGGCGAATCCCACCTCGCCTCGCACGCGCGCGGCGACCGGGGTTAGCTGAAACGCCGAGTCGGGAGTGGCCGACCCCACGCAAAGGAACTCGACGGTATGCCCCCTCTTTTTGAGGTAGCCCGCGAGTCCGAAGCTGAAGGCCATGATCCCGCTGGGTCGGGGGCTCAGGGGATTTCCTGACACGGGGATGACGACGCGCACGAACCTACCCCCGGTTCACGGTGAACCGGTCGCCGTGGACAGGCGCCCGTCCGCGTCCAAGTCCGAGAAGGAGAGCAGCCCGTTGGACTTGAAGATCTCCTCGTTCGAAAGCCCCCTGGACAGCTCGCGTTTCGGGACGCCGCCTCAAACTCGTGGATTCTACCCTGCGGCACCAACGGCATCGAGACCTGCAGTTGGTACGGTAAGTCGCCGACGACCTCGTGGATCCGTAGAGAGACGGGCGCCCCTCGCTTCGTCAACAGGGACGAGTGATGGATTGCCCAGCACACGGAGCGAAACGGCCTTGAGCCCGTCAGGGTGAGTCACAGAAAGGCGGTCTTCATCGACCGAAGCCTGCAGAGAATCCCGGTAGTGCCACCATCGGGCAATTGTTTCCAAGGTCCATATCGTTCCGTGATTCTCGAGCACGGCTTCGAGCAGCTCCAGAAAAACCTGTCCAAAAGATCTCGGGTCTTCACGGTCGAACGCACTATTGTGCCAGTTAATCACGGCAAGTCCACTCGCCTGCGAGGCCTCTGTGATAAGAGCATTTCCAGCTTCGGCGGCGCCCCTCGGATCTAGGTGGAGAAACTCTCTTAGGGACGTATCCATGATCGTCATCGGAATTTCGACAATTCGATTCGAGGCGGAAACACCGACCGGACCCAACTGAAATGGACTACCAAATCCACCCCGGAAGCCTGGTTTGCTCCAGTATCCCCAGCTACTATCGTACAAGAGCCCAGCCCTCAATGAGTGTGACACCGCGGTCCTATCGAATCGCAAATAGTGTTGCCGGCCACCCACGACCGCCGATTGCGAGAGTTCCCTCAACTGCTGCGCTTCATGTTCCAGAGAGTCCCTGTGGTCCCCTGAGGCGTAGCTTCCGTGAAGCCCGACCTCATGGCCCATCTCTCTCAGACTCGCGAAAGAAATCGATGAGGTGAGCGTATTTGGGTCGTAGGTAATCTCGAAGGGCGAGTATCCAGGGTCTGCAACACCAAGGAAATATGTAGCCGCAAGTCCTTTTTGATTTTCTATTTGAGCGACATCTCCGACGTTCGAGTACGGGTCCCGTCTCCCGAGATAAGGCCCAACAGCTGTCGCCAACAAACTCTTCAAGGCCCCCAGGATGCGGTCGCCCTCTCTTACCGCCCGCTTCAGATCTCCCACTCTCAAAGGAAGGTTCCGGGCCACCCACTTGCTCAGATGGTCAACGTCGTGGGAGAGACCAACGACCCAACTTACTCCGATTGGCCAACTCGGCTTAGACAGCGCAAAAGACAAATTCCTCTTCAGCAGGGCGTCGATTGCCTCGAGAAGAGCTTCCACCAGGTAGCTAACGTAGGGCAGGCGAGGGAGACCTGCTTGAAGAATGGCATCTCGGGTCTCGTCATCCCGCCCATGGAAGTCTTTGCGCGTTTCACGAGGCAAAAGTCCCAAGGACAAAGTGATGATGGTGATCAAGTCGAAACCAAGTTCCAGCACCTGTCCATCGGGGGCGCAATCCTGGTGTACTCCGACCCCTCGATGGGTTTTCAGGAAGTAGTCGACTAACCAGGTCGTTACCCGTTCTTCGAGCGACGATTCTGTCGACTCGCATCTCCAGCAAGGCATCAAGACTGAAAGGCGTCGTCGATCACGTTCCGGAAAACGCCCGTGAACGACCATGACCCTTACATGAGATCTGTCTTCCGTCCCGAAAAAGCCCGCTATGTCAGTGAGGACGTCGATGGCGAGTCTCGTTTCTGGCAGCGCGCCGTGAGGGCAATTGCTACTGACCCCTATCAGCGAATCACCGCGTTCGAGGCCGAAGTCTCACCCCCGCCCGACGTATGAATCCCCTTGTCTCCGAGTGGAGGGGGAGACTTAGGTCCAGATGCCACTCACGGGTAAGCGGGTTCACCCAGAACGACCCCTTCGGGGGTCCAGTGAAAAGGATCTGAATGTCATCCTTCTTGGGCTCGCTGACCCCGTAGTTGAGCTCGCCCTGCGAAGTGATAAGCCGAAAGGAGGCGTCGTTGAGTTCCAATCGTGTGCGGAGGCCCTTGAACGCAAGGTGCTCTGCGAAGTCAGATAGCAATCGGCGGAGCAAATCTTCCAAGTCCTTCTTGGTCATCGCCTTGGGATACTCGGGAGGCCCTCTGATTACCCGAGCCGGCGCACCCACGGCCATGGACCTTGCGGGTACGGAATGCAGGACTACGCTTCCCGCGCCGATTGTTGCCCCTTCCCCAATTTCGACGCCGGGCATGACGAACACGTGCCAGGGCAGCCACGCGCCCTTGCGGATTGTGACCGGGCCAAACGTGACCGGGTAGCCTTCGAAAGCAGACTGCCACAGCCCATGCGTGAAGATCATGCAGTATCCGCCGATTCCCACGTCGTCCTCGATGGAAAGCGGATACGTGCTGTTCAGAAATGAACGATGAAGCACCACGCAGTTCGAACCGATAGTAACACTCGACTTCGGGGTTTCCAGTCCCCCTATGGTCACCCCTGACTCAATTAACGTTTCGTCCCCGATAGCAATTCTACGAGTTTGGATTCGTACGTCGTCCTGAATCTCGACGTGGGGCCCAATAAGTATTTCGTCCCCTTGAATGAGTACATTGTCACCAATGACGCATCCTTCCCCAACCTGTACACTTCGACCTTGTATTTTGCTCGTTCCGATTCTTACACTCTTGCCGATTTCGTGGCCACGAGTGCGGAGCGCGGCCACTCGAAGGGCCGATGAGACCCTTCTAGGGACGCGACCGAGCATCGACATCCGTATTCCCAGTTCCCCTATAAATCCCCTCAATCTCACCGACTTCGATCATCTTTCTCGCGTGGATCGCGCTGTCCTAGGCCTCATGTCCCCGTTCGTCGTGAAGAACCCCTCGCCGCCGGACCCGGGACCCCCGCGTCGCGGCTTCCATCCCCGGAATACCGTTGATCTCGACCGCATAGGGGAGCCGTGAGGAGTGAGACGGCCGCAAGCTTGGGCGCGAATCGGCGTTCGTAAATGACGTCCGGTCGAATCTTTCGGCATTTCCGCAGAAGAAACCGGATGATACGGAAATCACCGCGTTCGGGCCTCACGGAAACGTCCACGCCTGGGATTCCCTGCCCGATCGGATTGGCTCCAATGACGAGATGGACGTCGTTTCCGACGCGGGCCAAAGCCCTCGCGAGGTTGCGGGCGTGGAGAGAGTCGCCGCGGTTCCGCGAGAGGTCGATGTCCGCCGCAAGAAACAGGATGCGCGTCAATGGGTGCGCGCATGTCCTCACCCCTATTTATCGAAGGGGACAGGAAAGTTCTTGGGCGGTCCGCTCGTCTCGAACCGGATGCCGTCGAACCGCCGGGATTCACGGAAATCCAAGGGTTCAAAGGGACGTACGCGAATCCTTTTCCTCTACAACAACCCGTCGGCGTTCGTTCATCAAGACCTCGCGATTCTCCGTAGCGAATACGAGGTTGACGCACACCAAGTATCAGGCAAGTATTCCTTCCGGGAGGTCCTCCGCGCGCTGCGAGGGGCAACCCTGAGCTTTTCCTGGTTCGCCCTGGGATATGCCGCCCGAGCCGTCATCCTAGGCAAGCTGCTCGGACGCCCGTCCATCGTGGTGAGCGGGGGATGGGACGTTCTCTCGATGCCGGAGATCGGCTACGGCGCGGTTGGGAGCCGGCGGGCGAACCTTCGCGCGCGCATTGCTCTCCGGTATGCGACCCGGCCCCTGACGTTCTCCAACTGGAGCCGCAAGGTCATTCACGAATTGGTCGGTCGAGAACCGGAACTCGTGTACCTTGGGGTCGACGTGGAACGACATCGCCCTTCAGCCTCCAAGGAGGACATCGTCGTCACCGTCGGCAACGTCACACGGGAGAACCTCGCCCGAAAGGGCTTGGAAACATTCGCGCGTGCCGCGAGACTCCTCCCTGACATTCGATTTGTGTTGGTGGGGCGACACGCCGACGACGGTATGGAGGCGCTCAGAGCGTTGGCCCCCCGCAACCTGGAACTTCCTGGCTGGTTGCCGGACGACGAGCTCGTCGACCTTCTGGGGCGCGCCAAGGTGTACGTCCAAGTGTCGTACACGGAGGGATTCGGCCTGGCCCTCGCCGAGGGCATGGCGTGCGGCGCCGTCCCCGTCGTGACGGCGGCGGGATCGATCCCAGAGGTGGCGGGAGACGTTGGATACTACGTTCCTTTCGGCGACGCGCAGCGGACCGCGGGGGCAATCCACGAGGCTCTTTCCTCGGGCCGCGGCCCGTCCGCTCGCCAGCGTGTGGTCGATCGATTCCCCCTTGCAGCGCGACGCGAGAAGATTCTCAGAGTGGTCCGCGAGATTTCCGGCTCGTGAGGCGCTCCAAGGATCTCTTGCAGGCTGACAGGTCAGTGGGGGAGCAGGGACAGCCTGAGTTCTCGTGCGAGTCCAACGAAATGCTCCACTCTCGTTTCCCTTGATCGCTGTTGCGGCCACGACCCCACAGCGACCCCGAGGTCGAGGTCATCATGTTTGCGGTGATGAGATCGACAAGGTTGACCCGCGCGAGCTCGCGTGTCTTGAACGGATCGAATTCCTTCCTGAGGAGTCGAATCGTCCGCTCGCGTCGGTCGTATCGCTTCGACAGGTAGTCCGCCCGCCCGGCAGCCGACGCCTCCTTCACGTTCTCCCCGACGAAGACCGGGTACCAGCGCATCGTTCCCTGACGAGCGATTCGGATCCAGAGGTCGACGTCCTGGTTCGTATTCAGACTTCGTCGCCCTCCGGCTCGAACCCACTGATCCCGGGGGAAGATCCCGCAGAATATCGCCTGGAGGGACAGATTCGCATAGCGCGCGAAGTAAGCGTCTACGAAGGGGCGAAGGAGGGGACCGTACACAACATCGGTGTCTGTTGGGCGATGCCCGCATATCCCAGAAGGAGCCCCGCAATTGCGAGCACCCGCGATCGCCTGGAAGACTAATCCAATGGAGAGGACGACGATCGCGCCCGTCAGCCTGAGTTCGCTGTAGATCTGCGATGCGGCCAAGGGCGAGTGAAATTCCCAACGAGCCCAACGGCTAGGCCGAGGCGCAGCACGAAGGCGGTGTTCGCCGCTTCTGGAAGTCGGTCCTTCCATCGTACAAGGGCGGTGTTCATCCCCAGCTCGCCGCCGAGCGCGAGAAGTCCGGTGAAGAACGCGGCCAGGGCAAACACCCCGAGATCCGCAGGGGGGAGAAACAGAGGGAGCACGATCTCGGAGAGACGGCCGACGATGGTGCCGAGGGCGTTGAGAGCGAGAACGTGCAACGCGCCGCGCGCGGCCTTCCCGCGAAGACTGACGACCACGTCACGGGCCTCCTGAGGCGCCGCGCGATGCGGGCCGGGTAATGAGGTTCTTCCGCGCTGATTCTGGGAATGATCCAGGAAGGATTATCCGGAGCCCGGGTGTTCGTCCGCGAGTGGCCCGCGCGAGACGTCCCGTCTCTCCCGTAAGAGATAGGACCGCAGTAGCGTCCATGACCCACGCCTACACCTTGGTCATCTCGCACAAGGATCGCAGCTACCACCTGGGGCGTCGTCTCCCGGTGTGGGTACAGCAGGGACTCGACGAGGTGATCGTCGTCGACAGTTCGACGGACCCCGCTCACCGGAAAGCGAACGAGGACCTTTGTCAGCGACTCGGTGCTAGGCACTCGTACGCGGCAGTGAACCGGAGTCGTGCGCGAAACCTCGGGGCACAGGCGGCGCGGGGCAGTTGGGGGTGTTCTTCGCGGACTACGACCTGTGGGGGTACACGACGTTTCACCGCGAGGTGATGGATCGATACGCGGCGACGTACGACTGGCTGAAGGCCAGCGAATCGCAGGTCGTCCACACCTTCAACCGGACCTTCTTCCTCAGAGTGGGGGGCTTCCGTGAGAACCTGGTGCTCGGGGAGGACGAGGACCTGGCTCTCCGGGCAAGGGCGCAGGGCACCGGGGGGGCCACGAAGGGCCTCTTCGAAGGGATCGGCTTCGAGCCCAACGCCGTCGAGCGGGCGATGGATTTCACCCGAAGGCTGTCGAACTACATGGAGTACTCCTTCACGCTATGGGAATACATCGAGCGGGCCAAGAACCGTAGGCTCGTTGCCCTGCGTTGGTTCCTTTCCACGATGCGACTGCTCGCTGCCGCGGCGAGAGGCGAACTGAGGGCCGTGTGCTACTTCCTGGGCTCGACCGGAGGATTGTTCCATGCCCTATCGCGAAAGGCCTACGGAGGGCGCACACCGGACGCCGCGTCGAAGGGTGAGACCGGAGGCCGATAGTGGGGGCGAGACTTTTATATTCCCTGGCGGTCCCTCGAACCCCCGTGGTCAAGCGGGCAAGCCGCCCGTTTTCGGTGCGCCTTCGGTCGTCAATCTTCTTTCTTCCCGCCATGCTCAGCCCGATTTCCGCCATGAGGGTCGCCTTCCATCGTCTCCGTGGCGTCCGGGTTTCCCGTACCGCGGAGATCGGCTATCTCGTGATCATCGACAACCTCTACCCGGAGAAGGTCATCATCGAGGATGACGCCACGGTAGCCGCGCGGACGACGATTCTCTCGCATGACGAATCGAAGGCGTACTCCGGGCGGGGTCCGGAACGGGTCGTGGAAACGCGCGTGGGGCGGGGCGCGTTCGTCGGCGTCCATTGCGTGATTCTCCCCGGAGTCACGATTGGCGCCCGCGCGATCGTCGGCGCGGGGTCGGTGGTCACGGAGGACGTGCCCGAAGGCGCGACCGTCGTCGGGGTCCCCGCGAGGATGATCCCAACAGGGAGCCTCGGCACGCGACGGGGCGAGTGACCCGGAATGACGAAGAGGAGCGCTCGTCCCATGGGGGAGGAGCCGCTGAAAATCCGGGTCGCTCACGTGTCCGCATACCCGCCCCGACAGCTTTCGGGCATCACGCGTGTCATCCTCTCGTTGGCGTCCGCGATCTCGTCTCAAGGGATTCGATTCAGTCTCTGGTGCCCTCGGGATGGAGACAACGAAAGCGTCCTTGACGTCGTCGGCATTCCCGTCCCCCGCGGGTCCGTGCGAAACCTTGCGCTGGCCGCGAGGACCTTCATCGGACTGATTCGAAAGCGGTCTGGATTCGACGTGATTCACGCCCATCAGCCCCACGTCCAGAGCGTTGCCGCCCTCCTGGCCGGACGGATTCTGGGTGTCCCATCGGTCCTCACGTTCCACGTCCGAGTCCCCCAGGCGGGGTTCGCGCGGTTGGTCGATTGGGCGGCGGCGAGGCTCGGTGCAAGACTCGCCTCGGAGGTGGTCGCGGTCGCGGATCGTGTGCGACAAGACTACGCTATCGAGCGGTGCTCGGTCATTCATAACGGGGTCACGCCGGCGCCGAAGAGTGACGGACCCAGCCCTGCCCCCGCATCACGGGCACGCGATTCGTTAGGCCTTCACTTGATTTTCGCGGGAAGGGTTACCGAGACGAAGGGAATCTTCGACCTCCTTAGGGCCCTCGCCCTGGCATCATCCCATGTGGAGGGCATCCGACTGACCACGTATGGATCCATGGATTCCCCCGAGCGGTACGAGGAGGCGAAGCGCTCCCTCGGCATTCAGGGGATCGTGGAGGATCGCGGTTTCCAGGAGGAGTGGCGGGAGCATCTGCGCGCCGGGCAGGTTTTTGTCCTCCCGTCGTTCTACGAGGGATTGCCCATGGCAGTGCTGGAAGCGATGGCCGCCGGCCTTTGTGTCGTTGCGACCCCGGTCGGTGGAATCTCGGACGTCGTGATCCCGAACCGCACCGGGGTTCTCGTGCCCGTAGGTGACCCCGCGACGCTGTCGGCCGCCCTCGTCTCGCTTGCTCAGAACCCCGAGATGGCGTCGGCCATGGGGCGCGAGGCCCGGACGCTCGTGGAAGCGGAGTACTCGAATGACAAGATGGCCTCTGCCTATGCGAGCTTGTACTACGCGCTCTTCAATCGGGGTCCCTAACGGAATTGCGCGCGGGCCGACGAACCCGGTCCCCGGGCTTGCCGCCCGCCGCTTTCTTGAACACGTAAATCCGGCGATATCCGTGTTTTGGCCGCCCTCGGGAATGCAGCCGATACAGGGGGAAGAACACAAGCCCGTAGAGCCGGGAGTCCTTGGAGATAAGGAACTGGAGGCGCCATCGGAGGCGGAGACCCCGCATCCCCTCGTGTCCAAACCAGGACAGGGTCATCTCGGGCCGCACTGCACCTACGGTACGTATGATCTCGTCATGGAACTCCTCGCCTGGGGTTCCGCGCAACACGTGCTCTTGCCGCCAGCCGAGTTCGATCCCCCTGTCCCGCTCCACGGCGAGGGCCGAGCGATCGAATTCCCGACTGCGTCGCCCGTACGGGAACCCAACGATCGCGGTGCGCCGCGCCACACGGAGCATCTCCCGGAGGGCCTTCGGCCTCTCCCCTGTGGGGAGGTGCTCGATCATGTCCATCGACACGACGGTGTCGAACGCCCCGTCACGAAAGGGGAGCGCCGTCGCGGTGGCGCGGATCGCCCGAAGGAGCGTTGCGGGGTGGTTGCTCCACCGAACCGTCGCGGGGAAGTCGAGGTCCACACCGACGACCTCCCGACCCAGGAACCTCGCAAGTCCGTTCTCCCCGCTGCCGACATCGAGGGTCCGCTGGAGGTCCCCCGTCTGCCCTTCGAGGAGTTGGACCGCGGGACGGTACCGAATCCACGGGTCGAGAAGGAGCGCGCGGTTCCAGCGAAGGTATGCCCGGATGGTCCTGCGTAGAAAGCCTCTCAGGCCGCGGCCACCCCCTTCCTCCCACGCCTTGATGTCCCGCGCGTTGGGGAGGAGCCCCCCGCGCCTCCTCCCGCTGGGGACGGGCGGCTTCTCCTGACTCATGGAACCGCACCCGGAACAATAACGACCGCCGCGAGATTGCGCCTCAACGGTTCATCCCCCGCCCCCTCGGCCCTCTCGGGCCCCGACGCGATCCAAGTTCAGGAATTCCCAGCCGTCGAGCAGCGCAAGAAGTTCCTCGAGGAGATCCGTCTTTCCTCGCGAAGCGTCGCGGACCCAAGGTCGCACGGAATCCGCGGAGGTCCAGCGCACCATCTCCCACGAGTGGGCCAGGAATACAACGTACCGCCCAGCCGCCTTCTCGAGCGCGGTCCGGCATACCCGCGCCCCTTCCGAGTGAAGGAATCCGAGTCCTAAGGGGGCCCCGCTCGCGAGGGGGTTCGGGGTCACGGGGACCTCGAGGACAGGAGTCTCCCCGGGGTGCAGAAAGTTGACAGAGCTCGGACGGTAAGGATTGAAAGGAGCCCCGCGGTGGTCGACGAGCGGAATCAGTCGCCATCGACGGACATACCGGCCCGGCAGGACGGAGGAATCGATCCGATATCCCAATCCACCAAGGAACTCAAGCGTTTCTCCGTCGATGCTGAAGTTCGGGGCCCGGAACTGCATTGGGGGCCTCCCGAAGCGTTCGCGGAGGAGGGCCGTGGCGCGTTGGATCTCGGCCTCCTTTCGTCGGCGGGGCATCCGGCTCAAGTAGCCCGGAGAGTGCGAATACGCATGACATCCGAGGGCAACGAGGTCCTGTCTTTTCTGGAGAAGGTCTCGCGGAAGGTGTTCGACAATCTCCCCCGACCCCATGATATCGAAGGGGATGTCGTGGGACGTGAGCAGGTCGGTAAACATCGGGAGGCCTTCGGCAAGGCCCCGGACAGTGAGCTGCCCGTCGGTGCGATAGTCGCGCTCCGCGTCGATTGAGAAACAGAACGACCTCATTCGAACCGCCAGGTCCGCAGGATCATGCCGCGCCTCGTGACGATTGGCTATACATCTTCTCCAGCTCGACGACCCGACGATCCCAGGTGTACGCCCGTCTGATCGTCGCGAGTCCTTCCTTCGCAAGCCGTTGCCGGCGTGCAGGGTCGGCGCACAGTTCGATGGCGGCCCGGGCGATCGCGGGCGAACCGCCATCGACGAGGACCCCGTTCGACCCATCAATGACCTCGGGGATTCCGCCGACGGGGGACGCGAGGACGCACGTCCCCGCGGCCATCGCTTCGAGTACCGCGAGCGGGAGCCCCTCGCGGTAGGAGATGTGACAGTACAAGTCTGCGTTCGCCAACGCAAGACACGGCTCGGGAATGAACCCCAGCACGGAGACTGCGTCCTTTGCTGCTTCCGCGGCAGCTAGGACCTCTCCCTTCAAGGAGCCGTCCCCAAGGATGATGAGGCGGGCCTTTGGAAATCGTCGGACGATCTCGGGCATCGCCCGGACGAGGTCCGTAACGCCCTGGACCTTCTCCCTGTACTCAAGCGGTCCTGCGAACATGAGGATGGGTGAGCGGTCGGAGAGCCCGTGGCCCCGCCTCCAGGCCAGCGCCGCTTCCTGGTCTGCCGCTGGGATCTCTGTCGCCGGCGACAGGATTCTTACGTCTGATCGCCCGGGGGTTACCCCTCGGAGGTCCCGTTCCTGGGCCTTGCTCACGAAGGTGATCGTGTCCGCCTTTCGGAGCAGGAGGCGGAGCGGCGAGGTCCGCACCTTGTCCGGCGTCGTGTGGAAACTGAACAGCAGCCGCGCGCCTCGATTCTTCCGTCGATATCTCACGCCCGCGCTCAGGACGTATGAATGAGAGTTCGCGTGGATCACCTCCGGCTGGAACGACTCGAGCCCGGTCTGGGCTCGACTCGCGTATGTCCTCCCGTGACCCAGATCGGAACAATCCGCTCCGTCGCCGACCCCGGATCCCGCAATGACGCAGACTTGGTGTCCGCGATTGGCGAGGGCCCGCTTCATGCCCGAGACGAACGTCGAGATCCCCCCGACTACGGGGGGCGCGTAGGGGGTCAGGATAGCGATCCTTGTCATCCGTTGGCCTCCTGCAAGACGGCTTCAATCTGGGGTCCGATGGCATCCCAATCGTACTTCCGAGTCGCCTGCCGCCGGAGCGGGGCGCGGCTCGCGCGAAGCCTTCGCTCCTCGGGGAGATACTCGGCAACGCGCTTGGCGAACAACTCCGGATTGGCGGGGCACACCAGACCCATCGAAGGTTCCGACAGGACGAGGGAGACGTCTCCCACGTCCGTCGAGAACACCGGTGTTCCGCACGCTAGGCTCTCAAGCATGACCGTTGGGAATTGCTCGATGTCGGACGTCACTAGCAGACCGTCCGCGGCGGAGTACAACGACGGGAGATCGGCTCGAGGCACATCGTTGAGGAGGCGGATCCGAGTCGGTCCGAGCTCCTTGGCCGCCTTGTCGAGAACTCCCTTGAGTGGCCCCGTGCCGGCGACGATGAGAACGGCCTCGGGGAGAGACCCGCGGATCCGGCGGAACACCTCCACCGCTCGCTCCGGGTTTTTCTCGGGCGCGAGACGCCCGACGAACAGGAACGCGATCTCGCGGGAAAGGCCCCAGAGGGTCCTCGCTTCACGATGATCCACGGGGGCGAAGTGGGCGAGGTCGATGGCGAGTGGGATTCGTTGCAGAGGGATGGTCGGGTACCGGTCACGGAAGTATCGCTCCGCGTCTCGATCAACCGCGATGATTTTCCGGGACGCTCGCGCCGCGCGGGGCTCTATGATGCTCCTGAACAGGAGGGCAATCAACGGGCGGCGCGCGGCCAAGGTCGGATACGAGGGTCCGTGACTGACGAGAACGAGGGGCGCCGGAGGGGCCCACCGCCGCGTAGCCCATGCGTGCAGTTCGCTGTTCGCAAGGACGATGCTGTTCTCGGGGAGGGTGTGTCGTCGAGTGAACTTGCGCAACGCCAGGGCGAATCCCACCTCGCCTCGCACGCGCGCGGCGACCGGGGTTAGCTGAAACGCCGAGTCGGGAGTGGCCGACCCCACGCAAAGGAACTCGACGGTATGCCCCCTCTTCTTGAGGTAGCCCGCGAGCCCGAAGCTGAAGGCCATGATCCCGCTGGGCCGGGGGCTCAGGGGATTTCCTGACACGGGGATCACGACGCGCACGAACCTACCCCCTTAGCTTGCGGTAGAGGGAGAGGCCAATCCGGCCCGCCTGGGTGGACCTCTTGGCCTCGAAGAACTGCTCAAGGTCCGGGGCGAACTTGGTCTTGTACCTGACGAGGCGAGGGGTGTTCGCTCCGACCAACTCGAATCGTTCGTACCCCCGTTCCTTCGCGAGGCGAATCGCCCCCCAGATCAGATGGTCCGTCAGCGGCAGGCGGGAGTGGCTGGTCCGTGCGGCGCCTTGCCAGTAGGCGGCCCTCCCGTGATGAAACGTAATGATGGCCGCCGCCTCAAGCCCCCGTTCCGTGTACGCGCCGATGGGCAGGAACGCGCCCGGGCCCAGCGAGCGGAAGAGATCCGCGAGATACGTAAGAGGAGGGCCGAACGTCTCGCCCTGGGTCCGATACCGAGCCGAAACGAACTCGTGAACTTTCTCGACGAGATCGACCCCACCGGGCCGGACGTCGACTTTGTTCTCCGTTCGCCGGAGGTCGCTGCGGACGCTCCGGTCGAAGGATTCCAGGATCTGTTCGGAGTCCCTGGAGATCGAGACGGTGTACGTGTACATCGGCGAGACTTGGAATCCGGCCCACTGGAACCCCCGAGCATCGTCCAGCTCGGGAACCGTTCGGAGGTAGATGACGGAGGGCTTCAGGGCAGACCGGAGCCAGTCGAGAACCGATTCAATGGCACGAAAGAGACCCTCTCCCTTCTTCCTCTGCTCGAGGGTCTGTGGCGATGGCACGGGCCCCAGGTATTCGACACCGAGGCGGGGAGGGGGTGAGACCACGATCCGGAGGGGACCTGATCGGCCCACAAAGAAGGGGACCGCCAAGATTGGGGTATCCCCCTCCCGGGCGACCAGGGGGAGGATCGGCATGTTGCTCGCGCTCGAGAGGGAACTCAACCACTCCCCGCGATGGTAGACGGACCCCGCGGGCCAATCCCCGCACAGCCTCGCGAACTCTTCTGCATTCGAAAGCCGCTCAACCTTGATTGTCAGGTTACGGACCCTCCCGTTCGATCCGTGGTTTCGTCCCGGTAATGGCAATCTTTCGAGCGATTACCGCGAGGCCGGAGCGGCTCAGCGGCGGCTCAAGGTCATCAAGGGCCTGAAAGAGCCTATCCTGCTTGGAGTCCTGAAAGAGGCCTAGGAACCAAGGCGGGAAGTCGCTCCTAGTCCAGGCGAGCGCTCCAAACCCGGCACCCGCCAGCATTCCCTGGAGTTGCCTGACGGAAAAAAGACGATAGGGGGTGGGTGGGGCGTCGGGATCATAGGTGACGCCGCCGACGGCGATCCTCGCATTGAGAAAGGAATGGGAAAACACGACGAAGACCGCGCGGCCCTCCGGCTTCGCGACCCTGAACGCCTCCGCCACGACGAGCTGTGGATTCGCGACATGCGGGAGCACGAGCACAGACAGGGTGGCGGAGAAGGACCCGTCCCGGAAGGGGAGGCGTTGCGCGTCGCCTCGGACGCAAGGAAGCCCGCGAGGGCTTCGAACCGGGTCGAGACCGACTCCCCTCCATCCCGCGTCAAGCAGCCAACGGAAGTCCTCGCCTTCCCCGGATCCGAGGTCGAGGACCCGGCCGGTCGGTGGCCCTAGAAGTCCGAGTCCGACGGCACTGTCATGGGCTTTCCGGTAGTGATGGAGCGAGGTCGCGGTCAGTGGCCTTTCCCCCCGACGTGCGTCCTCCACCAATCGGCAACCTGGGCGGACGTGGCGACCCACGGCTCCCGCTCAAGGGCGAGCCTCAGGAAGCTCTCGTATACGGAATTCTCGTTCGGAAACTCCGCTGGGTTGAGGAACCGCTGATGCCAAAGGACCGCCAACAGCGCGTGCTTCGCTTCCGCTTGCTCGACGATCCGAGTGAGCGCCGTCAACCGTGCCGAAGTATCGGACACGGTCGAGAAGAGCGCGCCGTCCATCACCGCCAGTGGCAAGACAACGAATTCATCCTGGAACGGCTCGAATGGAAACAGGGGAATTCCGTCGTACCCGACGCCCGCCTTCAAGCCAAGGGAGGCATCGTACGACAGACCGGCCTGTTTCTGGATCTGCCAGGTCCTCGGGATCTCCAGGTTCAGATAGTGCTGCCGGACGCCCGCTACGGGGTGACCGAGTACGCTTTCGAGGTCGTGTTTCTCCCCCGACAGACGAGCGAAGTCACGAAAGGATTCGAAGGATCCATGAAGGCCCACTTCCCACCCCGCCGAGTCGATCATGCGGATCGCCCGCGCGACCTCCGGGTCGTGAAACCGGTACCGCCCGAGACTCAGTCCCCATTCTCGGGGCGCCCGCAGGTTCAGTTTCTTGGATTCCTGCAGGAAGAAGAACGTGGACTTGACATGGAACCCTTTTTCCATTTCGAGAATGCGTTCGAAGTTCCAGTAGGGATTCTTTGGAAGCCGAAGGGCTCTCCGGAGAGCGCCGGGTTTTCGGAGGTGCGTTACATACTGGTACGACTTGCGGACACGGTCCACGTCGTGGGAAAGGCAGAGTGCGAAGGGGCGCTCTTCCGGCCATGGCGAGGTATCCCATGGGGCTTGTGGCCGATCAGTGGGAGGCATGCGGGACCGCTCCGGCGGGAGTTGCGGGATTGCGTGCCGAGTTCATTCCAATCCACCGTTTCGTCGGGCGCGCAGAACCATTCCCCAGCGGGGCCCCCTAGGGACAAGGGGGGGTGGCGATCGGTTGGGGCACGACATTGGGCGCGTAGAGCCACCAGACGCTCTCGACGCCGTTATCATAGACCCTGTACGCGTTTTCCCTGACCGACAGGCCTAGATCCGAGCAATACGTGTGTGTGTAGGCCGAAAAGGAACCGGCCAAGTCGTCGACCTCCAGGTAATACGCGGGAACGTACCGGACCAATTTGGCCGAGACAGGGCCGTATGGCGTTTCAAGGATGTCAACCCAGTCCCTCTCCGCTTGCACCCCTGTTGCGACCCAGAGCGAGTCGCTCTCAATCGTCACGCTCGAAAGGTCGATGCGGACGATGTTGACCTCGCTAGGGTTGTAGAACCCGTAGGCGAGGAGTTCCGGGCTTTGGAAAGTCGTGCCTGCGCCTCCAATAGGGAGCAGCCTTACTCCGGAAATCGCGGCGACCCGGACACCCGTCAGTCCCTCGTTCGCGATCATGGTCCCCGGAGCGTTCATGGTCCGGACGTACAGCGCGGTCGAGTAGGTGTGGTCCTCGATGGCGGTCTCCCGGTCTAGCTCGACGTTGAGCACGTAAGCAGAGAACGCAGAAATTGCGAGCACGAGAGACACGGCCGTCACCGTAGCAAGGGTCGGCTTCTTTCGGATCGCTCGAACGATGCCCACAAAGCCCAGGCCTCCGAAAATCGAGAGGAAGGGCAGGATGTAGAACCCGGTGTATTGCCGGAGGGAGAGCGTTGGGACGAGAGCCAGTAAGGTCAAGGCAAGAAACGGCTCGCCAATCGTCTTGTTCCGTTGCCTCGTAATTACGACGAGCCCAACGAGCACGAGCGGGAGGGCGAGTCCCGCGCTCCTTGCAATGCTGACCCCGAGGTTCATGATCTGGACGGAAAGGCTCGAGCCCGAGCCCAGCTCCCCTTGGGAATACTCCTCCAAGACATTCGTGCCCGCTAACATCCCCACGGATATTGCCGCAACAAGTGCAAGAGTAAGGTACGGGGTCCACTTCCTGGCTACGTTCTGGAGGACGATCTTGGGGAGACGAATCCGCAGGACTCGCATCACGAGCAGGACAATGATCGCCAGCAGGAACGCAAGAATGACAGCAATGACGAGAATGACCAGGCGGTGCGTCGCAGCGAGAATCGTGAGCGTTAGCCCTAGGAGGAGTCCGTGGGCGGCGGTCTTTCTCCGGTAGTTGAGGAGCAAGGCCCAGATCAAGAAGGGGAGGAGGGCCATGAACAGATTCCGCGTTGAGGCGGTCCACATCGTGAACGTCAGGAACCTCGGTGCGACGCCGTAGATCAGCGCGACTCCCACGGCCAGCATGTTGTCGCGCCGGAACTCTCGGGCCATCATGAACGCCCCGAGGATTCCAATCGGCCCCAGGAGAGTCGACATCACGAGGATGCTCGCTTCGAGCGGCTCCCCGGTGGTCACACTGAGGGACGCAAGGAGGAAGGGTCCGGCGGACGGATACGAGAGCGGATACCACCCGAAATAGGAGGCGGGGCTGAGGGTCCACTTGGCGTGCCCATTCGAAACGATGCTTCCGGTCAGGGCATGGATGAAGAACGAGTCGACCCCGATCTCATGGCCGCCTCTGGGATATCGGAGGAGGAGGTTGAAGGTAAGGATTGCTGCGAGGAGCGTGAGGGTGACTTTCCTGCTCAGCTGCACGTTGTCACCCTCCTCATACCGGCTCCGCGATCGCGATGATATGGGCCGCCAAGCTCTTCCGAGCTTTACAGGCCAGCTTCGTAAGCGGGTGTTTCTGGTAGTCCTGCCAATATTCCTCCACGACTCGGAACTGATAGCGGGCGAGGAGCTGTCGGAGGGTGGCCCGGTCGAACCAACAGGTGTGGTCCGGGTTCACACGGACTTTAACCCCCGCTAGGCTCTTAAGAGCATTGTTGAGCGAGAGCGCGTTCGGCGTCACAATGCACAGGCGTCCGGAAGGATGGAGGTGGCTCCGAGCGGTCTGGAGAAACAGACCAGGATTGGAAAGATGCTCGATGAGATCCGCAGCGACGATGACGTCGAAACGCCGATCGATGCGGAAGGATTCTGCGTTGGCAACGAGGACCTTATGCCCCGCGGCCTTCCAGCGTTCGATCTCCTCTGCGTGCGTGTCAATACCTAGACAGTACCGCGCACGTTTCTCAAGCCGGAAGTGGGAGGAGTCCTCAATCCTTTCCCCGGGGCCGCCGATGCAACCCACGTCGAGGACATCCTTTCCGTCCGCCAGCTCGAGGACACGGCCAAACTTACTCGTGACGAGCGGCAAGGGGTCCTCCCGAGCCCATTTCCCGCCGTTCCCGTCATGATCGGCCAAGAGATCACCGTCCCGCGCCTTCAACAGACACCGGCGAAGACCAGCTCCCCGCGCGCGAGAGCATCTCCTCGTACAAGCGCCGAAGGCGCTCCGTCATGATTGCCCAGCTGCAGCGATCAAGGACCTCGCGAGCCCTCTCCGCCAAACCGCGACGGAGACGTTCGTCTCGGAGGAGCTCGGCGATTCTCGATGCTAGTTCCTCGGCATTCCCCGCAGTGTAGTAGAGCGCGGCCTCGCCGAAGAGACCTCGGAGGGCTCGAAGATTCGCGATGACGAGGGGCTTACCCACCGCGGCGTATTCGAAGACTTTGTTGGGAACAGCGAGTTCCGTGATGGGGTTCCGTTGATAAGTCACGGGCCCCACGTCGCTCTGCGACAAGTACGCGAGGACCTGGTTCTGGTCAACGCGCGGGAGGAGCCGAAATGCATCGCCCATCCCTTCCGATCGCGCCAAGGCGCGCAACCTTTCTGCGTAGTCAGAATCTCCGTAGCCGATGATGACTAGGCTGACTCCGTCCGATCGATGGAGGCGCGCCGCGGCTCGAATGAGGACCTCGAGGTCCCGCTCGGGGTTAATCCCCCCGACGTAGACGATTCTCGGGCCGCGGCCGAGGTTGGGCACCGACGGAGTCGCGAGACCGCGGCCCATGCCTTCATGGATGTCTGGTGAATTCATGACCACGACGAGCTTGCGAGGGTCGACCCCCCGACCAACCAATAGCGACCGAATTACGTCGTTCACAACGATGACACGATCGGCGAAGGCGCAGCTCATCCATTCCGCGGCTCGCGCAAGGGCCGTCCACAGGCCCTCTTCGGCCAGGCGAAACCGCGCAGCGAAGATCTCCGGCATCGCTTCATGGAGATCAAGGACAACCCTCGCGCCCAAGATTCTCTCCGGGAGAGCCGCGAACACCTGGAAGTCGGGCAGCGAGTGGACGTGGACGATGTCGTACCGCCTCCGGATGTGGAGGACGAGGAGCAGCGCGGCGGCGGCAAGGAGGAAGACGAGGTATTGGAAGGCGTATCGGACCTTCCCTCCCCTCACGACGGCAAAGGGAATTCGGTGGACCCGCGCTCCCAAGACGGTTTCGACCCGCGGTTCGCCGGGCTCCTGCATCGCAATCACGTCGAGCTCGTACTCCAACCGATGAAGCGTTTCCACCTCCCGACGCACGCGGGGATCGAACGGGAAGTAGCTGTAGACCACGTGACACGCCCTCATGGACCCGCCGCGACCCATAGGATAACTGCAGCGCCCAGAACGGCCTCGAAGGCCCACAGGACCGCGACGAGGTGTGGCTCCCGGATGCTGTTGCCCTGCATCAGCACGTGCGAAAGGGACTCGACGGGTCCGTGGTACGACAGCTTGCCATTGTCATTGAGCGTCCCGTAGTTCTGCGCTTTGAAATGTCCTCGGGCCTTGAGGGCGAACTCGAGGATGAACGGGATGAAAAGGACCGCACCGAGGGTCTTCTGGTGGGCCATGATCGCCGCGGCAGCGATCGTCGCCCCGACGAACAACGTCATCGAGTCTCCGGGAAAGATCTTCGCGGGATATCGATTAAAGACGAGAAATGCAACGAGGGCGCCCAGCAGAGGGAGGACGAGGTAGAGGCCCGTAAGGTTCGCCGTCACGAACGCAAGGCCGACCATCGAGAGGCACATGATGATGCCGAGTCCCGCTCCGAGCCCATTGAATCCCTCCAGCATGTTGGTGGCGTTCGCTGCGCTGGTGACCCCAAACGGCACGACGAGGAGAATCAAGGCCCCGATGTCTGTATAGAACAACGTGGTCCCCTCGCCTCGCGGGTCCCGGTATATCGCCGTCGCGAGGGGAATGGCGAAGAGAAACGGGAGCGCCGCCTTCACGCGCTGACGGAGGTTGAAGAGATCATCGAGTAGTCCAACAAATCCGGCGCCGCGGCCGAACATCTTCGTACCCCGCAGGCGCCGGATCATCCACCGGGTGGCCAGGAGGGTGGTGAAGAAGGCTGTGCCTCCGGCGAGGATAAGGTACTGCCAGACCGTGCTAATGCACCGGCGGGCCCCATTTTGGCCCACGCCTTTTAAGCTTGCGCCACAAGTCCACCATTACGCAACTCACGGCGAGCCCTCCGCCAATCACGAATGATAATCGCCCGGCAACGTTTAATATCCGACTCCAAAGTCAATTCCATAATGGTCGCACCGACGGTAGAGAAGATACGAACCGCCAACTTGCCGAGCCTTCAGCTCACCCCGAAGGAAACGACGTACCTGCTCGCCGTCGTCGCGATCTTGAACCTCGTGTTGGGCCTCGTTCTCGGAGTTATTGCCTGAGGCGAACAGGGCGGCCGTTGGTTTTCGGAACTCGTCTCCCGTGTTCCCGCTACGATGTCTCGCCTAGGTATGAGATTGTCCTAGAACCCGACGCACATCGACCGGCAAGGGTTAAGCGGCGAAAGGGAATCGCGTCGGTTCGATGGCGATCCGGGTCCACCCCACCGCGGAGGTCTCTCCACGGGCGTCGGTTGGCGAGGGCACGCAGATCTGGCATTGGGTCCAGATCCGCGAGGGGGCGCGGATCGGGCGGAACTGCCGAATCGGAAAGGACGTGTACATCGATGCGGACGTCGTCCTTGGGGATCGGTGCAAGGTCCAGAACTTCGCGACGATCTACCGCGGCGTGACGATCGGCGACCGCGTGTTCGTCGGTCCTCATGTTTGCTTTACGAACGACCTCTACCCGAGGGCGGATTCGAGCGATTGGGAGGTCGTGCCGACGCGCGTGGAAGATGGCGCGAGCATCGGGGCGAACGCGACGGTTCTGTGCGGGATCACCATCGGGCGCAACGCGATGGTCGCCGCGGGGGCCGTCGTGACGAGGGACGTGCCCGAGCACGCCCTCGTGGCGGGCGTCCCGGGCAAGGTCGTCGGGTGGGTCTGCGACTGTGGCCGGCCCCTCGATTCGAAGGGGTGGTGCGCGCATGATCGGAAGACGGTGGACCTTCCGGCGCTGAAGCGCGGAAAGGCGCCCGTGAAAGGCCGGCGACGAACCCGATAGGATTCGTCAGGCGGCCAGAACATTCACGGGTATTCTCGAAGATGAAAACGGCATGTTAATACGGGGATCGTCCATCCCCGCGCCGGGGTATCTCCGAGGGGTTCGGAGGATGCCCCGAGGGATCTCCGTGGAGGGGCGGAGGGACTGGAGGGGAATTTCGTGCCTTTTGAGACGAGAATCGCTCGACGTGTGTCTCTAGCTGTTGAACGTCAACGCAAGATCGCGTGGATCCGCAGGGATGTCCGCGGGGGGCTACGCGGCCTCCTCGCATGGGCTGTAATGGTCCTCTTCGGGGTCATCGTGGTGTCGCCATTCGTTGCGTCGGCGACGTCGGCTCCCGCGTTCACCCTGGGCGGCACCGCCTTTCGGGCTCAAGACCCAACGAACGCGGCGAATTTCGCGATTTCCATGGACACGAGCGCCGCGGACAGCTTCGGCTTCGCGACGCGGACGATGAGTGTCCCCATCGGTTCGCTGACCGGGTTCCTGTCCCTTGACTATTATCTCGCAGGGCGGGACTGCGGGGGCGGCTCACCGAGGATCTCCCTCGGAGTGGATATCACCGGCGACGGGGTCCGCGACGGGAACGCGTTCGGGTACGTTGGACCCGCGCCCAGCTTCGTCAGTTGCACCCCGAACTTATGGCAGTCCGCGGACCTCACCGACTCCGGGAGCCATTGGGACCTCACGCAGTTTGGCGGGCCCTTCTACAACACGTGGGGCCAGGCGATCACGTTCTTCGCGAGCGAGCCGTTCCGAACGGTCGTCCGCGCCTCTCTCGTCGATGACTCCGCGTGGCTGTCGAGTGCGGCGGGCCTCGCCTATTACGACAACGTCGTACTCGGGGACGAGGTCCTTTCCGGTCCCGGCGATGTCATCACGTCGGACGCACCCGTCCATTTGGACGAGGGAAGTGACAACGTCATCGACCTCGACTTCACGACAATCCAGGCCGCCGTCAATGGCGCCGCGGCGATTGGCGACACCGTCCTCGTGGATCCCGGCACGTACCCAGAGCTTGTGGTGATCGCGAAGAGTGTGACCCTCAAGGGGGCGCAAGCGGGGATCTCGGGCTGCGGCCGGTCATCCGCGTCGGAATCGATCGTGGGCACCTCCAACGGGGCATTCCAGATACTCGCGAACAACGTTGTCATCGACGGCTTCACGATCACGGGGGTCGACGGGAGCTCCGGAGTCTCGAGCCTGGGCGCAGGGATTTGGACCGCGGGAACGAATTCCGGGCATATCATCCGAAACAATATCATCACCGGAAACACGATCGGGATCTATCTGAACAGCGACGGGAGCTTCCCCTCCACTGTTGAGCACAACCTGTTCGATTCGAACAATGTCGCAGGGGCCGCCTCGGGCAACGGCATATACTCGGATCTCGGGGCGAACAGCTTAACAATCGACAACAACTGCTTCACGGGACAGCTCAACGCTGCGATGGTCTTCGCGGGTGGTTCCCCGGGCTCTGGCAACACACAGAACGGCATCGATGTTTCCGGAAATGAGTTCGTAGACGATGCAGGCGGGGCAGTGTTCTTCTTCACGACTGGCCTCACGCTCACCGCGAACTCCTGGCGGGACTCGTTCGGGACCTCCGTGTTCCTGGGCGGCGGAGTCCACGATGTTGCCATCTCGGAAAACACGTTCGACAGTGCGGATTTCCGCGGGATTCGGATACTTGCGGGGGCCATAGGGGTTGACACGGAACTCGACACCGGCGTCACGGTGAACTTCAACAACCTCCTCGCCAACGCAGCCGAAGGGCTCCGGGTCGACACTGCCTCCTATTCCGGGGCTCTCGACGCCACATGCAACTGGTGGGGGGACCCCTCTGGTCCGACGGTCGCAACGAACCCCTCGGGGATGGGCGACGACATTTTCGATGCCGACGCGACACATGTCACGTTCGTGCCCTGGCTCTCGACCGCAATCCCCAACCCCTGCAGCGGCCCCGTTCATCTTGACATCGGCAGCGACTCCATCATCGACGTGAACTTTGGGATTATTCAGCCTGCGGTGACGACGGGAGGCGATGGGGACACGGTGCTCGTGGACCCAGGGCTGTATGTGGAACAAGTCGTCGTTGACGCAGGGATTGACGTGCGGGCGACGACCCCGGGAACGGCAACGATCCGTGCCCCGGCCCCCGGGTCGCGAACGACGTTCACAATCCCCTCAAGCGGGCGAGCCTGGGACGCGATCGTGCAGGTCAAGGCGGACGACGCCACGATTGAGGGGTTCGTGATTGACGGCTTCGGCCGGGGAGGGTGCTCGGCGCTCTTCACTGGGATCATGATGCACGGCGGTCTGGACATGATCGCACGGGACAATCTTGTGACGGGGGTCAAGGACACGCCGTTCGCGGGTTGCGAGGGAGTGGGAATCGCGGTGTATCCAGATACCTCGGGCGTTCCCGCAACCGCGGAAATATCCGGTAACACGATCATCGACTACTCGAAGGGCGGCATCGTCGTCAACAATGATGGCGCCCTGGCAAACGTTCACGACAATGTCGTGACCGGGATCGGGCCTACCGGTGTCATCGCGCAGAACGGGATTCAGTTCGGGTTTGGCGGTGAAGGACGAGCTTCGGGCAACACGGTCAGTGGGAACTGGTACAGCGCCTGCGGAGACTACCTCACTTGTTTCAATGCAGCCGGGATCCTCGTCGTCGAGTCGAGCGGCGTTCAGGTTGAGGACAATACCCTGTCGGGTAACCAGGCGGGGATCAACCTTTTCGCAACGAACGCGGTGGACATCCAAGAGAACGTAATCTCCGGGAGTGCCTGGGCCATCATCGTCGATTCGAGCGATAGCGTCACGGTCGAAGAGAACACCATCGGCGTGCCCACCGTGATGTCGAATGCCGTCCAAGCGATTGGAATCTGGGCGCTCGCATCGAACGACGTTAGCGTCGCGGAGAACTCGATTGACTTCGGCGGCGCCGTCCCCGCGGTCGGAACCCTCGAGGGGATCAGCTTCCGTGACTCGTCGGGGTCGGTTGTCCACAACACCGTGCGCAGCGTCCGAATGGCCTCATCGAACTTCGGGATCCAGACGGGTCTAGGCATCGCCGTTGGCGGGGCGGGCGTTGTCAGCATCTCTCGAAACTCCATCAGCGACTATCAGAAGGGCGGGATCGTCGTCGGCCGGATTGGCGACGGGCTTAGGAACGACAATATTGCCGCGACGATCGACCACAACTCGGTCATCGGAGTTGGGGTGACGAGCCTCATCGCTCAGAACGGAATCCAGGTCGCGGACGGCACAGTGGCCGAGGTCAAGGGGAACGAGGTTAGCGGGAACTGGTACGGGCCATGCGGCGACTATCTCACCTGTTTCAATGCCGCGGGCATCCTCGTGATCGAAGCGAACGCCGTCCTCGTCCGCGGGAACTCGCTTGCGGACAACCAGGCGGGCGTCAATCTCTTCCACGCGGACGACGCCCAGATCCGGGAGAACACGATCAAGAGAAGCGCCTGGGCGGTCATTGTGGACACGAGCGACGGTGTCCGGGTTGAGGAGAACGAGATTGGGCGACCCAGCGTCCTCTCGGGGGCCAAACAAATCATCGGCATCTGGGTCATCGGGTCCACGGACGCCTTCGTCGCCAGGAACTCGATTAACTTCCGCGGCAACGTCGGGGCGGTCGAGACCCTGAACGGGATCAGGTTTGACGACTCTTCGGGCGCGATCGTTGGAAACTCTGTACGCAGGGTTCGGATGGCCGGATCGGACTTTAGCCTGCGGACGGGAATCGGAATCGCTGCGAGGGGGACGGGCGATCTGCGAATCGAAGAAAACGTCGTGAAAGATTATCAGCTGGGTGGGATCTTCGTAGGTTCGCCGGACAGCTCGTTCGTCGGCCACGTCGACATCCTGAAAAACGTCGTTCAGGGCGTAGGGCCGACACGACAGATCGCACAGATTGGTGTCTTCGTGAGCGGTTCCGGAGTCACGGGGTCCATCAAGCGGAACTCCATCTCCGACAACTGCTTCTCCGGGAGTGCTCGTCGGGGCGACGACCGTCACGACGATGATGATCGAGAAGGTCGTGACGACGACGATCATCACGACGACGATCATCACGACGATGACCACGGGAAGGCGAGGTGCAACGGCGAGTTCGAAGTCAAGAAGGCGGATCGGAAGACCTGCCCGCCGCCCGACGTTGCATTCGGCCTCCTCCTTTGTAACGTCCCCAAGGATGCGGTGCAGGTTTCGAAGAACAAGTTCAAAGGGAATCAGGTGGACATCTTCCGCGTCCGCCCTTGATTGAACTCGTCGCGGGGTAATCGGGCCGCGAGTCCCCCTTTCAGGACTCGGCCCGGCACCCTTATGGTAGCGGCAGACGTGCCCGGGCCGTGGCCGGCATCCCCATCGCGAAGCCATTCCTCGGCGAGGAAGAGAAACGGGCCGTCCTCGAGGTCATGGAGAGCGGGCAGTTCGCGCAAGGAGCGCGGGTCGCGGAGTTCGAAAAGCGCTTCGCCCAGTATGTTGGCCGTGGCCACGGCATCGCGGTGAACAGCGGAACGTCCGCCCTCCACGTCGCGCTCCTCGCCCACGAAATCGGACGTGGCCAGGAGGTCGTCGTCCCCGCCCTCACATTCTTCGCGTGCGCGGCGACGGTCCTCCTCTGCGGCGGGACGCCCACGTTCGCGGATATCGACCGGGGCCTCTACACGATGGACCCGGCATCGCTCAAGAGGGCCGTGACGAAGAAGACGAAGGCGGTGATGCCCGTGCACCTGTACGGGCAGACCGCCGAGATGGAGGCGATCAACGAGGTCGCAGAAGCGAACGACCTGATCGTTCTCGAAGACGCCTGTCAGTCTCATGGGGCCGAGTATCACGGGGAGAAGTCGGGCAACCTCGGGGACACTTCCTGCTTCTCATTCTACCCCACGAAGAACATGACGACCGGGGAAGGTGGCATGATCCTGACCGACGACCCGAAGATCGCGGAACAGTGCCGCCTCCTCCGAGACCACGGGCAGAGGGCGAAGTACGACCACGTGCTCATCGGGTACAACTACAGGATGACCGAGTTCGCGGCGGCAATCGGCCTCGTGCAGTTGCGAAAGCTCGACAGCTTCGTCCGGAAGCGGCGGGAGAACGCGGCGCGGCTGACGAAGGGGATCTCGCAAATCGAAGGCTTGCGCCCACCGGTCGAAGGCAACTGGATGCTCCACTCGTACTACCAGTACATCGTCCGGGTCGAGGACGGGTTCCCCCTTTCGCGGGACAGCATTGTCCAGCGATTGAGCTCGGAAGGGATTGGCTGCCGGCCGTCGTACCCGGGCGTTATGTACCGCCAGAAGGCGTTCCGGAAACGACCGGCGGAGCGGTCCAAGGTCGCGGAGGAAACCGTCCCCCGCCTCTTCGAAATCCCCGTGCACCCGCTCGTTTCCAGCAGCGACATCGACACGATTCTGTCCGCGATGGACCGCCTGCGCGGACCTGAGTAGAGGCCGCGACGAGCGAGGGGCTATTACCTAGCGCGGTTTCCAATGGGTGCGATGTTGGAATCCTTCGACGCTGCCCTCGAGGCGGGAATCGCGCTCGAACATGGGCTGGATTGGGAGGGGGCCCTGCGTCACTATGAGTCCCTCCGCCGCGATCTCGAAGCGGAGACCGTCCGCGATCCGGCGTGGGAGTCGCGCCGGTCCTCCGCGGAGATGCGCCGTGACACCACGCGCGCAGAGCGGTTCCTGTTGGACGCGCTGAATCGCTTCTCCAACATCCAGAGCGAGGAAGGACGGCAAGGGGCGGGGTGGGCGATGCTGAATCTCGGCGGCATCTATGGGAAGACCGGCCGGCAGGACCGCGCGGTCGTGACCCTCGCGAATGCTCGCGATCGCCTTCACGTGACCTCGAATTGGGTCGGCGTCGCCGCCGCCTGGGAGACGCAGGCCCAGATCCGGCGGGCGATTGGGGACGAGGATCGCTGGCGAGAGGACCTGGCGGAGGCGGTTGTGTTCTACGATCGCCAGGGGATGGGGACCAAGGCGAACCGGCTCCGCGGGCTCCTAAAAGGGAAACTCGTTTAGGCGGCTACTCGAAACGCCGGAGGGCTTCCGCGGGTGGCATCCGCGACGCTCGGATCGCCGGACTCGCCGTCGCGAGAACCGACCCGGCGAACGCGGCCGCGCCAAGGGTAACCAAGCGAGCCCACGGGACCACGAAGAGCGTTTGGTCGGCAAAGAATCTCAGGTAAAGGTCGTACGACAAGGCGATCCCCAGGATCGTGCCCATCGTGATACCCGTGAGCGCGATGAAGGACAGCTCCAACAGGAAGGACCGCAGGACCATCGACTTCCGGAACCCAATCGCTCGTAGGGCGCCCGTCTCCTGCCGGCGCTCGACGACGTTCCGCATCGTGATCACTCCGAGCCCCGCGATTCCCACGACGAGGCCGAGGGCAAGGTACGCCTCCAGGAGGTTGAAGATGCCCATCGTGACCTCGAGGATTGAGTTGAGGAGGGCCTGGATGTTGACCGTGACCAGCTGGTTTGCGATGAAGTACCGCTCGAGGTCGTGCCCCGCCCCGGTGACGTCGACGCCGGCGCGAACGCTGAAGTAGAACAGGCTCGTCGCATCAACACCGAAGTCGTTGCGCACAACCGCGGACCTCACCCAGAGGCCCTGGACGAACACCTCGTACAGGATGCCGATGACGCGCAGGTTCCTTGCGACACCGGTTGCGTTCCGGTAGAAGAACACGTCGCCGACTCCCGCGGAAAACGTACCGAAGTTGGGACCGAAATTGTTCGGAATCACGGTGCCGTCGACGATGGCTAGTCCGTCGTTCGCCTGGACCGCGGCCCACGCGGCCGCGGCGTCGGGGTACGCCGGGTCGATCGCCTGGAGGAGGAACGGCGGCGTCCAGCCGGAGGCGATTCCGACGAGGCTTGAATTGTGGAATTCTCCCGTGAAGTTCGCGGTCGGGGAGATTCGAACGGGGACCACCGGGAGGGCGGCGGACTTGGTGATGTTCGTCGATGTCGTGTTGTATGATGCCAGGGCGGCGCTCCAATTTGAAATCGGTGTTCGGGCGGACCCAATGAGATCGTAACCCCCGCTCTCCCGCTCGATGGACTTCGTAATGGAGCCGCTCACCAACGTCTGAATTCCGGACATCGTCGCGATCGTGAACATGATGAGGGCGATGCTCGCAAGGGTTGCGCCGGTGCGGAACTTCTTGTTCATCGGATAGGCGATTGCGGTACGGACCACGGGGCGCCACGTGCGACTCCGCACAATGCGCGTCCCCACTGCTAGCAACGTGTCGCTGTTGAACATGACGAGCAAGAGGCCCCCGAGGACGAGGAAGAGGCCCGCGACGATGAACAACGTGATGTCCGCGCCGGCGGTACTGAAGAACTTCCACGGGCTCAGGACCCACCCGATGATGAACGCTCCCGCGAGGCTGAACACGAGACGGGCGGGCACCACGCGCATCGTCAGGATCGCGAGTCCAAGCGAAAGGGTGATGGGGCCGAGGTCCTGGAGGATGAGACTGTGTCGGAGGAGAGCGACCGCCGTCAGAAGAACGCCGACACCTGACAATCCCGCCCCGAGCGCGACCTGACGACGGGTGGAGCGATGCTGTACAGGTTCCGGGATGTCTCGGATCGCGCGGACGATGTTCAGCTTCGACACGCGCCACGAGGCGATCCCGATCGTGACCATCGTGATCAGGAAGCCGATCGAGAACCCTTGGATCACGTCGGACCACGTCCAACTCAGCACGAAACCAACGCCGCCAAACGCGGCGGGGGGAAAGATCTGGCCGAACGCCCAGAGGATCACCGCCGCAACGAGGAGGCCCGTGAACGTGCCAACGAGCGATGACAGGAGAGCATACAGGAGGCCCTCCGAGACGAAGCTCTGGACGAGGTTCTTGCGGCGCATGCCGAGGGCACGGGCGACCCCCATCTCCCCCTTCCGCTCTTCCGCGAGCATGACGAAGATGTTGATGATGAGCAGGATCCCCGCGATGATTGTGAAGACCCCGAGGAGCACGAACAGCTGGCTGAGCTGGTCGACGTTCCGGGTCGCCGAGTCGATGTTATCCGCCTTCACGTTCGAGATCCTGTAGGCGGACGCCGAGGGCAGGTGGGACCTGAGCTCCCGCACGGCGCTGTCAGAGTGGACGTACCCCTCCGTCACCCCACCAACATTCGAGACGGAGATGAGGTTGATCTCTCCCGTGGCGCCGACGCCCGCCTGGAGAGCGGAGAGGGGGATGAACACGTTGGGCCCGTCACCGAATGCGCCGAGACCCGCGTCCTGGACAACCGCGCGAATCGTCGCCGGCATCTGGACGAAGCCGGCAGGCCCGCTCATCGCCAGAACAACGTCATGTCCCGCCTTCGCCTCGATGTTCTCGGCAAGCTTCCCGTTTACGATGACCTCGCCGGGGCCAAGGTCGGAGCCGTTCCAGGAGGAGCCGTCCTGGCGCACGAACGTCCCGGGCTCATACGAGGCGTTGAACCCGATGACGGTCGCTGTGGGTTCGAACAGCCGCGTCGTCGTTTCCACGACGGCCCCGCTAAGGTGGACCCTCGGGGCGAGGGCATCGATTGTGGGCATCGCGCTCCGATTCGCGTAGAGATCGTCGAACACCGCTTCCGAGAAGAACGCCCGCCTGCCGTCCGCGGCCACCAGCGTGATTGTCTCATCCGTGTGGTCGAGGGCACGAAAGACCGCGCTCCGAATCGTGTAGTCGAACGTGGTCTGAATGACGTACGACGACGTGATGATCGACGTGCCGATGAGAAGGCCCGCGACGACGATCGCGACCTGCGTCTTCCTTCGGAAGAAGTTCCCGACGCCAATCCGAAGGGGGAAGCGCTTCCGCCCCGCCCACGCGACAACCGCGAGGCAAACAAGGCCGACGACCCCGAGGAGGTACAGCGCGGTCTCGAGCGCCATGCCTCAGGCTCCGGTCGGCTGGAACGACTTCGTGATCACACCGTTGCGCATGAGGACCACGCGCTCCGTCGCGTTCCCCACGGAACCGTCGTGCGTCACAATCACAAACGTGAGCCCCTTCTCCCGGTGGAGCCGCTTCATCAGCTGGATCACCTCCGCCGTCGTCTCCGAGTCCAGGTTCCCCGTCGGCTCGTCCGCGAACACGATGTCCGGGTCGTTTACCAGGCTGCGGGCGATCGCCACCCGCTGTTGCTCCCCCCCGCTGAGTTCCGCGGGCTTTTTCGGTCCCTTCCCACCCAGGCCCACGGCCTCCAACGCGGCGGCGGCCTTCTTCCGGGCCTCCTTGGGGTCGTCCCCCCGGACGAGGAGCGGGAGCTCGACGTTCTCCGCCGCGCGAAGGACGGGGAGGAGGTTGTAGGACTGGAAGATGAACCCCATCTTCATCGCCCGGAAGTCCGTCTTCGCGTTGTCGTTCATCTCCGAGAGCGGACTCCCAGCGATCCAGACTTCGCCCGCCGTCATGTCGTCGATCCCGCTCAGGACATTCAACAAGGTCGTCTTTCCGCACCCGGACGGGCCCATGATCGCGACCATCTCCCCCTTCTTGACCGAGAGGTCGACGCCGCGAAGCGCGGGGACCGAGATGTCCCCGGACTCGTACACCTTCGTGACCCCGCGGGCGACAACAATCCCGCCGTCGGCTGGAGCTGCTTGACCTTCCACGGTCTCCGCGCGGGGACTCTTCTTGACCTTGGTCGGCGGAGAGGCGGTGCCCGACATCGTGCCCGAGCTACATGCAGAGGCGTATTAAGATTGCGCGCGGCGCATCGACAAGGCAGGCTCTAGAAGATCCGTTCCTTGTCCCGCTGCTCCAACGCTTTCTCTCGATACTTTTCCGGATGCCGATCAAACACCATCTGGCATTCCTCCCCGCAGAAATAGTACGGCTTTCCCTTGTACCAGATCATCCAGAACGCGTTGTGCGGGTTCACGGCGGTACCGCAAACGGGGTCCAACGCCATCTGCATTCGTCGAACGCGAGGTGCCGTATGAACCCATCGCACGCACCGCGCGTCGAGAGCGGACCGAACCTTTCTTATCGGCCCCATCGATTGCACGGCCGATGAAGGTAGGCGTGATCGGCGTGGGCTCCATGGGGCAGAACCACGCCCGCGTCCTCGCGGACCTTGGTGAACTCGCCGCGGTCGCGGATCCCGACGCGAAGGCGGGCGGGGCTGTCGCGAACCGGCACTCCGTCTCCTACTTCCCCGACTACAAGGCGCTCCTCAAGGACCGGGTCGACGCGGTCACGATTTGCGTCCCCACGAACCTCCACTACGCGGTCGCGATGGACGCGATCGCGGCGGGGAAGCACGTCCTCGTGGAGAAGCCGATCTGCGGCACGGTCCGGGACGCTCAGCGCCTCGTCAAGGCCGCCCGGGAGGCGGGCCTGATCCTCGGAGCCGGCCACGTCGAGCGGCACAACCCTGTCGTCGAGAGCGCCAAGCGGTACCTCGAAGCGGGCACCTGGGGGGACTTGATCACCGCGGGCGCGCGGCGGGTCAGCAACTTCCCGGAGCGGATCCGAGACGTTGGAGTGATCATGGACCTGGCGATTCACGACATCGATGTCCTTCGGTACCTTGTGGGGAAGCGCGTGTCCTCGGTCTTCGCCGTCGGTGGGCGACAGAAGCACGAAGCGTTTGAGGATCATGCGACGATCCTCCTCAGCTTCGCGAACGGGGTGCACGGGTACGTCGAGGCGAACTGGCTCACGCCGATGAAGGTGCGTCGCCTGAGCCTCACGTGCCTCCGGAACTTCGTCGAGCTGGACTACACCGCGCAGTCGATGACGATTTCGTCCTCGAGCCTGGGCCCGCTGGATCCCGCGAACCTCTACCAATTGCCCCTGGACTTCGACATCCGGCACGTGAACCTTCGGAAGGAGGAACCGCTGAAGCGGGAGCTCAAGGACTTCCTTCGGGCGGTCACCGACGGGAAGGATCCCCTCGTGACGGGGGAAGATGCGGTCGAGACTCTGCGCGTGGTGGAGGCGGCAATCGAATCCCAGCGAAGCGGGAAGGTCACCGCCCTCCCGTGATGTCCTCGGCTCCTCGCATCCCGGGGGGAGATTAGAATTCGCCCTTCCCGATTGCGCGATAGGAGAATCCTCGTTTGATCACGGAGCCGTCGAAGACGTTCCGCCCGTCCACGATGGCGCGGTGGCGCATCCACCCCCGCAGTTTCTTCAGGTCCAGGGTCCGGTAGTCGTCGTGCGCCGTGACCAATGCAAGGCAGTCCGCCCCCCTCAGAGCGGCTCCCAGATCCCGGGTGATCGTAAACCCTCGCAGGCTCTTCGCGAATGGGTCGTGAATCGTCACATCCGCCCCCCGACGCCGCAGTTCCCGGATGAGAGGGATCGCGGGGCTGTTCCGCGAGTCCTCCGTGTTCTCGCGGAACGCGAATCCGAGGATGGCAACCTGCGAGTTCCGGATTCTCCTTCCGACCTCCCGCATCGCCTCTTCGACGAGCTGCGCCATCCGTGTCGGCATGAAGTCGTTCACCTCCCGCGCCGTCGGAATCAGGACCGGCTTCTGATGAATCACGGGCGACACGAGGAGCCATGGGTCCTTGGGGATACAATGCCCTCCGACGCCCGCGCCCGGTATGAGCATGTCTCGTCCCGGACACGTGTTCACGAGCTCCCGCACGCGATAGGCGTTCGCACCGAGTTCCTCGCAGATCAAGGCGACCTCGTTCGAGAACGCAATCTGTACGTCTCGATATGCGTTCTCCGCGGTCTTCGTAATCTCCGCGCTCACCCAGTCTGCGTCGTGGAGCGCACCGCTCGATATCTGAGAGTACAGAGTCCGTGCCGCTCGGCGAGCGCGGGCATCCTCCGCTCCGATGACGCGGTCCAATGTCGTGAGATTGCGAAGGAGCTTCCCAGCCGTCACTCGCTCCGGCGAGTGGACGAGATGGAAGTCTCGCCCCGCACGGAGCCCGCTGCCCCGCTCGAGGATCGGGCGAACAAGGCCCGTCATCGTTCTTGGGGCGACTGTCGACTCAATGGAGACGAGAGCGCCTTTGTGAAGCCGTGGGGCGATGCTGCGAAGGGCTGACCTTAGCGCCTTGTATTCAGGGTCGTGCGTCGCGTCGTCGATCGGGGTCTCGACGCTGACGACCACCGCATCCGCGTCGGCCATCGCGTCGTAGTCCGTCGTCGCCTTGAGAAGCCCGGAGGCGGCGCCTTCAGCAATAAGCTCGGCGAGTCCGGGCTCATACCCCTCGAGGGGGGTTGCGCCCGCACCGACCCTCTCGACTTTGCGGGGATCGATGTCGATGCCGACGACGCGGATCCCCTTAGACGCGAGAACGGCGGCCACGGGTACCCCGACGTATCCAAGGCCGATGACGGCAACCTTCATGTCTCGCCTCGATGAGGGCCGCGGAGATAAACATTTCACGATGGAGGGATGCGAAATCCGCGCGAGGTCTTCGCCCTCCTTGGAGCGCAGCCTTTTAAGGCGGCGGCTTGGTTCAAGCCCGTGCGAATCGCGAGCGTCGTCGGCGCGCGCCCTCAGTTCGTGAAGGCCGCCCCCGTGAGCCGGGCCATCCGCCGCCACAACGAGGAGGTGCTGATCCACACCGGCCAGCACTACGACGAGGCGATGAGCGACGTGTTCTTCGACGTCCTGGAGATCCCAAAGCCGGACTACAACCTCGAGGTGGGGTCGGGGACCCATGCCAAGCAGACGGGTGAGATGCTGATCCGGCTAGAGGAGGTGCTCGAACGGGTGCGGCCGGACATCGTCCTGGTGTACGGAGACACGAACTCCACGCTTGCCGCCGCGCTGGCCGCCGCGAAGCTCCACCTCCCCGTGGGCCACGTGGAGGCCGGACTTCGGAGCTTCAACCGGAAGATGCCGGAGGAGGTGAACCGGATCATCGCCGACCACCTGGCGACGCTCCTTTTCTGCCCGACGCAGACCGCCGTAGAGAACCTCGCCAAGGAGGGAATCCAGCGAGGGGTGCACCTCGTCGGGGACGTCATGTACGATGTCGCCCTGGTGAGCGCCCAGGAGGCCCGGAAGCGGGACATCGGGAAACGTCTCGGGCTGACGCCGAAGGGCTATGTCCTCGCGACGGTCCACCGTCCGGCGAAC
>VBML01000058.1:0-23144 GCA_005878915.1 Methanobacteriota archaeon | reverse complement strand
GTACTTCTTCGGAATCCCGTGCATCACCCTCCGCGACGAGACGGAATGGATCGAGACGATGGAGGACGGGTGGAACGCGGTCGTCGGCACGGGCACGGAGGAGGTCGTCCACGCGATCCGTCACTTCAACCCGGAGGGGACGAAGTCCAAGAGCTTCGGGGACGGCCACGCCGCAGATCGCATTGCGGAGCTCCTCGAGTCACTGCCGTAGCTCCAGAGCGTCGAGTCGTTCGAAGAACAAGGGCTTCGATGCCAGCACGGTGACGCGATACATTGCGTCCGCAATCTCCCGCGCCCGCACATTCTCTCGGCTCACGACGAGGTACGCCCTGCCGGAGGGGCTGAGGATCCTGGGTAAATCGTTTAGGAACCGTAGGGAGACCTCGCTGCCGTCGGCGCCGCCGTCCCAGGCCCTCTCGAGCGCCGAAGTCGCCCGCCCCTCGAGGTACGGCGGGTTGAACGCGACGACGTCGAACGGGCCCTTGATCCCCGCCATGAGGTCGGTCCACACAATGTCGAGGGCCACGCCGTTTCGGCGGGCATTGTGGCGTGCGAGGGCAACGGCGTCCGGGGTCACATCCGTGGCAACGGCCGTCGTTATGCGAGCCGCATGGAGGGCGACGAGACCGGTCCCCGTTCCAACCTCCAGGAAGCGTTCGTCGGGCGCCACAGACACCTCACGAAGAAGAAGAAACGAGTCGTCAGCCGGTCGGTAAACTTCGGGTCGCTCGTCGACGACAATACCCGGGTCGGAGCGCACGTCCCGCCACCGCCCGCGAGGGCTTTAACTGTTGGCGCCCTTGGGCACGCAATGGAGCTTCTCTCCGGCGTCGCCGCAGCGACGATTCCCGCAGCGGTAGCCTACGCGGCGTGGCGGAAAGCCCCGCTTTCCCTCACCCTCGCCGTTGCGATGCTCATGACGTTCGGGCTGGAAATCGTGGCCGGTCGATCCGGATCGGCCTCGGGATTCTTTGGGTTAGTGAACGATCTCGCAGTCTGGAAAGCTCTTGGCGGCCACTCTGGACCGCTATCGTACATCACGATGATGTTCCTCCATGCGGACCTGTTTCACATCGTCTTCAACGTGGTCTTCCTGATCTTCATTGGTCCACTCCTTGAGGAGAGGATTGGCCCGCTCCGCTGGGGGGTTCTGTTCTTCGTCGGCGGGGTGGTCGCGAGCCTCGCGTTCGAGGCGATTCACTTCCAGGACAGGGGCTACTTTCTCCTCGGCGCTTCCGGAGCCCTGAGCTCGGTGTTCGGCGCGTTCGGCCGCTTGTACCCCCGCGAACGGCTGTCCTTCTGGGTTCCAATCCCCCTCCCGCCCATGCCCGCGATTTACTATGTGATCGGTTTCGTCGTCGTACAGTTCTTTCTCAGCGTCGTCACGCTGGGGCAGCCTTTCCATATCGCGTGGGAGGCGCACGTCGCCGGACTTGGGTTCGGATTCGCCGCAGCCCCGCTCGTGCTACGAATCCCAAGCCGCAAGCGGACGGGGAAAGTGCAAGACTTCTCTGTGCTTCGCCCGCTCGCGAAGAGCCTCGAGCTCGAGGAGATCCTCGGCCACCTGTCAACGGAATCTCTCCGGGACGCGCAAGTCGCCTGGCTGGAGTCGTTCGCCGTAAAGGCCAGCTGCCCGCAGTGTGGGAGGCCCCTCCGATTCATTCGGGGGGCTCTGAGGTCCGACTGCGGGTGGCGGCTCCGCGTCATGTGAACAGCAAACGATTTCGGCTCGCGCGCGTTTCCAGCCTCGATGGCCACTCCGAGCGCGCTCGTCCTAAAGTGCGAATCGTGCGGCAAGGAGGTTCCGCATCGCGTCCTCCGCGGACGCGTGGGAGGGAAAGGGGAGATCGTGTTCGAGGGCGTGGTGAAGTGTTCCGCATGCGGATTCATGCGGAGCGTGGTGACTCGAGAGGCGAAACCGATCGAGGTCCCCATGGTCCTGAGCTGGATGGACCGCTCGACACGGACAACGATCGAGATGGGTCCGACGGAGCGGGTCGCGGTGGGCGACGCCATCCCTCTGTCGGAGGGGCGTGCCGTCGTCACCGCCCTCGACTCCAAGGGGCGTCGGGTGCAGGAATCGCTCGCCTCCGACATCGACACGATTTGGGCGAAGCGCGCGGACAAGGTATGGGTCTCTTTCAGCGTCAACATGGGAAACCGGACCGTCGCCCGTCGAGTCCTCGCTGCGCCCGACGAGGAGTTCGTGGTTGGCGACATCGTGGACCTGGGGAGGGACCGGGTTGTCGTCCACCGAATCCGGATAGCGCACCGCACCCTGCGAGAGGGCAGCGTCCCCGCTGCGGACATCGTGCGCGCGTACGGTCGGGTCGTGAGGGAGCGGACGTCCCGCTGAGTCGCGCCCGGGAGACGGAAGGATGATTATTCATCCGGCGGTGGCTCGACCGTGATCACCCTGGTTGGCGTGGGCCATGTGTTCGACATCGGTGCGGCGATTCGGAGGACGATCGTCGGCCTGAAGCCTGCGGTCGTCGGTGTGGAACTCGACCCCGCTCGGTTTGCGGCCTTGCGCGCGCCAGAAGCGAACCCCCCCGCGCTAAGCGTCACCGGGGTCCTCGCCTATGTCCAACGAAGGATTGCGAGAGAGTACGGGACCCAGGTCGGGGCGGAGATGATGGCGGCCGCTGAGGCTGCGAGAGACGTGGGCGCCCTGTTGGCGTTCCTCGACCTCGACTCGCGCGCGGTCCTCGCCCGCCTGATGCGGGCGATGACGTTG
Source organism: Methanobacteriota archaeon (assembly GCA_005878915.1). GTDB lineage: Archaea > Thermoplasmatota > Thermoplasmata > RBG-16-68-12 > RBG-16-68-12 > EA-19. Next base: position 20,407 of record VBML01000058.1, on the reverse strand, counting down.
GGGGAGAAGGCGAGGTTTGTTGTCTCCGTTATTGCAGGGCTCTTCCTGAGGAGATCGACGGTGGAAAGGGAGCTGGAGAGGTTCGAAGAGGACGAGAGCGCGTTCCTGCAGGAGCTGGCGAAGGACTTGCCCTCCGTCAAGCGGGTGCTGATCGACGAGAGGAACTCGCACATGGCCATGGCGGTTCGCACCTTGGAAGCACGGCACGGCAGCGTGGTCGCCGTCGTGGGCGAGGGCCATCTCGAGGGCCTTCGCGCCCTCCTCGCGGACCGGTCCCCCGATGTGGTTCGACTCCGGGAGCTTCGGCATCCATCGTCCGCGAACTCCCGAGTAATCCCAGTGTCATCGAAGGATGAGGTCATGTCCGCGCGCGATAACTCTTAAGGGTGACCCTCCGTTCGAGTGTTCGTGCCGCCGCCGGCGAAAGGTCCAAGGGGGGACGAGGCGACCGTCGCATGGATACGGGATCGGTTCCGCCGGCACTACGAGGCGGCAGAGATCGGGCTCCCGCCAAGATTCGCCCGCCGTGAGTTCGGTTTCATGTTCTGGGAGGCGGGGATGATGCAGCGGCACCAGTCGTTCAAGAGCGGGGAAGGCCTGCGGGACTTCCTCGCCCGCCGCACGCCAATGCACGTCTACTATTCCAGCGCATACTACGAGACGCCCGGAGCCCCGACGATGGAGGAAAAGGGCTGGCTCGGCGCCGACCTTGTGTTCGATCTCGATGCGGACCACATCCTGCGCGTGAAGGGAATGGCGTACGAGGTCATGCTCGAAGAGGTGAAATCCGAGGTCGCGAAGATTGTGGACCAGTACCTCCTCGCCGATTTCGGATTCGACGATGATGCGATCCTGATTACCTTCAGCGGTGGGCGGGGATACCACATTCACGTGAGGGACCCGCGGGTATGGGAGCTGCACAGCCACGAGCGGCGGGAGATCGTCGACTACATCACCGGCACCGAGCTCGACGCGGAACACCTGTTCCGGCGGGTGCCCTTGGAGCTCCGAAAGTTTCAGGACACCGCGACCGTGAAGTACCGGTATGTGATGCCAAGCCCGAACGACGCGGGATGGCCGGGCCGATTGGCCCGAGGGATCGTCGCATCCGCGGAACGGTTGGAGCGGATGTCCCGCGAGGATGCGGTTCGGGAGCTATCGGGTGTCGAAGGGGTGACCAAGAAACTGGCGGGTGAGATCCTCGACGCGCTCTTCGTGCGGGCCGGCGGGGTGAGGGGGATCGACAAGCTCCGGAGAGGGGACATGGATATCTTTCCCGGGAATCGGTACCTGGAGGCGTTCCGCAAGATTTTCGTGCCGCCGGCCATCGATCTTGGAAAGCGGGAGACGGACGAGCCGGTGACCTCCGACATCAAACGCCTCATCCGCATGCCCCACAGCCTCCACGGCAAGACGGGGCTCGCCGTCATTCCGATGGACCGCAAGACGCTCGACGGCTTCGTTCCCCTGAGGGATGCAATCCCTGCGGCCTGGTCCGAGGAGTCGGTGAAGGTCTCCCTGCGGGCTGGAATCAAAGTCACGATGCGAGACGAAACCTTTAATCTAAAGGAGGGGCTGAATATCATTCCTGAGTTCCTGGCAATCTTTCTGGCGTGCCGGGGAGTCGCCTCGATCGCTGCATAGGAGGCCCCGCAGATGCTCACGAGCTATAAGGACCGCCTCGAGGGCGGTTACCGGTACACGCGGATCCGGCGGTTCCGGGGGTGGACCGCTGCGGGGCTCATCCTGGCGACGTCGGGCCTCATCGCAGTCTCCCTCGGGGTCGCCGGGGCGAGCGCGAAACCGCTATTCATGCCACTTGAGGCGTTCCTGTCTCCGTTCCTGGTGATGCTCTTCATCGGGATCTTCCTCCTGACGTTCTTCCGGAACCTGTCGATTCAATATGCGAACAAGGACGCTCAGCGATACCTCATGATCAAGAATACGATGGGGCGGGCGAGGTTCATCGTCGCGATTGGCTTGGTGATTGCGGTCATCCTTCTAGCGCCCGTCACGCGAGGCGCCATGGACGGATCCGCCACGCCTCCGCCCGTGATCGACTCGCTGACCCCCAACGAGGAGATTATCTTCACATTCGAAAGCGAGGACCCGCTCGGAGCGACGCGGTACACCGCTCTGACGATCACGCTCACCGTGGGCGGCCAGCTCAACCTTCTCGTGAAGCGGTCCTGGTCGACGGCCGTCACCGATATCCCCGCTCCTGCGTCCATCCTTCCGGCAAGTCGCTCCGTCATAATCGGACTCGACACGGACAAGCCGTACACGTATGCGGTCACCCTGCTGAACCCGACGACCGGCTCGGTTGCTTACTCGTATCAGTTGCGGGGGTCCGTATTCCCCGCACTCTTCTCCGTCGCCCCCGGCTTCGCCGTTGCTCTGGCCTTCCTGAGCCTCGGGTTTTTCATGTTCCTCCGGCCCCGGCGGGATCGATTCAAACAAGCCGCGATCTATTCCGGAGACTTCCAGGTCCAAGTCGACTCGGGGGAGCGGCTGTACTCCGAATATCACGCGCTCCGGCCCTCTGGGCGAACGTTCCTCGACGGGGACACCCTTCCACCGCGACCTGCTCCCGCACCGGTCGTCTCCGGTTACCCGTCGGCCAATCCAGGGCCCGACCTCGCCTCGGCGGGCGCGCCCACGCCCCCGCTGCCGCCCCCACCCCCTCCCGTCGCGGCGCTCCCGCCACGGACACCGTCTGAGCTGTTCGGGGATGCGGCCAGCTTGTTCTCTCAAGGCCTTCACGAGCTCGCCGTGGAGAAGTTCAACGAGGTCCTCGCGCTCGAGCCCCGCCACACGCGCGCCCTTCTGGGGAAGGGCGAGGCGCTCATGCGGTTGGGCAGGACGAAGGAGGCCCTCGACGCGTACGACGAGATCCTACGCCATGACCGAGGCAATCTCGACGCGCTAATTGCAGCGACGGGAGTGTACACCGCCGAACGACGCTGGCGGGACGTGGTCGACCTCGCGGACACCGTGCTTGCGATGAAGCCGGGCGACCCCGAGATGCTCGTGTACCGGGGTGACGCTCAGCTCGCGCTTGGAAAGCGGTCGGACGCGCAAATCTCCTACGAGGCCGCTCTTCTCAAGCGCCCCGCGGACCCTGCGATTCTCGAGCGGATTGAAAAGGCGAAGGTGGACGTCGCTGCTCTCCAGTCCCGTGCCCTCATCGCGAGCGCCTCGGGAAACCTGGATCAGGCGATCGCGTTGTTTGACGAGGTCCTGAAGATCGAGCCCGAGAACCCGAACGCGACGGTCGGCAAGTCCGTCGTCCTTCGGAGGGCGGGGCGCGTCGAGGACGCCCTCGCCAGTCTCGAGGCGGTTCTCCTCCGACAGCCTGGGCACGGGGGCGCTCTGTTGAACAAGGGCCGGATCCTCGAAGAACGGGGCGATCTGGAGGACGCACTGGAGGCGTACGACAAGCTGATCGAGATGAACCCCCGCGACGCGGACGCGTGGGTCGCCCAGGGGGACGTGCTGGGCAAGATGGGGCGCGAGGACGACGCGCTGAAGTCGTACCAGGAGGCCGTCCGAATCGCGCCGAGCGACGAGGACACGCAGGGCAAGGTCACAGGTATGGAGTCCTCCCGGGAGCAGGAGGCGACCGTCCTCGCAGAGCTGTTCACCATCAAGGGTATCGGCCCCGCGAAGGCGAGGGCCCTCCGTGAAGCGGGCTTCCGGACCGTCGACGACTTCCGAAAGGCAACGGAGGAAGCGCTGGCCCAGGTACGCGGCATCACGCACAAGGTCGCAGCGGACATCGTCGCGCACTTCCAGGCTGCACGGGGGCCCAACGCGCAACCTTAAAGCGACGCACCCTGTTCCCAACTCTTCCATGAAGGTCTTCCGGGTCAAAGGCACGTTTCAAATGGGGCGCGTCCGCGCCCAGAGCTTCGAGACGGAGGTCGCCGCGGACGACGAGGCCCGTGCACGCGAGATCCTGTACAGCGACATCGGCAGCAAGCACGGCACCCCCCGCCGCCGGATCGCGATTACCTCTGTCGAGGAAGTGCCGCCCGACCGTGTCGAGAGCAGCGTCGCAAGGGCCAAGGCGGGTCTCCTCCAGTGAGCCCCTCCGAGGCCGAGGTCCGGCGTGCGGTCACCGTCTTGGACCAATACCGTGCGCAGCTCGAGACCCTCCAGCGGCAGCAGGAGGTCCTGGCCCTCTCCCTCGAGGAACTGATGCGGGCGAAGGAAACGATGGTCCGATACCAGAGGGCTGGCAAGGGCGCGGAGATCCTTGTTCCCGTCGGAGCGAACGCGTATCTGTTTGGGAAGGTCGCGGACGCGGACCTGGCGATCATCGGGCTCGGGTCGGACCTCCTCGCGAAGGAGCCGATCCCGCGCGCGGTCGAGCGCCTGGATATCCGGATCAAGAGCCTCCAAGAGGCAACAGGCGGTCTCGCTCAGCGAATCGCGGAGTTCGACGCCCGCGTTTCAGCCCAAGAGGAATTCGTCCAGAGCGCCGTCGAACGGATGTCGGAGACGCCCGAGGACGCGCTGACCGGGAAGCCCGGCGGCTGAGCGGGTCAACGATGTTCAAAGCTCTCCGAGAGAAGCTCGCGTTCTGGCGAAAACGGGCGGAAGCGGAGGTCGTCGCAACTCCCGCGGAGGCCGCCACCGCCATCGGGGACGCGGGAAAGAAAATCGACGAAAAGAAGCTCGAATCCATCCTCTACGATCTCGAAGTCGGGCTCCTCGAGAACGATGTCGCGTTTCCCGTGGTGAAGGAGATCGTTGACTCCCTCGCCCGCGATCTGAAGGGCAAGAGAATTGCGCGGGGTGCAGAATTCGAGCGGACGATCGAAGCGTCTCTCCGCGTCGCCGTGGCGAACGTTCTTGCCGCAAAGCCGATGTCCCTATGGGACTTCATCGAAACGACACCGAAACCCGTCATCATCATGTTCGTCGGGGTCAACGGAACCGGGAAGACAACCGCGATTGCAAAGCTCGCGAGCATGCTGGGCAAGCGGGGCAAGACCGTCGTCGTCGCCGCTGCGGACACGTTCCGAGCGGGCGCGATTGAGCAGCTGGAGGTTCACGCCGAGCGCCTCGGATTCAAGCTGATCAAGCACGGGTCGGGAGCGGATCCCGCGGCGGTCGCCTTCGACGCCGTGGAGCACGCCAGGGCTCGGAGCCGGGACGTTGTGCTCATCGACACCGCCGGACGAATGCAGACGAATCAGAACCTCATGGATCAGATGAAGAAGATTCAGCGCGTCGCGAAGCCCCACCTTGTGATCTTCGTCGGGGATGCACTTGCGGGCAACGACGCTGTCGAGCAGGCGAAACAGTTCAACGACGCGGTCGGGGTGAACGCCGTGATCTTGTGCAAGATTGACGCGGATGCGAAGGGCGGTGCCGCCCTCTCGATCGCCCACACGATCGGCAAACCGATTCTCTTCGTTGGGACCGGGCAAGGGTACGACGATCTGACTCCCTTCGATCCGAGCTGGATGGTCAACCGACTCTTCGCTGCCGAAGCCTAGCCCGCGGAGGGCCGCGGGACCCAACCAAACCGCTTCCGAAACAGCCACACCAGGTTCCGGATCGCGTCCTCGACGCTCCGGATCTTCCTCTCCCCGACCCTCGCTCGGTATTCGATGGGGACCTCCTGAAATCGGAGGCCGCGACGAATCGCCTCGAGCTTGATTTCCTCCGAGAAGGCCATCCCGTCGTGGACGAGTTCGAGTTGCGAAGGGACCGACCTCCGGAAGGCCCACATCCCGCTCTGGCTGTCCCGGATCGGGAACCGGAAGAGGAACCGGAACGCCCCCGTGAGGATTCGGTTGCCCAGGCGATGCATCCCACTCATCGAACCCGGTGCCAACTGGGCCAGGCGGTTGCCGGAGACAAAATCCGCGCCCTCATCAGCGACGAACCGCACGAAATCGGGTATCCTGGCCGCGGGGTACGTCAGGTCGGCGTCCAGCGTGACGATGATCTCGCCTTGGGCCGCGGCGAACCCCGTTCGATACGCGCGGCCGTACCCCCGTCGGGATTCAGGGACCACGCTCGCGCCCTTGCGTCGAGCGATCTCGACGGTGTCATCCGTGGAGTTCGTGTCCACGACGATGACTTCATATGGCCCGTGGTCGCGCATCGCCTCGGCGACCTCGTCGATGACCCGTCCGATGGACGCGCCCTCGTTCATCGTCGGAATGACGATGGATACCCTCGGCGCACCCATCGGGCTCAGATTCGGGGAAGGGCCTTAAGCGTATCGAGGACGCTCCTCAGGCGACGGGCCTCGGCTTCCCGAACATCTTGTACCCGAGGTACCCGAGCAGGGCGATGGCGAGGCGCACGAGGGACCAGAACGTTGCCTGGCGTCGGAACAACTCGACCGGTCGATACGTCTTCCAAAGCCCGCCATGCTTGAGGGTGAGCTGCTTCCGTCCAGCCCCGTTCCAGAACGCCTGGCGGGCAAAGTCGTACGCGGAGTTCCGCGTGCGATGATAGACGATCGCTGCCGGCTCATGGGAAATGCGATGCCCGGCAGCGACGGCCCGCAGGTTCAGGTCGATGTCCTCCGCCGTCACGAACCATCGGTCGAACCCGCCGATGGAGAGAAAGATCCTCCGGTTGTATGCGAGGTTCGAGGACGGGAACGTGACGTCCGACCCGCGGTAGTAGAGCTCGACGCGCTCGAGTTCCTCGAACGGCTTGTAACCGATGTGGATGGTCTTCCCGGCGACGATCGGGTCCGTCCTCAGGCGGGCCCGAAGCGCCTTCACCCAGAACGGGTTCGCGATGCAATCACCGTCGATGAAGGTGACGGCTTCTCCCGACGCGACTCCGACGCCGTAGTTGCGGCCGTCTCCGCGGGTCCCCCCCTTCAAGTGGAGGCGGACGAAGGGGTAGCGACCGCTGTACTCGCGAGCGATTTCGCGCGTGCGGTCCGTGCTGTCGGCATCGACGATGAGCACCTCGATGGGCCCTTCTTGCGTCACGAGGCTGTCGAGGAGGTCTCGGATGTTCCGCTCCTCGTTCTTCACGGTCACGACGATACTGATCAGCACCGCCGCGCGAACGGGCGAGTTCGATAAGTGCCTTTCTGGCCACGGGAGGCGCCCCGAGGTCGCTATCTTTAAACCGGGCCCTCGTCTTCGACGAGCCCCATGGGGCGTATCGTAACGATCATCGGGACCCGCCCGGAGATCATCAAGATGGCCCCGGTCGTGAAGGCAATCGACGAGCTGCCCCACGAGCACATCCTCGTGCACAGCGGGCAGCACTACGATCTGGAGATGGACCGGGTGTTCTTTCGGGACATGAAGCTCCGCGAGCCGGACGTCCAGCTGGAGCTGAAGGAGCAACCCCCCCACCTCCAGGTCGCGCGCACGGTGATGCAAGCCGCATCGGTCGCATCCAAGGCAGACCTCGTTGTCGTTCACGGGGACACGAACACGACCCTCGCGGGGGCGCTCCTCGGAAACAAGCTCGGGAAGCCGGTGGCCCACGTCGAGGCGGGAATTCGGTCCTTCGACCGGACGATGCCGGAGGAGGTGAACCGGATCATCACCGATCAGGTGTCCCGCGTCCTGCTGACCCCGACGGAAACGGCTCGGCGGAACCTCGAGAACGAAGACGTCCGGCTTGGGGTGCACGTCGTCGGGAACAGCATCATCGATGCAATCATGCAGAACTCAGACATCGCAGCGAAGTCATCGAAAATCATCAAACGCCTTAAGCTGGGGGGATCCCGGTTTGGGGTCCTCACGCTCCACCGCGCGGAGAACGTCGACGCGCCGGATCGACTGAAGAGGGTTCTCCAGGCGATGGAGGCGGTTGCATCGCGACACGCTCTCACCGTCGTCTTCCCCATCCATCCGCGGACCGAGAAAGCGGCGAAGCAGTTCGGTCTCTCGAGTCTCCTGAAGGTGCCCGGGCTGAAGGTGATCCCCCCGACGGGATATCTGGACATGCTCGAACTGGAGCGGAACGCCTCCTTGGTCTTTACCGACTCTGGGGGCCTCCAGGAGGAGGCGTGCTTCTTCCACGTCCCCTGCGTGACCCTTCGGGAGAACACGGAGCGTCCGGAGACGCTGGACATCGGCGCGAACGTCCTCGCCGGAACGGACCCTCGGCGGATCCTCGAGGCGGCGGACAAGCAGAAGGATGCACGGCGGGAGTGGCCGAACCCGTTCGGGGACGGCACGACGGGACGGCAGATTGCCCAGATCGTGGCGAAGTTCTTCGGGTGACCACGACCCGCCATCGATCGCAGAGATGGCTTATGACCTGCCGCCCTGCCTCTGACGGGTGCATCATCGACGACGCGTGCCTCCCCCTTCCGACGAGACGTTCAGACTCACCGAAGGCCATGATGTCTTCCGCTACGGGGGGGTGCCTGGAACAATCAGAAATATATCCCCATGATGGCGTTGAGCGCGACAGCGTCGACGATTCACCGCGCGAAGGAAGTGTCGGTACGTGAGGGAAGATTTCGCAAGTCGCCTTGTATGTCCGTCCTGCCGAAATCGCCTTCGTACGGAAGTGAATCAGAGAGACGGTAATGGTATTGTCAACGGAACCCTGATCTGCGCTGCATGCGGAGCATCATACAGCGTCAGGCAATCGGTCCCACGCCTGGTGATCGAAGACCTGGGCGTGCGTGAGACCCAACGATCCTTTGGATCTCAATGGAAGAAGCGAGGAGAGGGACGATTCGAGAAAGAAACCCTTTGGGGCCTGACGCCTGACGAGGAGGTGAAGGTGTTTCTTGATTCCCTAGGCCTAGAGCGCAAAGACCTTCGGAACCGTTGGGTCCTCGACGCGGGTTGCGGTTCCGGCCGACTCACCCGAACGCTGGCATCCCTAGCGGGCGCGGTCGTCGGGCTCGACCTCGCCCCGACCATCGACCTTGTCGCTCGCCATGATCAGCCGCTCCCCAATCTCCACCTCGTCCAGGGGAACCTCCTGCACATCCCGCTTGCGGACAACTCCTTTGACGTCGTTTGGTCCAGCGGAGTCATCCATCACACAGGTGATGCCGCTCGAGCCTTCACCAACTTAGCCCGCGTGGTCCGCCCAGGCGGTCGCCTGTATGTGTGGGTGTACTCGTCTGAGAAAATGTCGCTCTACAAGTACATCAGGGATGCCTTGCGTGTTTCCCATCGGCTCCCGCCTGACGTCCTCTTCTATCTCTGCTACGCTCTAGCTCCCCCGTTAAAGATGTATCATGCCGGCAAGCTGGCTCTTCGCCGCATCCGTAATCTCCCAGTAACCCCTCGTGAGAGGCAAGAAGGACGCATCCGAACGATCGCCTTCGAACTTCATGACGACCTCTCTCCTCGCTTTCAGAGCAGACACACCCGCGAGGAAGTGCTCGGGTGGTTCCGGGCCGCAGGGCTTGAGGATCTTGTCGTGGTTGGGGACGTTGGGGTTCGGGGGACTAGGCGCGAATCAGAGATACCCCGCCACGCCTCGGCCACAATCGACATCGTCACCTGAACCAGCCCCGGAAGGCGGGGCGGACCTCGGGAGTCGGGTTGATAATATGCCGAAGGGTGGGGACCTCCCCACTCGTCTCAGACTGTCAGGCCCTTCCGATGACAGTCTCCCTTGGGAGCGCCCAAAGGTTAATTACCTCTTTAGAAATCCGACGACTTCGGTGAGCGCGAATCGCCAAACCCCAGGGATGGGAATCATCGACAGTCACGTCCATATCGGAGACTGGCCCGAGTGGGATCTCTCGTTTTCGCTGGCGGACCTCGATGCCCTCCTCAAGAAGTACCGGTTCAGCGGGGCGGTCGTCGTCCCACCCCTCGTCGACCGTGACGATCCCGTAGGAATGAACCACGCGCTGCAGCGTCAGGTCGAGAACCGAACGGACCTCTTCTTCTTCCCATGGGTGCATGTCAAACAAGATGGCTCCAATGAGTCCTCGATGCTGCGGTATCTGGAGGGGAACGAACGCGTGATCCGTGGACTCAAGGTCCACGCGAGTATCTCGCAAATGGGGATTTCGGACCCGTTGCTCGCCAAGATTCTGGAATTTGCGGACCGCAGGGGCCTCCCCCTCCTCTATCACTGCGGTCGCCACCCGATCAGTTCGGCGGTTCCAATCAAGGCGCTGGCTCCAACGTATCCTCACATCAACTTCATCGTCGCTCACCTCGGGGGGAACGCATACGACATCGTTGTCGACACCATGAAAATGTTCGACCACAACGCCCCGGAGAATGTCTTCTTCGACACGTCGACCGCCCGGCACCCCAAGCTCCTTCGTCGAGCCGTGGAATTGTATGGCGAGGACAAAATCCTCTTCGGGACCGACGTGCCCTTCACCGAGATGGAGATGAACTGGGCGTGCCTAGAGTTCGCCGATCTCACGGATAACAAGAAAATCATGGGGGGCAACCTCCGACGGATCCTGAAAAGGTAGTCCTAGACGGCGACGGGATCCGCCTGGGCGAGGGCGTCATCCTTTCACCGTTTGTCGTGATCCATGGTCCCGTCGAAATCGGCAGAAATGTGTTCATCGGGGAATTCACCCAAATCCGCGAACGATCGAAGATCGGTGATGGGACTCGAATTGGGTCACACAACCAAATCCAAGGGGATTGCACGATCGGCCGCGAATGCCGGTTCCACTCCAACGTGCATATCAGCAAGGACACGATGGTCGGCAACCGTGTCTTCATTGCCCCTGGCTTTGTCTGCGCAAACGTGAGGTTCCCGCGGTCGACGAGGCCCGAGTTCCAAAAGGCGGAGGGGTGTACGATTGAAGACGATGTGAAGATTGGCACGAACGTGACGCTGGTCCCTGGCGTCCGCGTGGGCACCAACGCTCTCATCGGTGCTGGGGCCGTCGTCACGAAGGACGTCCCGCCCTTCGCGATCGTCGTCGGGAACCCTGCGAAGGTGGTTGGCGACGTCCGGCGGTTGGACGCGTACAAGTAGGTCGGAGTTTGAACCGCGTGGCGCGACGAGGGAACCTTCTCGGCAACCGTTGCGGTGCGCCGACCGTTCTCGGTTTCGTGCGTCCAATTCCCGACGTGACCCCAAGCGGCGCCGCGAGGGCGTCCGGGGGTGACTCTTCACGCGCATTTTGATGTTCGTTTCGAACGACGTGATTCACGACCCCCGCGTCCTGAAGGAGGCAGATGCGCTCCATCGCGCCGGCCACCAAGTCAGTTTCATCGGCTGGGACCGCTCCGGCCACCTCCCCCAGACCGAGGATCGGGACGGTGTCTTGATCCGCAGGGTCCGAACGACGGGGTTCATGTGGCTGCTGTGGAAGGACCTCTTTCGCAATCCCGTATGGTGGCAGCGGGCGTACAACCTCGCGATGAAAACTCCGTTCGATGTCCTCCACTGTCACGACTTGGACACGTTGCCCATCGGGGTCCGTCTAAAGGAAACCACGGGGAAGCCTCTCGTGTACGATTGCCACGAGGTGTTCCATCGGATGATCGCGGGCGACGTTCCGCGTTTCGTCACCAATTACGCTGCGCGGATGGAGAGGCGCCTCGTCCCGACTGCCGACCGAATTCTGGTCGTGAGCCAGGTCGTCGCAGATTACATCACGGAAATTTCAGGCCGGGACTCCCTCGTCGTGGCCAATTACCCCGATTTCATGGTCGACGGGTATTCTCCTCCTCCGGCGAAACCGCTGACCGTCCTCTATCTGGGAAACCTCCATCCAAGCCGCTTCATCCTTCCCGCGATTGACGTCATCGGCGCGATGCCTGATGTCAAGCTCGTGATTGCGGGCAGCAAGAAGCTCGCTCCCCAGGTAGCAGCGATGTGTGCCGAACGTCCCAACACCCGGTTCCTGGGCAACGTTCCGAACAATCGAATCCTTCCGCTCATCCTCGACTGTCACGTCATGCTATCGATGTTCGATCCAACCGTCTGGGTTAACGCGATGGGCCTGCCGAACAAGGTGTTCGAGGCGATGGCGGCAGGCCGGCCATCGATCGTCACGGAGAAGGGCTTGATCGCTGAGGTCGTGGAACGTGAGCAGTGCGGCTTCGCGGTCCCGTACACCCGAGCGGGCTTCACAAGCGCAGTCGTGGCCCTGAGAGACGAGCCCTCCCTGGTCGAACGGCTGGGGCGAAATGGTCTGAAGGCCGTCCGGCGGGAGTATAACTGGGGGCGTGAGGCTCGAAAGCTCGTTGAACTCTACGATGGGCTCAGCGGACGACCGAAGGCGTAGCTGGATCCCCTAGTGCGACGGCCGAAGGTGGCGTGCATCCTAGGTTGGCCCCCTCTGCACGAGGAACTGGCGGGCCCATTCCTGGACTCTGAGGATCGTCCATACCCTCTCCGCGTCCTTGGCGGAACGAACTTCACGGGTCCGCAACACGTCCACGGGTTCAGGGTTGAAGATCCCGACCGCCTCGACGGCGCCCCGAGACATCGCCGAGTCGACGAGCCCGGACATGTCCTCACGGAGCCACCGCACCAGGGGAACCGAGAAACCAACCTTCCGATGGCTGATGACATCGCGTGGTAAGCGGCTCGCCATCGCCATCCGGGGGACGAACTTCAACGTGCCCCCGCGGAGTCGGAGTGCCGGAGCGATCTCCGTCGAAAGGCGCACCATCCTCTGGCCGAGGATCGGTACCCGCGCTTCGAGGGAGAAGGCCATGCTAATCCGGTCCTCGTTCTCCAGAAGGGAGGGCAGGTATGTCTTGGCGTCGAGGAACATCAGCCGATCGAGCGGAGCACGGGACGGGCACGTCGCGCGGACCTCGTTCAGGTACGTGCGCGGATCGTGGCCCCGTGCCGTTCCGAGGTGTCTCTGGGCTACGAGGAGACGAACTTGCCTTGCGGAAAAGGTAGAATCGTGGCCGAACGCGCCGAGGTCGGTTCGAAAGGCAGAATACACGGGAAGCCCGACGGTCCGCTTCAATCCCTCCTGGTTAAGCCGTTCCCCGAGAGACGTCGCCCCCCGCTTCGGGCCCCAACCATCCCGCGGGCCCGTCAAGTAGCCCATGTAGTAAGGGAACAGGTACGCGGGATAGCCGCCGAACATCTCGTCGCCGCCGTGTCCCGTCAGGACGACGCGGACATGCCGGCTCGCCACTTCCGCAACGAACCACGCGGGGATCATGCCGGGGCCCGCCTTCGGCTCATCCAGGTGCCAGGTCATCCTCGCGAACTCGGAGGGAATTCGATGCGGGTCGATCTTCACCTCGTTCATGCGGGCCCCGACAGCGTCCGCCACTTCCTGGGCGTACGGCATCTCGTCCAGGGCCGGATCGTCGAAGAACGCGGTGAAGACGGGAAGTCCCTCGATGTGAGCGGATGCCGCCAGCACCACGGAGGAGGAGTCCATTCCTCCGCTCAAGTGGGAGCCGAGAGGTACGTCCGACATCAGTTGATCGGACACGCTCTCCGCAAGTGACCCCGCGTAGGCCTCCGCGGCGGCCTCCGAACTCTTCACGCTTGCGGTATATCCGTCCAGTTCCCAGAATCGCACGAGGCGCGTGCCGCTCTCGTCTGCAACAAGACTGTGCCCTGGGGGGAGGCGGTGGATCCCGCGGATGAAGCTCTTGGACCCGTAGATGTTCTGGAACGTCATGTAGTCGATGAGGGCCTGCGGGTCGAGGGAGAGCTGGGCGCCGGGGTCTGAGAGAAACGCCTTCAACTCCGAGGCAAAGACGATTCCGCCCGCGTCCACCCTGTAGTATACGGGCTTCACCCCGAGGGGATCTCGCGACAACACGAGCCGGCGCTTTGGGCGATCCCACAAACCCAGGGCGAACATCCCGTCGAGACGCGTCAGGAAGTCGAGACCCCATTCTTCGTACGCGTGAACATAGACTTCGGTGTCACACTGGGTGCGGAACCGGTGGCCCGCCTCCTTCAGCCTCGCTCGGAGCGGCTTGTAGTTGTACAGTTCCCCGTTGTGGACTAGCCAGACGCTCTCGTCCTCGTTGGCCATCGGCTGATCGCCCGTCTCCAAATCGATGATGCTCAGGCGGGTGTAGCCGATCGTGAGCCCCTTGTCTTCGTAGAAACCGTCCTTGTCCGGTCCCCGGTGGCGGAGCGTCCGCGCCATTTCTTCGACGGTTGGCGTCGGCGAATCGCCGGACCACGAGAGGCGCCCGCAGATTCCGCACACGAATTCGAGACAATCCTATCGAAGATTAAACCTCCCGCTATCGTAACGGAGGTCTCCATGCGGGTGCCATACCCCCGCCTGCACCGATGTCCAGCGCTTCCCGGCACGAACCGGGCCCCCGCTTCGGACGGCAAGCTATTTACGGATGCGGGCCGGATGCGCGCCCGCCATGGTCGAGGTCAAGGGCGTCGCCGTCGAAAACCCTGAGCGCCTCAACGTCATCATCGGGCAGACACACTTCATCAAGACCGCGGAGGACCTCCACGAGGCGATCGCGAACTCCGTCCCGCAGGCGAGGTTCGGGGTCGCGTTCTGCGAGGCAAGCGGGCCTTGCCTTGTGCGCGTCGAGGGGAACGATTCATCGCTGAAGGAGCTCGCCGCCCGCAACGCCCTCGCGATCGGAGCTGGCCACACGTTCGTCGTGTTCCTGAAGGATGCGTACCCGCTGAACGTGCTCCGGGCGATCCGGGACACCCCGGAGGTCGTCACGATCTTCTGCGCCTCCGCGAATCCCCTGGAGATCCTCGTCGCTGAGAACGCGCGGGGACGGGGCGTCGTCGGCGTGATCGACGGGGAGAAGGCGAAGGGGATTGAGTCGGACGCGGATCGCAAGGCGCGGCTCGCGTTCCTGCGGAGCATCGGTTACAAGTTGGGCTGACATGTCCCGGATCCTCGCTGCGACGAGCGACATCCCGATCCCTCCGTCCCTGTTCGCGTCGTTCCGTGCCCTCGGCGACACGGGCCGCACTCCGAAGGACTTCGGCTGCCCGCAGCCGGACCCCAAGGTAGGCCACCCGGACGGGTGGGGGATTGCCTGCATCGGCGAAGGAGAGGAGGTGTATCGTCGCGGGGCCACGACGGCGAGCAAGGACCCGGCGTTCGACGAGGCCGTGAAGGCCGTCGCGCGAATGACGAACCCGCCCTTCCTGCTCCTCGCCCACCTCCGGCGTTCCCCGAGACGGGACGAGATCCGACCGGACTTCAGCCACCCGTTCCGTCGAGAGGTCTCGGGACGCCTCGTCTTCTTCGCGCACGACGGCACGTGCGAGGGGTACGGCGTGAGGCACGGCCAGACGGATTCGATGACCCTCTTCGAACGGCTGCTCGAGCGCCTCGGTCCGGCGCAGCGGGACGAGCCCGAGTTCAAGCAGGCCGCCGCAGAGGTGAAGGCCGCGTTCGATGCCGAGTTCCCGCGCAAGGTCACCTCGTACACGTTCGCGATGATCGAGGGCGACCGCCTCGTGGCCCACCGCGACGCACGAACCTGTGTCCCGTACTTCGCCCTTCATGAGACCAAGCGTAAGGGCCTGACGATTCTCTGCTCAGAGGTCCTCGCAGGGTTCGAGGGAAAGTGGCGCCTTCTTCGAAACGGAGAACTCCTACTCGTTCCCGCGAGATAACAGAGGCGTGGGGGAACACATAGGGACGGGGCGGAAGCTTTAAGTAACCGCCAATTCTAAGCTGACTGTTTCTCCGTGGAGCGGGAGCGGTGGGTCGGGAGGAGTCTCAGTGAAAGAAGTAGAGGTCATCAACACCTGTCCGGAGTGCTCAAGCGATCATCTCGTGCGGGACTATGAGCGGGCAGAGATCGTCTGCGAGTCGTGCGGCCTCGTTCTCGACGACTTCATCATCGACGAGGGGCCCGATTGGCGGGCCTTTGACTCTGAACAGCGGGAATCCCGAGAGCGCGCGGGCCCGCCGTCGAGCGTGATGAGCCACGACAAGGGGCTCTCGACCTCCATCGGCTGGCGGAACAAGGACGCATATGGACGCCAGATCCCGCACAAGTCCCGCGCGCAGATTTATCGTCTTCGCAAGTGGCAACACCGGATTCGCACCTCGAAGAGCGGGGAGCGGTCTCTCGCCCAAGGCCTCACGGAGATCAACACGATGGCGTCGAAGATGGGCCTCCCCCGGCACGTCCGGGAGAGCGCCGCGGTCCTCTATCGGAAGGCATCAATGAAGAACTTGGTCCGTGGCCGCTCGATCGACGAGGTCGTCGCCGCGACTCTGTACGCGGCGTGTCGCCAGTGCAATGTCCCCCGGACGCTCGACGAGATCGCGGGGAAGACCCCCGTGGACCGGAAGTCGATTGGCCGGACGTACCGTACCCTCGTGCGGGAACTCGGCCTGAAACTTCTCCCGCAAAGCCCGAGGGATTACATCGCCCGCTTCTGCAACCGACTAAACCTGGACATGGATGTCCTGCGCAAGGCGAAGGACATTCTCGACAAGGTCGAGAAGGACGAGCTCGCGAGCGGCGTGGCGCCCAGCGGCGTCGCCGCTGCTGTGATCTATATTTCCGCGATGGTCTGCAATAAGCCTTGTACGCAGAAAGAAGTCGCGGAAGTCGCGGGTGTGACGGAGGTCACGATTCGCAACCGGTACAAGCGAATTTCCGCCGCGATCGGACTCCAGCGGCCGGCCGCATAGCCCATCCGTGAGACGGCATCGGCGTGGCCCTCAAGTGAAATATATCGGGGATTCCTGACGGCATGAAGACGATGGCGCGCGCAAAGCCAAAGAAAGCGAAGGCGGTCGCCGCGGCTCCAGTCAAACGTGCCCCTCGCGGGGCCGAAGAGCGCCCCTCGGGGAAGATCGCCAAGGGCGACGTCGTCTGGATCGACTACGAGGGCTGGATCCTCAACCCGAACGGGACCCGCACCCTCTTTGACACCACACGCGAAGAGGTCGCGAAGAAGGAGGGGAAGTTTGAGGAGAAAAAGGTGTACGACGAGTTCCCGATCATCGTGGGCCATGGCCGAATCCTTCCCGGCCTCGACGAGGCGATCCTCACCGCGGAAATCGGAACGCCGATGGACCTCACGATTCCCCCGGACAAGGGCGCGGGCGAGCGGGATCCGAAGCTCATCGAGCTCCGGCCCCTCCGGGAATTTCTGAAGCAAGAGGTCCACCCGGTGGTCGGCATGGAGGTGTCCCTGGGGGGCCGTAAGGGCACGATCACCCAGGTGACCGGGGGCCGTGTCCGCGTGGACTACAACAACCCCCTGGCGGGGAAAACTCTCCAGTACACGTTCACGATCAAGGCGATCGCGGACTCGCCCGAGGAGAAACTGCGGGCGGTCATCGAGATGGACTACGGTCTGCCCGAGGCGTTCAAGGTCTCCATCGACGCGGACGGAGCGACTGTCCTCCTTCCCGACATCTGCAAGACAGACGAGCGATGGTTCGTCTCGAAATTCCGAGTGATTGCGGATGTGCGCGAGGTCTTGGGGCTTCCCAAGGTCCGGTTTGTGGAGGAGTATGTGAAGGCGCCCCCCAAGCCGGAGGCCGCAAAGGAACCGGTGAAACCAGAGGATGCGAAACCCGCCGAGGAGGGCGCGAAGGACGAAGCGCCGGCCGACTCGAAGCGCATCGAGGCGGCGGAACGGGCCGAGGAGGAGCTCCCGCCCGAAGAGAAAGCCCCGGAGGAGCTGTAGGCCCTCCAGGAGAACGCGTCGCCGGCTGCGGCTCGCAACCTTTAATGCAAGTCCATCTGGTAGCCGTTCGCGCCCCGGTAGCCTAATGGATAGGGCACCAGCCTCCTAGCGTCCTCCATCCGACGGGAGCAAGCTGGCGATTCCGGGTTCGAGTCCCGGCCGGGGCGTGTCACCTAGGGAGTTTCAAACCCTTGAGGAGTTTTCTCGCAGCGGTTCGAGGATCCGTCTTCCGAGCGACGATCGCCCCCACGGTTTCCTCGAAGCCGATCCCCGCCGTGTCGTCCGAGAACGTCTCCGCCAGGAGGTGGCGCATCGACTCGAAGAGCTCCTTTCGGGCGCGGTCCGCCTCCCGCCCGCGCCACAGGGGACCGCGTTTCAGAAATCGGTAGTGCTTGGTCAGCGCGTCCGCGAGCTCCTTGGTCCCGCGGCCATCGAGGGCCGCCGTCTGGACGACCGGTGGCCTCCACCCCTGTCGTTCTTCGAGCATGAAGTCCAGGTTCGACGCCATCGTGTCACCGCCGCCGAGGTCCATCTTGTTCACGACGTAGATATCGCCGATTTCGAGGATGCCCGCCTTCAGCGCCTGGACCGAGTCCCCGCTCTGGGGCATCTGGACGACGACGGTCGTGTGCGCCCGACTCGCGATGTCAACCTCGGACTGGCCGGCGCCGACGGTCTCCACGAAGACGATGTCCATCCCGTACGCGTCAAGGACCTTGACGGCGTCGAACGTCGCGAGGGCGAGCCCGCCGGAATGACCGCGCGTCGCCATCGAACGAATGAACACCCCCGGGTCCGAGCCCGTGTCCGCCATCCGGATTCGATCGCCGAGTACCGCACCGCCTGTGAACGGGGACGTGGGATCGACGGCCACGACGCCGACCTTCTTCGAGCGTTCGCGGTACTCCCGGACAAGCCGGTTGATCAGCGAGCTCTTCCCGACGCCCGGGGGCCCCGTCAGTCCGACGATGTGGGCCTTCCCGGTGTGCGGGAAGATCTCCGCAAGGGCCGCCGTCGCGCCGGGGTCGTCGTCTTCGATCATCGAGATGAGCTTCGCGGCCGCCCTCTTGTCGCCTTCGCGGAGCTGGTCGACGATCTTCAATGCCGGCCGACAGCGCGGGGAGCGACTTAGCCTTTCTCTCGGGAGGGCTACTGCGCGGCTGATCGGAAGAACTCGACAATTTCGGCGAGCGGAGTGCCGGGTCCGAAAACGGCCTTGATCCCCGCTTTCTTCAACTTCCGAACGTCTTCGTCCGGGATGATGCCGCCGGCCGCGACGAGGATGTCCGCGGCCTTTCGCTTCCTCAGTAGCTTCACGACCTCCGGGAGAAGAGCCATGTGGGCCCCGCTGAGGCTCGAGAGCCCGATCGCGTCGACGTCCTCCTGGATCGCCGCTTCGACGATGTCCTCCGGGGTCTGGCGAAGGCCCGTGTAGATCACCTCCATCCCAGCGTCGCGGAGGGCGCGAGCAACGACCTTTGCCCCCCGGTCGTGGCCGTCGAGGCCCGGTTTCGCAATGAGGATGCGGATTTTCTTCGGCATGGACCGCCTCAATATAGGAGGGGCTCCTCCCAAACCCCGAACACTGCCCGCATCACGTCGCAGATCTCCCCCAACGTGGCCTCCGCCCGGACCGCGTCCAGGATGAGGGGCATCGTGTTGTCGTCCCCCTCGCAAGCTTTCCTCAGGCCGTCCAAGGCCCTCGAGTGCTTCTTCGCGTCCCGCTCCTTTCGGATCCTCTGGAGCCGTCGCAGCTGCCGTTCATACGCTTCCTTCGAGACCCGAAGGGGCTCGACCTCGGGCCCCTCGTCGACCGTGAAGTCGTTCACGCCGACGATGATCCTCTCCTTGTCCTCGACCTCCTTCTGGTAGCGGTATGCGGAATTCGCGATCTCCTGCTGGAAGAAGCCCTTCCGGATGGCGGGGATCACGCCACCGAGGGCCTCGATCCGGTCGAAGTAGTCGTACGCCTCCTCCTCCATCCGGTCCGTCAGGGACTCCAGATAGTACGATCCCCCGAGCGGGTCCACGGTGTTCGCGACCCCGCTCTCGTGCGCGAGGATCTGCTGCGTCCTGAGTGCAATTCGGACCGCCTTTTCGTTCGGGACCTGATACGCCTCGTCGTACGAATTCGTATGGAGGGATTGAGTGCCGCCGAGGACCGCCGCCAGCGCTTGGACAGCGGTGCGGACGATGTTCACCTCGGGCTGTTGAGCGGTCAGGGAGACCCCTGCGGTCTGGGCATGAAACCGGAGGAGCCACGAGCGCGGCTTCTTCGCGCCGAAGGTGGTCCGCATCTCCCTCGCCCAGATTCGGCGGGCGGCACGGTACTTCGCAATCTCCTCGAACAGGTCGTTGTGGGCGTTGAAGAAGAAGCTGAGGTGCGGGGCGAAGTCGTCGATGTCGAGGCCGCGGTCGATCCCCCACCGCACGTACTCCATGCCGTTGGCAAGGGTGAAGGCGAGTTCCTGGGCGGCCGTCGCGCCCGCCTCGCGGATGTGGTAGCCGCTGATGGAGATCGTGTTCCATTGGGGGACGCGCTTCGAGCCGAACTCGAACGTGTCGACGACGAGCCGCATGGAGGGCTCTGGCGGAAAGATCCATTCCTTCTGGGCTTGGTATTCCTTCAGGATGTCATTCTGGATCGTCCCGCGGAGGCCTGACCAAGGGACTCCCCGTCTCTCGGCGTTCGCGAGGTACATCGCCCAAATCAACGAGGCCGGCGAGTTGATGGTCATCGACGTCGAGACGGCGCCGATGTCGATTCCCGCGAAGAGGATCTCCATATCGCGGAGGGAGGACACGGCGACGCCGCACGTCCCGAACTCCCCCTTCGCCTCGGGCTCGTCCGTGTCGTATCCGTACAGGG
>VBML01000151.1 GCA_005878915.1 Methanobacteriota archaeon | reverse complement strand
GCTATCGCTACAGCATAAGGCGGGGAGCTCGGGCCCCAACCCCGCCCTCCCCGCGGCTGCCGAAATTCGTCGCCTAGTCCTCCGTGATCTGTCCGCGGATCTCCCCGCTTGGGAACATGGCGTTGTGGATGTTGACGTACGTGAACCCTGCCTGCATCGCCGCTACGAGTTCGGCGAACTCGCCCGCAGCGATTCCCTGCCCCGCGGGCCCGACCACGTCCGCGGCCGTCCGCGTCCCGGTCACGGTCCCGCTCGTTCCCGGACAGGCCGGCTTTGCACCGCCGCAGAGGAAGACGCTGACGCCCCCGGCCACGTTCTTCTGGCCGAGATGGATGTGCGCTGCCGTCGCTGCGCCGCCGGAGAGGTCGGAATATGTCAGGGTGAACGTGAGCGTCGTCCCGTCGTCGCTCAGCATCGCCGTGAACCTTCCATTCCCCGTCGTCGAAATCGCCGGGGTCTCCTGAAAGCCCGTCAGCTTCGCCTTGAATTCCCGCTCATTGTCATCGTCCTTGTGCCCGCTCGCCGCGGCCAAGACGCCGGCCATGGCGAGGCTCACCCCAAACAACGCTGCAAACAAGACCGCATACATCTTCTTCATGGGGCGCGGGGGAGACGCAAACCACCATAGAGGTATGCCCAAGTCTCGGATGAACGAAGAACGGACCGGCTGTCGGCTCAGTAGATCGGCGTACCTGTCGTCGTCACGAGGTCCCGGAAGGCCTTCATCAGCTGCTTCGTGATCTTTCCTGGCTTTCCATCGCCGATCATCCGTCCATCGACCTCGACGACCGGCCCGATCTCCGCGGCGGTCCCCGTGATGAACGCCTCGTTCGACGCCCACACGTCGTACAAGGTGAAGGGCTTCTCGATTGTCCGGATGCCGATCTTCTCCGCGAGGTCGATGGCGGTCTCCCGCGTGACCCCGGGGAGGTTTGTCGAGGTAGGAGGCGCGATCACAGAGTGGTTCTGGACAATGAGGAAGTTGTCCGCGCTTGCCTCCGACACATACCCTTGGACGTCGAGGAGGAGGGCCTCGTCTGCCCCGTACTGGTTCGCCTCGACGCGGGCCATGATCTGGTTCAGGTAGTTCAGGGACTTGATGCTCGGGCTCAGGCTCTGCGGCGGGACCCGCCGGTAGCTCGATGTGACGAGCCTCAGGCCCTTCTCGTACTTCTCCTTCGAGTACAGGGTGATCCCGGGTTGCGCGATGATGATCACGGTAGGCCCGTCCTTGCACTTCCGCGGGTCGAGGCCCAGGTCCCCCGGTCCCCTTGTGACGATTGGGCGGATGTAGCCGTCGACAATGTTGTTGCGCCGGCAGGTCTGGAGGATGAGGTCCGAGAACTCCTCCGGAGTATGGGGGATCTTGAGGTCGATCGCCTTCGCGGACTGGAACATCCGCTCGACGTGCCGTTCGAGCTTGAAGACGCGCTTATTGTACGCGCGGATCCCCTCGAACACCCCATCCCCGTACAGGAGGCCGTGGTCATTCACCGGAATCTTGGCTTCCGATTCCGGCAAGAACTTCCCGTCGAGATATACGACGTTTTCCAACCGGGGAGCCCCCAACAGGCGCGATATGGGACGGACGCGATATAGTCTTTAGCCCCGAAGTGCCGAGCATTGTCTAGCGGAACTTTTCTCCGGTCAGACGTTCGAACAACGAAATGTAGAGATCACTGGTCTCTTTCAAGACATTGTCTGGCAAGGGGGGTATCTCTGGCTCCGGTTGTCCTGCCTTTCTGGCGATCGTGAGACGGTCATGGTAGCCGATTTTCCGGTAGTACCCGCGCACGAATTCCTTGCTCAGTTCGACGTGCTCGCCCTTCTCGTACGCGGGGAGATCCCAGAACCGGTCCTCGTCGGCGGTTCCAAACGTGTCGACGAGCATCAGGCGTCGCTCCGAATCCATCGCGAACTCCTTCTTGCCGTCCACGTGGATAAGGCCGCGCTTCCGGACGACCGTGTTGAGGGCCTCGTCGATTTTCAAGACGGCGTCCAAGAGCGCGTCGTACTCCGCAGACGTAAGCCCAGAGATGCGGATTGCCTCGTCCCGGGTGAGCTCGCGGTCCACCTTCTCGAGTTTCGTCGTCGTCTCGAGGAAGGGCTCCGGCAACGGCTCCCCATACGCGGGGACGCGCCCCTTCGGGAACCCGATGTCCTGCGGGCGCACCCGCCCGTCCTTGAGCCGGTCGTGCAGCGAGCCCGCCACGTAGTAGCGCGCGATGACCTCCAGGGGGATGAGATAGTTCCGGGTTCTCGGCGAGAGCTTCGAGTACTCGTGAATTACTTGGACCCGCCGAACCCGCATCCGGTTGCCTTCCGCGACTCGGAGGAAATGGGTCCGGATTCCCAACCCTTGGACGACGTTGAACCAGTACGCGGACGTGCGGCACAGGGTTTCGCCCTTGTGCGGGACGAGGGAGGGGATCACCTTGTCGAACACGGAAATCTGGTCCGTGAAGACGAACTCGAGCTCGGCGTCGGAGACCTCGTAGACCTCCTTCACTTTCCCCTTCTGAAGGAGCTTCATCCGCGGGACGCATCCGGAGGGTGGCTTTAGGCCTTTCGCGCGAAACGCCTATGCCCCGTCAACGTATCGCACTGGGGTGCGGGTCGAGGTCACGAAACACGTCCGCGCGCCCGTTGACAGCGTCTTCGCGTGGTGCACGGACTATCGCGACGACGACGCCCAGCTGAGCGGCGCACGTCTCCGGTGGCGCCGTGTCGTCCGCCGCACCGCGACGGTCGTCGAGCTCGAAGAGTCCGCGAATCTCGGGGTAACGTATACGGGCCGGGTCCTCGTCCAGCTGCACCCGCCGGATTGGTGGGAGGCCGACCTCCGGTCCTCCGCCGGCGACGCGCATACCGCGTACCGACTCTCCCCTGAGGGCGAGGGTACGCGAATACACATCGTGATTGATGTCCGCCTCCCTTGGCGATACCGGGTCTTCACCCCGATCGCCCGCCGAATTGTCCGGCGCCGGCTCTCCTCGGAGTGGGACGACTACGTCCGCGCGATGGAGGCGGAGGTCCCGATCACCTAGAACACCTCGACGTCCGCGTGGACGTTGATTCCGTCCTCGTCGATCGTGTATGGCTTCACCGCGCGGCTGTGCTTCAGCCGCCGCATCTTCATGACGTGCATCGCGAGCTGGACGTCCCCGCTCTCCTTCTCCCTCGGCTCCAGACAGATCACCCCGTCCGAGATGTATTCGACGAGCCCGTCCCGCGACGCCCGAGGGTTGTCGTCCTTCGTCTCCGCCGTGAAGAGCGCGGTCGCGCCGGTCGTCTTGATCTGTTGGGACAAGGCAAACAGGCGGGCCCTCCGCTCGACCTCGTCCGGGAACATCATGTTCAGGAGGGACACGGAGTCCACGACGACACGGTCCGCGCCGAAGTCCCGGATGAATTTCGGGAGCTCGGACCGGACCCGTGTGACCGTCGTCTTCGCGTCCGCGGGCTCGAGCTTCACGATCGCGAGCCGCTTCTCCGTGAGCGGGGTCGCGAGGTCCCACCCGAAGCCCGCCGCGCTCGCGACGATCGAGTCGGGGTCCTCCTCGAGGGAGATGAAGATCCCCTTCTCGTGGTTGATGAGGCCCTGGACGATGAATTGGATTCCGAACGTCGTCTTGCCCGTCCCGAAGGATCCGAGCACGGTGACCGTGTGGCCACGGGGGACGCCCCCGCCGAGCAGTTCGTCGAGGCCGTCGATGCCCGTGAGCACGAGGCCGCTGGCATGGGGCTCCGGGCTCCCGCGCTCTCCCGCTGCTGATTCCGACATCTACGCAATCCTCTCCATGTACACGACGACGAGGCCTTGGTTGCTCGTCACCATCGTCGGGAACCGCGCGATCTTGTCCCGCGGCAGGTGGGGCAGGACGCTCGTGAACTTCTCCAGGTACATGTACCGCTGGCGATTCGAGCTGCGCGCATACGTCCGCCACTCGAAGGTGAGGCACCCATCGACGCTGTCGACGACCATCTGCTCGAACCGCTTGTCGAGGATGCCGCGCGTCAGGAGGAGGTACGTGATCCCGCCCCACTCCTTCGACGCCCGCTGCATGCCCTTCACCGTCGTGACGAGGTCCCGCATCTCCACGGCCTCCGTCTCGACGAGGTCCGTGAGGCTGTCGACGACGACCATCGCCCCGCGGGCGTTCTCGTCGAGGAACGAGACGAGGCCCTCGAGTACGTTCTCCGACCTCGCCTCGAAGGGGTTCTCCTGCTGCGTCCACGTGGACGGGATCGCCGAGTTTCGGAAGTACGAGGCGCTGAAGTCTCGGAACACCGTGAGGTCGCGGAACGCGTAGAAGAATTCCGCGTTGAACGACGCGCCGAGTTCCTGGAGGATCGCCTCGCGGGAGCGGGAGAACGTCACGTAGCAGATCCGGTCCGGGAGAACGGAGGCGTCGCACGCGGGCCCGAGGAAATAGTGGCGGAGCTCGGGGTTCTTCCGGACGATCGCGATCTTCGACGCGGCGGTGTACACGTATTCCTGCGTCCCCGCCCCGATGTCGCCCAAGAGGAGGACCAGGCAACCCTCCGGAAATCCCCCGCCCACGATGCTATCAAGGTCCGCGATCCCCGTGGGCACCTTCCGCAGGGCGAGCGGATCGAGCGAGGCGTTCAGCGTTTCCTCGGAGGAGTACATCCTCTCGCTCGTTAGAGGCGAATCGCCCATCCCGCGGCGCGCATCCCAGCGGGGGCGATAAATGGTTTTTGTAAAGTCAACACGGAATCACGGCGATGCCTCCCACGGTCCATCAGGATGTGATCCGGGCGAGCTCCAGAGGGTGCGGACGCCCTGACTGTCGGACGGTGAAAATCGTGTCGGCACCTTCAAGTGCGCGGCGGGCCGATTGTGCTCGCGTCCTGGGGAAGGAATGGCCCACATCCACAATCCGCTCTCCTCGTTCGTCCTGACGATCATCGCCGCGCTCGGCCTGTCGATCGTTGCCGCGCTCCCGACCCTCTTCGTTTCCGTCTTCGAGTTCCGCATCATCGTGATGAGCTTCGCCCTCGTCGGCGTCGGCGCCGTGGCGGGCCGGTCCAGCCTCATCGGGTCGATGGGGTTCGTCGGCTCCTTCGTCGGCGGGTTCGCCGGGATTCTTGCGTTTCAGTTCACCGTGTGGCCGACGGCGGGATGGGAGTTCATGCTCGCCCTGTACTTCGGGGCCCTCTGCGGCGTCGGCGGGCTTATCACCGGGAAGCTCGGTCTCCGGCGGGTCGAGAAGGCCGTCCAGTTGATGCCCCAGGTGCGCCGGTGCCAGCACTGCGGGGCGAAGGTCGGCCTCTCGGCGCGGAAGTGCTGGTCCTGCCGCTCGTCCCTCCCGCAGAACTGAGCTGCACGACATCGATGCACTCCGGGCCCTCGTCGTCAAAGGGGGCAAGAAAGTTCATGGCCTCCCCCGCGTGCGGGTCCTCGATGCGGATCCTCGCCTCCACGAAGGTGAACGCGCCGCTGGAGCGTGTTTGGCCCCTCCTCGCCGACCTCGACTCGGAGCCCCGGTTCTGGAAGGGGATCCTCGCGGTCCGCACCCTCGAACGACGGGGTGACGTCATCGACCGGGAGGTGACGCTGGCCTTCCGGAACGCCCGCCAGCGGGAGCGCGTGTACCTCCACCCGCCGCTCCGCGTCGTCCACGAGATTCTCGAGGGCCCGATGCATGGGACGAAGGTCGTCTCGATCCAAGCTCACGATGAGGCGCCCGGGGTCCAGCTTCAGGCGACGTGGGATGTCTTCCTTCGCGGCTTCTTGAAGCTCGGCTCTCGGAGCGTGTCGAAGCATATCGAAGAGGGCACACGGAACGCCCTCGAGCGAATCAAACAGGCCGCGGAGTCGGACATGCCGCCGAGCCATCCGACGTCCTCCTAGGGAGGAGCCCGTCTCAAGCACTTTCACTGCCTCCACGGCCGATGTGTCGAGCACTTTCGGAGACCTCCCCTCCTCACACCTATCCTCTCCGACGCGTTCCCCAAAATGGGAACGGAGGAGCGGTCGGTGGCGCGCAAATCGATGATGGGGCTCGTGCGGAAAGGGAAGGCGAAGGTCCGAGGCTCCGGATACTACGTGACCTGGGACGTCGATAGCAACGATCAGGCGGCGACGAGCCGCATCAAGTACTTCGTCTTCGGGAAGCGGGTACGAGCGGATGGGCGTGAGCGAACGTATCCCGGATTCTTATGGAAGGAAGGTGTCCGGTACCTCGCCCAGTCGGCGATTTTCGTTCTCCCCCACCGACTTCCGGTGATTAGGCGTGTCCTCGAAGAGAACGGGATCGACCACGACGTGGAAGAGGTGACTCTTCATTGAGACACATGGGATGGGATCGTTCTTCCCTCTACGGTCAATCGCGGTTCATTTCCCATTTTGGGGAATGACGTCCACGCTGATGCCGGGTTCGGACTTCGCGGCAATCCCGATCCATCGATTTGCCCACTCGGGAAATCGCCCGCGTACGCTTCAGCGTGATTCTTCCCATTTTGGGGAATCAAGTCGCAGGCGGGACGACTCTAGACGAGAGACCTCCCGCCCCTAGCCAA
Source organism: Methanobacteriota archaeon (assembly GCA_005878915.1). Lineage (GTDB taxonomy): Archaea > Thermoplasmatota > Thermoplasmata > RBG-16-68-12 > RBG-16-68-12 > EA-19. The sequence goes on along the minus strand of VBML01000151.1, from coordinate 1,675 downwards.
CCTTGAGCGGATCGCGAAAAATGTCGTCGTCGATTGCTTTCCGGCGCGTCTTGTCGAAAGTGACCCTCTCGATAGGAACCCGTCCTATGTAGCGACCAAGATTGGCCAGGCCTTCCCAAGGCATTGAGCGGAGGCGATTCTTGAGCGTCATGGGAAGCTCGTAGACCGAATACTCATCGGGATAGTCGTCCAAGCTTTGGTCGAAGTGTCCGTCGAAAAAGAATAGCCTATTAGCCCATCTTGTTACGAATGCCCGCGGAATGTCGTAGAACTCCCGGTAGGTAATCTTAGCGCGGGCCATTTCTCACCTGGTGCCAGGACGCGGTAGGCGTTCCCATTTTGGGGAATAATGTATTCAGATCCGTTTCATCCGCCCGAGGATCGGCTCGTAGATCAGCCCCTTGTCCAGAAGGGAGTTGATCGTCTCCTCAAGGAGGTCGCGGTCCACGCCCGCTTTCGTCGCCCTCCCAAGGATTCCATCCCACGCCGCCCCCTTCCCGTCCGTGTCCAGCTCCCCGATGATCCCGAGGACGGTCTCCTCAGTCGCCTCCTTCTTCTCATCCGCTGCCTTCGCGGCGGGCGGTTCCGCGGTGTCCGCCTCTTCGCCCTTCGGCGGGCGGAACTCCGGCAACAGGTACCGCAGGGACTCCGCGAGCATGGCGGAGTACCGGCTCAGGTCGACCTTGCCGTAGTGCTCGACCGCGACGAGGATCCCCTCCGCGACGGCGGGCTTGATCCCGAGGGCCGCGAGCTCCTCCTTCTTCGGGGGGTCCATCTTGTACGCCTCCCGCAGCGCTTCGAGGCGCTTCTTCAGGGACCGCGACGCCTCGAGGATCCAGTAGTCCCGCAGGCCCTCGTCCACGACCTTCACCGTCTCCGGGCGGATCGATGTGTACGTCCCCCCGGACTCCGGCGTGAAGAGCCTCGACTTCCCCGTCACCGCGACGAACGCGGGAGGCTTCAGCTTCGCGAGCGCCGCGCTCGCCTCCGGCTGGTATTGACCGGCGTAGATGTGATACGTCCCCGTCGGGTCCTGGAGCCGGGCCCGCCACATCGGGGACTCGTCCGTCGCCACGTTCTCCACGTCCGTGAGGACGCCGACGACGAACAGCCGGTTCACCTTCGCTCCCAGCGGAGTCACGACGTACGAGGGGCTCCGCTCCCCGCCATCGGACACCTCCTTCGTCGCGTCGTTGTACTCGCCCGCGAACACCCGCCACGCGATCTCCCGCAACATCCGCCTTCCTCCCTGTGCACGGCCGAGCCCCCCGCCGCCCGTGTCCGGCCTCCCCGCCGGGGCGGGCGGATCCGGGGGCGCGCTCAGGCGGGCCCCTCCAGTTCCTCGAGCATCGCCCGCGCCTCCTCTCGGACATCGACCTTCAGGATCTTCGCCTGGTCCACGATCATCATCAGCCCGTAGTCGTCCGACGTCACGTTGCCGCGGGCCTCCACCGGCTGCGCGACGAGGAGGTCCGCGAGCTCGTCGCGGATGACCTCCTGGGACATCGCCTCCTTCGCCTGGGCGATGCACTCTTCGACCGTCTTGTCCAGGAGGCCCTCCGTGAGGTCCTTGCCGAACACCGCCGTCAGCGCCCCGGAGCCGTCGTCGAGGACCGCCTTCACGCGGAGGTCCGCAAACCCGGTGATCTCGCCGTGGATCCGGCAAACGCCCTTC
>VBML01000150.1 GCA_005878915.1 Methanobacteriota archaeon | reverse complement strand
CTTCCGCGCCAGCGCCTCGAGCTCGCTCTTGTAGACGATCTCCTCCTTAGACCGGCTGCTGTAGAGGAGACGGATTGGGATTGACATGCCCACGTCCGCGGCGTATTCGGCCATTCCCTTGAGAGGCGTGATCCCGATCCCTCCGGCTACGAGGACCGCGGGCCGAGTCTCATCGAGGACGAAGTCGCCGACGGGGCCGGCCACGCCAACGCGGTCCCCTTGACGGAGGGCTGCGAACGCCTGCTTATACGCCGAGTCCGAGAGCCGAACGGCGTACTCGAGGCGGGGCCGCGTCGGGCTCGTCGCGAGCGACATCGGGCGGACGTCCCATCCCTGTGGCGTCTCGATCTGAAGCCACGTGAACTGGGTCGAGCGGAACGAGAAGGCGGCGGGCTTCTCGACCTCGATCGCATGCGTCCCGGTCGTCAGGGGCCGGGAGATCGCGACGCGTCCCGTGAATCGCATCGTCCCTCAGGCGGCCATTGCTGCGAGCTCCGACCCGGCGGGCCCGGTCATCCAAGGGGCGCGAGCCTCGCGTCCCTCAGGAACTCGTCGAAACGCGTCATTCGGTGTCCCCACTCCCGCTCCAGGGCCTCGATGTCCACGTGGTAGCCCTTCTCTCGGAAGAACCGGAACATGCGCATCCCATCCTCCCCCATCCGTTGCCGCGCAAGCTCTTCGCCCTGCTCCACGTACTTCAGAGGCTGTCGAAGTTTCGTGGAGAGGCGGGCCGTCAGGTCCGCAATCGTGAGCTGGTCTCCCGCGAGCTCCACGCTCTTCCCCGCTGCCTTCGCTGGAGAATCGAAGGCCCGCGCCACCATCTCGCCGATATCCCGGACGGCGACGAGCTGCTGGCGGGTCTCCGGGGGCATGGGAAGGGAGAGGACCCCGCCCCGGAGGGCTTCGAGCATCCACGGGGCGGTGTACCCGTCCATGAACGCGACGGGGCGCGTGATGGTGTACCGCAACCCCGAGGTCTTCAGGTGCCGCTCCACCGCCGCCTTCGACTCGAAGTGCGGGATCCCCGTGTCCTCATCGGCGGACGCGACGGACGCGAGGACGACGTGGGGCACGTGGCTCTTGGCCGCCGCGTCGATCGCAGTCGTGCCCTGGAGGACCTCTTTCGCGGTGTCGACGGAGAAGTCCGGGTTGAACGGGGTCGTCACGATGAAGAAGCCATCGACGCCCCGCAGCGCGGGCGCCAGGCTCGCGTTGTCAGTGAGGTCCCCGACGACGCCCTCGACCCCGATATCCTTCAGTGCAGCAATCTTCTGGGGACTCCGCGTCAGGCCCCTCACGCGATGTCCCCGCTTGACGAGGCTCCTCGCCACCGCCCCACCCTGTTGCCCCGTCGCCCCGGCCACCAAAATCGTCTTCGTCTCCGCCATCGGTACCAACTCACCCCCCGCCATCGCCATCCCGAACCTTGTTGACTGGGTACGGGAAGCGGCGGTCACCCCCGCAAAGTATTGGACCCCGCCGCGACATCGACGAATCGTGCCGCGGAAAGCCTCCCCCAAGATTGTGCGGCGCCGTCCCGCCCACTTCCGAGTGGACGACGAGGTGGAGCTCCGGGTTCTCACCCACGCCCACGCCGGGACGTTGTTCGCAATCACTGATCGAAACCGGGCCTATCTCCGCCGGTGGCTCCCGTGGGTGGACGCGACACGCACCGTCCGAGATACGGCAAGGTTCATCCGCAGCGGGCGAGAGCAGCTCCGCCGGAACGACGGGTTCCAAGCGGGGATCTGGTACCGCGGCGAGCTCGTCGGGGCAATCGGGTACCACTACTGGAATTGGGCGGTCCGGAAGACGGAGATCGGATACTGGCTCGCCGAGCCCTTCCAGGGGAAGGGGATCGCGACCCGCGCGGTCCGGACCCTCGTGGATCACGCGTTCCGGGACCTCGGTATGGACCGTGTCGAGATCAGGGCCGCGGCGGGGAACGCCCGCAGTTACGCGATTGCGGAGCGCCTTGGGTTCACCCGCGAGGGCACGCTGCGAGGCGCGGAGTACTCCTCGAAGAGGGCGGTGGACCAGGTCGTCTACGGCCTACTCCGCGGAGAGTGGAAGACCTAGAGCTCGTGATCTCGCCGAAAAATCGGCGGGCCTCTCCGCGCGGGGGTCTCCGAGCCCGACAGCGCGGCCCAGGTCCCGTGTCGACGAAAATCATCGGCGGTCCCCGTACAGGTACCGGTCGTGCTCTTCGGATATGTTCTTGAGTTTCCCCTTCGCCCTCGTCAAGGGGAAGATCTCGAAGATCGGGTCGTCCGGGTCCACCTCGTCCCGGATGGTGAGCCTCCGGATCCCCTCGCGGACGGCATCCTCGATCGTCGTCCCGTGGGCTTTCACGTAGGCCACGAGGAGAGCGTGCTCCGTCTCTGTGAGCTCGGTCTGAACGACGCGCATGCCCGATGGGGACTATAACGTCCCATATCTAAGATGACCGCGGCTGGGTCCCGTCCGACCCGCGGGCTATGGCTCCGCCTTCCAGATCGGGACGACCTTCTTCATCTCGTCCATTGCCCACGCGGCGGCCGCGAACGCCTCCCTGCGGTGCGGGGCAGAGATCGCGACCGCGACGGAATCCCCGCCGAGCTTGATCCTGCCGAGGCGGTGGACAATCGACACGTCGAGGATCTCGAACTTCTTCCGCGCGCGCTCCGCGATCTCGTTCATCTTCTTCAGGGCCATCGGGCGGTACACCTCGTAGTCGAGGGCGGCCACGCCCGGGTCCGACCGGACGGTCCCGAGGAACAGGACGACGGCCCCCGCGTCATACCGGCGGACGGAATCCACGACGGCCTGGACGTCAATCGCCGTCCTCTGGATCTTGATGACCCCACCCGCCCCGCCGCTCACGGGCGGCATCAGCGCGACCTCGTCCCCCTCCCGCAGCGTCGCGGTAGGTTCCGCGAACTCGTGGTTCACGGCGAGGAGCATCGTGTCCTCGAACCCCTTCAGTCGTGGGAGCTTCGCGTAAATCGAATCAAGGAGGACCTGGACAGAGGAGCCCTCCGGGACCCGGACCTTCAGTTCCTTCGAGCCCGAGATCTCGCGGTACGTCGCGAAGAACTTGACGGTGACCTGCATCGCCGTGCTCGAGAGCCGGGCCCGCCGCGATAAGGGTTTCGAGAGCACAGTTGGCCTTAGATGAGGGTAACCTGGTCCGCACCCCCGGACCAACGAGACGTCGAGGAGCTGACTGTTCAGCGACCTGCGGATCCCGCAATAGAGCGTCCTGCCTCGATCCGGTGGCGGGCCTGCTCAATTGCACGACGGGCGTGGGCCTCGAGGGAGTCAATCGCACGCCGGCGGGCTTCAGAGTCCGACGCGGGCCCGATGTAGTCGTACACTTGGCGCCGCCGAGCGCCGTCCCGCTCGTAGTGCCACACGTAGAGGTAGTCGTGCCCCTTGACCGGCTTCACCCGAACTCCGCAGCCGAGTTCCATGCTCGCGGAAAGGAGTTGGCCTTACTTAAGGGTAACTCGGGAAGGTGGCCGAACGCGACCGCACGGGCCCGGCCACATGAATGCGCCCCTGGCACCCCTCCCATTCTGTTGGAAAGCAGGCAGGCCCCCGCCCCTCCATTTCACCTGCAAACACTTATGGCCACAGGCCCCGGTCCGATGGTGCGTTGAAGGTCGTCCTCGTTAGCCTCACGCGGGACGTCTCCGAGATCACGGCCCTTGTCCACTCCGCCGGCCACGAGCTCGTGGATACAATCGTACAGGCACGCGACGCCCCCGATCGCCGGTACTTCGTCGGCAAGGGCAAGCTTGAGGAAATCGCCGAAACCCTCGAGCGCCGCGACGTCGACGTCGTCCTGTTCAACGGGGAGGTCCACCCGTCCCAGCACTACCACCTCGAGAACCGACTCAAGAAGCAGTGTTACGATCGACTCCGGTTAATCCTCGAGATTTTCGCGGACCGCGCTCACGGGCGGGAGGCGAAGCTCCAGGTCGAGCTCGCCCTCCTCCACTACGAGGCGCCAATCCTCCGGGAGTGGATCCACAGCGCGGCCGTCGGCGAACGGCCCGGGTTCATGGCGGGCGGCGAGTACCGCGTCGACGTCTACTTGGAGACCGTGAAGCGCCGTCAGCGGCGAATCGAGGAAGAGCTCGACCTCGTGCGGAAGGAACGGGGCCGCCGCCGGGCCGCGCGGAAGGATCGCGGGTTCCACCTCGTCTCCCTCGCGGGGTATGCGAACGCTGGGAAGAGCTCGATGCTGAACGCGCTCACGGGAGAACGCGTGCTCGTGGAGGAACGCCTGTTCTCAACCCTCTCGACGACGACGCGGGCGGTGTCGGGCCGCCGGCGAATCCTGCTCACGGACACCGTCGGTTTCGTGGACCAGGTCCCGTTCTGGATGGTCGATGCGTTCAATTCGACGTTCGAGGAGATCTACGATAGCGACCTCATTCTCCTCCTGGTGGACGCCTCCGATCCCGAGGCCGAGATCTTACGAAAGATACGCTTGGCCGCTCGCACCCTCCTCCCCCGCGTCACCCGGGACGCGATCCTCCCCGTCCTGACGAAGGCAGATCGGATTCCCCCGCGGCAGGTCGAGCGGGTCCGCGGCCTGCTGGAAGGCACGGAGTTCCATTCGGAGGCGGTTGTCACGTCGACGCTGACGGGGCAAGGCCTCCCGCAGCTCGTGAGCGTGATCGCAAATCGGTTCGCGTTCACCGTAGAGGCCGTCGTCCGGCTACCGGTGAGCCCAGAAGGGGCCACGGCCCTCAGCCGCTTGTACGAGACCGGCGAGGTCCTCAATGTCGACTACGGGCCTCGGTACACGGAGGTCCGCGTGCGATGTCGCGCGGAGGACGCGGAGCGCCTCCATGGGATCGGCACCGTCGTCTCGAAGGCGCCAGTCGAATCAGCATAGAGGTTGCCGCCGCGGTACTGGCAGTACGGTTACCCTTATCCAAGGCCAACCCACCGACACGCGGAGCGTCATTCCCGAACCTTCAGCTCCGACTCCTTCCGCTCCACCCTCCGCCAGTAGCGCTCCGGCAACGCCTCCGTCGCAAGGTGCTTGATGCGCTTCCGGTTCTTGAGGAACGTCTCCTTCGACGTCGTGTTGATCAACTTCTCGAACTCGAGCGCCTTCTTCACCGTGTCCGCGAAGTCGAACCCGCCGATGACCATGACGAGGCCCGCGGCGATCGCCTCCCAGAAAATCCAGGGCCCGAGACCCGCCAAGATACTGTCGAGGACGGCGACCGAGCGCGCCCAGGTGCGGGCCTGAGGGACGTAGCCCAGGATCGCGATGAGCAGGAGGAAGACCCCGACGACGAACAGCGCTCCGGCAATCTCGAAACGGAAGTCCTGGTGGATGTCCGCGAGCAGCCCGAAGAACCCGGGGCGGTATCGCTTCACGAGCGCGCGAAGAGCCCCGAATTAAAAAGCTTTATCCGCTTCTCGCCTACCCGCGCCCCGGCCGCGATGGCGAACCTACGGACCCCCCTCTTTGAGTGGCACACGGCGCACGGCGCGAGGGTCGTCGAGTTCGGCGGGTGGGACATGCCCCTCCAGTACACGGGGATCGTGGAGGAGCACCTCGCCGTCCGGCGGGCGGCGGGGCTGTTCGACGTGAGCCACATGGGGAAGCTCCTCCTCGAGGGGGCCGGGACCTCGGAGCTCGTGAACCGCCTCTCGACGAACGACATCCCCGCCGCCCCCGGGCGCGCCCGGTACACGCACCTCCTCGACGAGCGCGGCCGGATCCTGGATGACGTGATCTTCACGTGCCTTGGACCGGACCGGTACCTGTGCGTGTGCAATGCGGGCCCACGACCCCGGATCGTCGAGTGGATCCATCGCCACCTGGGCGGGCAGCGCCTCACCGACCTCACCCCGGACTTCCTGTGCCTCGCCCTCCAGGGCCCCCGGGCCGCGGAGGTCCTCGGCCGCCTCACCGCGTTCGACCTTGCGCCCCTCCGCCCGTTCCGCGCCGCGGCGATTCCCATGGCCCCCGGGATTGCCGTTCCACCGGAAACCGTGGGGCGGGGGGCCCACCCCGCCCTCTCGGCCCCGGGCACCATGCTCGCGACCCGAACGGGGTACACGGGGGAGGACGGGTTCGAGCTCTTCCCCCCGAGCTCCGTGGCGCTCCCGGTTTGGGAGGCGATTCTCCGCGCGGGCGGGGACTTCGGCATCCGCCCCGTCGGCCTCGGGGCGCGGGACACCCTCCGCCTCGAGAAGGGCTACCTCCTCTCCGGCCAGGACTTCACGGGGTCGGAGACGAGCTTGGAGACGAGCTCGGAGTGGCTCGTGAAGTGGGACCACACGTTCGTCGGTCGCGAGGCCCTCCTGGAGCAGAAGCGGAGGGGCGGGTACCGCCGGCTCGTCGGGCTGAAGCTCCTCGACCGGGGCGTCCCGCGCCACGGACACCGGGTCCTCGCGGGCGGGCGCGAGGTGGGCCTCGTCACGAGCGGGACCCTGTCGCCCTCCCTGCGGATCGGGATCGCGCTCGGGTTCCTCGAGCCGGAGTCCACGGCCGCAGGGACCGGCGTCGCCGTCGACATCCGCGGGGAGGCGAGGCGCGCGGAGGTCGTCATGCCTCCATTTTTATAGAGTTCTGTGCGATTTTAATCTCTCCCCTGTCCCGGTTCACCGACCCCATGGCGATAGGGCTAAGTCGGGGTCCTCTTTCATGACTGGTAGCACATATGGTAACAGTCTTCGGGGTGTATGGTAACATACATGCTGCAAAAAGGCACTTAACAAGCCCCCCTCTTGCGCCCGCCCACCCCCCTCGCGGGCCTGTAGCGCCCTGCTACGGAACGCCCGTGCAGCCCTGGCAGAGGAGATTCCCATGTTGAAACTGGAGCCGACCCTCGACCTGATCGCCGGAGAGCCGGAGCCGCAGCTCTCCGAGAACGCCCTGCGGGTCCTCGAGAAGCGGTACTTGAAGAAGGACGAGGCCGGCAAGGTGATCGAGACCCCCCGGGAGCTGTTCTGGCGGGTCTCCTGGAACCTGGCGCAGGCGGACGCGTACTACGGGGCGACGGAGGCCCAGGTGGCGGAGCGGGCGCGGACGTTCTACCGGATGCTGGCGTCCCTCGAGTTCCTGCCGAACTCCCCGACGCTGATGAATGCTGGGTTGGATTTGCAGCAGTTGTCGGCTTGTTTCGTTTTGCCAGTGGAGGACAGCCTTTCTGGGATTTTTCAAACCCTGAAGGAGTCGGCTCTGATCCATCAATCAGGCGGAGGGTGCGTTGCCGCCGACTCTCACGTCTTCACCACGTTCTGCGGCATCGAGCGGATCGAGACCCTGTACGAGCGCGTGCGGGGCCTTGGCGTCACTGAAGATGTTCGGCCGGGACACCGAGTGCTCGATGTGTCCCACCTTAGCCTTCGGACGCTGGCCGTGGACCCCGCCTCTGGCGCCTTCGCCGCCAAGCAGGTCACCCACCTTTGGCGCTGGGACGTTCCCGGTGACGAACAGTATCGGATTCGCTGCTCCGGAGGCACGGAGGTGACAACGAGTGCGTGGCATCCGTTTTTCGTTCTCACGGAGAGCGGTATTGCAGAGCGACGGGCCGACGCTCTCCGGCCTGGAGATGTCCTCCTCAGTCCGAACCGATCGGTCCGCCAGGTTTGGCCCTTCACCAAATACATCGAGCAGGAAGGATTCGTTGTCAACGAGCGTCTCGCGTGGCTCGTCGGTTTCTTCCTCGGCGATGGTAGCCTCGGCCGGTTTCACAACCGGGTCAATGGCTACCGGGCCTTACGGCTCAGGTTCTTCGATGGTCGACCTGAGAACATCCAATTCGCGCGCGAGGTTCTCGCGGATCATGGCGTGTCCATCACGCCGCAGCGCGACGGACGCGGGCTCTGGTCGATTACGACGACAGACTCCGAGATTGTTCCGCGCTTTGCTCGTCTTGCGCAAGTCGAACCGGGACCGAAGTGGCTCAGCGACTCGTATCTCTCCTCAGCGCGCTCGGATTCAATCCGTCGATGCGGGAGAAGCCGCCGGGCCCGAGGGCTAAGCTCGTGGAGTATCGAATTCACATGGGGGACGCGACGAGGACGGCCGAGCTCGTCGAATTCCTCAGCGATTGGATTCACGATCCATTCCGTCGGGAACGTCTCGGACTCCTCACGGAACGGCTTGCCCACAACACGCACCCCCGGATTCCCGTGCCCTTCGCTCTCCTGGAGAAGCTGTTGGGCGCCGCCGGAGTTCAAACGCGGAGCACCGCGATTCACCGGTCTGCCGTTAGTGTTGGTGATGCGCGGATCTGGCTCCACCACGCGAAGTGGGGTGACGGAATCGGCGAGGACAAGCTCCGTCGATTGGTCGCCGCGCTGAGACCCGTGGTTCCCAACGAGTTCCTCCCGCTCCTGGACCAGCTCGATCACCTCGCCCTTGGGTGGACATCCGTCGAGGCCGTCGAGAAGGCCGCTCAGCCGAGCGCGTTCTACGACCTGACCGTCGCAGACTTCAACAATTATCTCGCGGGAGGAGGCATCGGAAAGTTGGCGGTCGTGCACAACACCGGCTTCTCGTTCTCTCGCCTGCGTCCGAAGAACGACTTCGTGAAATCCACGATGGGCGTCGCGAGCGGCCCCGTGTCGTTCATGAAGGTCTTCGATGCGGCGACACAACAGGTCAAACAGGGATCTAAGAGACGGGGTGCGAACATGGGAATTCTCCGAGTGGACCACCCCGACATCCTCGACTTCATCACGTGCAAGGACGATATCCGAGAGATCACGAACTTCAACATCAGCGTCGCGATCACGGACCGCTTCATGGAGGCCGTCGCAAAGGGGGAGAAGTACGACCTCGTGAACCCCCGGACGGGCAAGGTCGCGAAGCAGCTCGACGCCCGCGAGGTCTTCGAGAAGATCGCGCACCAGGCGTGGAAGAACGGCGAGCCCGGGCTGTTCTTCATCGACGAGACGAACCGTCGGCAGAGCTGCAACCACATCGGCGACATGGAGGCGACGAACCCGTGCGTGGCGGGGGACACGTTGGTGTCGACGGCCGAGGGGCTCGTGCCGATTCGGGACCTCGCGGAGATCGGTGGCGCGGACCTCGTCGTCGATGTCCGCGCCTCCACTGGAGGCGCAGGGCTCCTGCAGTTGGGTACGATTCGGTCCGCAGCGGCTCGCGTTTGGAAGACGGGCATCCGTCCGGTCTACCGAGTCGTCACGCATTCCGGGTACTCCGTCAAGGCCACGGAGGACCACCGATTCCTGACATCCCTGGGCTGGAAGACGCTCGCGTCCTTGGATGTCGGGGATCGATTGTTCCTGCAGTCCGGCGAGGGTGCCTTTCCCGAGAATCGAGACCTCCCGTTCCGTATGAGGGACGAAGTTCGCGGGACAAACGGGAGGACCTACCGGTTCACGTTCCCGCGGGTTTGGTCGAAGGACCTCGGCTTCGTCCTCGGATGGCTCCTGGGGGACGGCTGGCTCCGCGCGGGTGACAAGGACTGTCGCGTCGGGTTCACCTTCGCGTCCGGCGAGACCGACGCGATGGAACGGGTCGAGCGTTTCATGGCGCCGATTCTGGGACGCCGACTACGACCCGTCCTTCGGGAGAACGGCGTCTATCACCTTTCGTTCCACTCGAAGTACGTGGTCGGCTTTTTCCAGCGCCTTGGCGTCCGGTCCTGGCAAAGCCACGAGAAGCGGGTCCCCGAGGTCCTCTTCACCGCCCCGAGGGAGGTGGTCGTCGCTTTCCTCGAAGGGTTGTTCGCCGCGGACGGGACGGTAAACTTCGTACCGGGGTCCGCCGCGTTCGTGCGCCTCACGTCAACGTCGAGAGGTCTGTGCGACGACGTGCAGCGGCTTCTCATCCATCTTGGGATCCGAACGACCGTGTATGATCGGACCAAGGGGACTCCGCGCGCGTTCCACTATGTTACGCGTAGTGGTGAAGCTCGCGTCTACGACTCCCAGCGCACTCTCTACGAGCTGAACGTGTCGCGTTCCAACGTTCCGAGAATCCTGGACTTGATCGGGAACGCGTTCTCCGAAGAGAAGGCGGCCTTGCTGCGATCCCATCGCTACCAGTCAGAGACCTTCGAGGACGACGTGGTCGCGATTGAGCCTCTCGGTGAGGACGAAGTGTACGACGTCGAGGAGGCAGCGACGCGGTCTTTCCTGGGAAATGGACTTGTGTTACATAACTGCGGTGAGCAACCTTTGTTACAATACGAAAGTTGCAACCTCGGCTCGGTCAACCTCGAGAAGCACATGGTCCGCGGGAAGGACGGGACGTGGTCCGTGGACTGGAAGAAGCTCGAGCGCACGGCCCGCGTCGCGGCCCGCATGCTCGACAACGTGATCGACATGAACAACTACCCCGTGAAGCAGATCGAGGAGATGACGAAGGCCACGCGGAAGATCGGCCTCGGGGTCATGGGCTTCGCGCGGATGCTGTTCATGCTCGAGGTCGCGTACGACAGCCCGGACGGCGTCGAGTGGGGCCGGCGGGTGATGAAGTTCATCCAGGAGATCGGGTACGACGAGAGCGCGAAGCTCGCGGAGGAGCGCGGCGTGTACCCCGCCTGGGAGGGCTCCCAACACTGGAAGGCGGGGCAGAAGGTCCGGAACTCGTACGTCACGACGGTGGCCCCGACGGGCACGCTGTCGATGATCGCGGACACGTCGGGCGGGTGCGAGCCGGAGTTCAGCCTGCTGTGGTTCAAGCGGGTGATGGACGGCACGGAGCTGCCGTACTTCCTCGAGTACTTCGAGGAGGTCGCGAAGCGCGAGGGGTTCTGGACGCCGGACCTCGTGCAGCGGATCCAGGAGAACCAGGGCCGCGCCCGAGGGCTGAAGGGCGTGCCGGAGAAGTGGCAGAAGGTCTTCGCCGTGTCCTTCGACGTGTCCCCGCAGTGGCACGTGCGGATGCAGGCCGCGTATCAGGACAATGTGGACAGCGCGGTCTCGAAGACAATAAACATGCCCCGGGACGCGACCGTGGACGACGTGAAGACCGCGTACCTCCTCGCGTACGACCTGAAGTGCAAGGGGATCACCGTGTACCGCGACGGGTCGCGGCAGGACCAGGTGCTGAACGTCGGCGTCGCGGAGGGGAAGGCGAAGCCCGCCGCGAAGGCCGAGGCGGTCGCCGCCCAGGAGGTCACGCGTCCCCGCCCGAGGCCGGACGTGATCACGGGGAGGACGCAGAAGGTCCTCACGGGGTACGGCCCGCTGTACGTGACGATCAACGAGGACGACAAGGGGCTGTTCGAGCTGTTCGCGGCGATCGGCCGCGGCGGCGGGTACACCGCGTCGTTCTCCGAGGCGGTCGGGCGGCTCGTGTCCCTGTGCCTCCGGTCCGGGATCCCGGTGGACGAGATCATCGACCAGCTCGAGGGGATCCGGAGCCCGCGCCTCGCCCTGGACCACGGGGAGCGGATCTTCTCGATCCCCGACGCGATCGCGAAGGCGATCAAGCGGCACATCGGGATGCAGAGGACGGGCGTGATGCCGCCGGTCGAATCGTTCGACACGGACGGCGGCGGGGTCCACGTCGACGACGAGTTCGAGAAGGAGTCCCAGACGACGGACATCGTGAAGCGCGGACTGAACCCGGAGTGCCCGGAGTGCGGGCGCACCCTCGTCCTCGAGGAGGGGTGCGCGAAGTGCCGGCACTGCGGGTACTCGGAGTGCTGACGCGGCCCGCGCAACCCTTTAGGGCCCCGCGAGGTTAGGGCGGTCGATGGACCCTCGCCGGGCCACCGGCCTCGCCGTCGCCGCGGCCGTCGCGCTCCTGTCATCCTTCCCGCTCCTGCTCGCATCCTCCGGAGGCGCGCAGGCCTCCCGCGAGGCCGTGGCGACCGACCTCGCGTGGCCCGTGAGCTTCGTGTTCCCGCCGCCCGGGCCATTTCCCGCGGGGTCGATTCTGTACTCGGAACGGTTCACGGGGAACGTGCGGCTCCTCCCGCCGGGCGGGGCACCCCCGGGCTCCATCGTGGCGAACACGACCGTGTTCGCGGACGGGGAGGAAGGCTTTCTGGGGATTGCGGTGGCATCGGACTTCGCGTCGCGTCCCTACGTCTACGCGTACCACACGTACCTCAACACGACGACGAGCGGGCCGATGAACCGCGTCATCCGGTGGTGGTTGGGCCCCACGGCCCCTCCCGGCCCGCCCCCGAAGGAGGTCGTCCTCGACGGAATTCCCGCGAACACGCTCCATGACGGCGGGATCCTCGCCTTCGCGGACGACGGGACCCTGTTCATCACGACCGGAGACGCCTCGATGCCGGGGAACGCGCAGGACAACGCGAGCCTGTCGGGGAAGGTCCTCCGGGTCCGCGCCGATGGTTCGATCCCCGCGGACAACCCGATCCCTGGCTCGCCCGTGTACACGCTCGGCCACCGGAACGTCTTCGGGCTCGCCTTCCAGCCCGCCACGGGCGTCCCGTTCATCAGCGAGAACGGGCCGACGGAGAACGACGAGGTGAACGTGCTCGAGCCGGGGAGGAACTACGGCTGGCCCATCGGGACGGGGGCGCTGGGAGATCCCCGCTTCGCCGATCCGATCCTTACGTATCGCTCGGTGATCGCGCCCACCGGGATCGCGTTCTACACGGGGAACGGCTCCCCCCGGTGGACGGGCTCCTTGTTCCTCGGCGATTGGAACTTCGGCAACCTCCATCGGCTGACGCTGGTGGGCCCCGGGTACCGGGGGGTCGTCGGTGACGAGGTGGTCGACTCCGTCGGCTTCGCGGGGATCATCGACGTCGAGGACGGGCCGGACGGCGACCTGTACTTCTCGACGCCCTCGGCAATCTACCGCGTCAGGGACTCCGGGGACGCCCACAGTGTGGATCCTTTGGTCCCGCTGGCTCTCGCTGCGGTCGCGGTTCTCGTTGCCTTCGTCCTGGTAACGTGGTTGCGGGGGCGGAGACGGCGTCGTCCGCCGCCCCTCCCGCCGGCGGGCGGTCCGCCGCCGTGAGGTCGTACCATGGAACTCCCCGTCGTCCTCCTCGCGGTCCCGATGCCCGAGGAGCGCCGCCGGATCGTGCGGGAACGGATCGGGGCGGTCGCGCAGATCCTCATCCGCGGGGACCTCAGCGACGCGGAGCTGGCCCGCCGCGCCCCCGAGGTCGTCGTCCTCGTCACGGGCGGGTTCCCTCGCGACATCCCCGCGGAGACGTGGCCGGCGATGGCCCGCCTCAAGCTCCTCCAGACCGTCGCGGCGGGCGTGGACCACCTGCCGTACGACCGAATCCCCGCGGGGGTCACGATCTGCAGCAACGCGGGCGCCCACCGGATTTCCATCGCGGAGCACGCGATGGCCCTCCTCTTCGCGGCCGCGAAGAACCTCGTCGTCCACACGGACGCGATCCGCGCGGGGACGTTCCCGCAAGACCTCATGGGCAAGCGGTGGACTGGTGCGGGACGATGGCGGACCTCGACCGCCTCCTCCAGGAGAGCGACTTCGTGCTCCTCTCGATTCCCCTCACCCGCCACACCCTCGGGTTGATTGGAGCCCGCGAGCTGAAGCTCATGAAACCGGACGCGGTGCTGATCAACATCGCCCGCGGGAACCTGATCCGGGAGCGGGACCTGTACGAGCACCTGCGGGCCTCGCCACGGTTCGTCGCCGCCCTGGACGTATGGTGGGTCTATCCAAGAGGGCACGGGCGGCCATTCACCCTGCCGTTCCACGAGCTGCCGAACATCGTGATGACCCCACACGTGGCATGGGCCGTGCCGGAGCAATCGGGGCGGTCCCTGGAGGCGGCCCTGGACAACGTGGCACGATTCCTGAGGGGCGAGCCCCCGCGCAATGTCATCGACCGTGACGAATACGCGTTCGCGGAACCCTGATGTCGGGTCTCGCCGCCTGCAAGTTCGCGTCTGAGAGCCACCGCTAAACCTTTAAGAACCCCCCGTTCCTTCGAGCCGGCTACCCTCTCCCCTAGAACTCGGGAGCCTGTCACAGGAGTCGTGTCCGGATGGCCGAGAAACCGAAGGAGACCCTCAACCCGTTTGAAGTGGCGCAGCGACAGATCGACCGCGTCGGCAAACGCCTCAAGCTCGAACCCGGTCTGCTCGAGGTCCTCAAGCACCCGAAGCGGGAGCTCACCGTGAACTTCCCGGTCCGGATGGACGACGGGTCGATCCGCGTGTTCACCGGATACCGGGTACAGTATAACGACGCCCTCGGGCCGTTCAAGGGCGGGATTCGCTACCACTGGAACGTCTCCCTCGACGAGGTGCGAGCCCTCGCGTGCTGGATGACGTGGAAGTGCTCCGTGATGGGCATTCCCTATGGCGGCGCGAAGGGAGGCGTGATCTGCAACCCGAAGGAAATGTCTCGCGGCGAGAACGAGCGGATGACGCGCCGATACGCCAGTTCCATTTCGATCATCATCGGCCCGGAGAAAGACATCCCGGCGCCCGACGTGTACACCGACGGCCAGACGATGGCATGGATCATGGACACGATCTCGATGAACGCGGGGTACGCGGTACCCGGGGTCGTCACGGGAAAACCGATTGCGATCGGCGGGTCCCTGGGCCGGGACGAGGCGACGTCCCGCGGACTCATGTACGCGACGCGGGAGGCCGCGAAACACCTGGACCTGAAGCTGAAGGGCGCAACTGTCGCCGTCCAGGGCTTCGGGAACGTTGGGTATCACTACGCCCGCCTGATGAACGAAGAGGCCGGTGCAAGGATCGTCGCCGTGTCGGACTCGACGGGCGGGATCTACAATCCGAACGGATTCGACCCCGCCAAGGTCCTCACCTTCAAGGAGAAGACGGGGAGCGTCCAAGGCTTCCCGGGCACGAAGAAGATCACGAACGAGGACCTCCTCGAGCTCGACGTTGAGATCCTCGCGCCGTGCGCCCTCGAGAACCAGATCACGTCCGCGAACGCGGGCAGGATCAAGGCGAAGATCGTCGCGGAGGGCGCGAACGGCCCCACGACCCCCGAGGCGGACGACATCCTGTTCAAGCGCGGGATCACGGTGCTCCCGGACATCCTCGCGAACGGCGGGGGCGTGACCGTGTCGTACTTCGAGTGGGTCCAGAACCTGCAGGAGTTCTTCTGGACGAAGGCGGAGGTGGACTCGAAGCTCGAGTTCCACATGGTGAAGGCGTTCAACTCCGTTTGGGAGAGGCACACGACGGAGAAGATCGACATGCGCCAGGCCGCATACATCGTCGCGATGCAGCGCGTCGTGGAAGCGTACAAAGTCCGCGGGATCTACCCATAGGACGCTGGTTGATGGGATCCGGTGTCACGCCAAGGAGCCAGTCAGCGGACTGCCACGTCTGGTGAATCCACGTCTAGCGCGGTCACCCGCAGAACGACCCCGTGCATGTGGAACGTCGCGAGGCACGGTTCCACGACCCCCTCCACTCGGGCGGGGACGCCTGTGCCCGGTTGGCTCTGGAGCTGTGCAACCTGTGTTGGGGGCATGAACAGTTCGACGCCTTCAACATCGTACACATCTCCCGCGGTGGTGAACTCCCACATTCCGCCCTCGAGAGTGAGCCAGGCGAGGCTGCCCGTCGCGTGAAGGACGTACGCGTCTTGGCACTGCGCGCCTTCCGGGGGCGGGCGGAGGAAGAGGTCCCTCCTCGGCTGCAGGAACGCCGCTGCCGTGACGGTGCCGATCCCGAACAGAGCGACAGCCACGAGCGCGAAGACCACGACGGTTCGCATCGTCCGCTCGAATGCCGCAGCGGGGGATGAGCCTTCCGGAATCGTTCGCCAGTTCCCTAGGGGGCATGGAGAACTTTGAAATATCGTCCTCGACTCCTCGAACTCCCGCGATGGCCCTGAACCTCGTCGTCTGTCTCAAACAGATCCCGAACCCCGACCTTCAGTTCCAGATTGCGCCGGACGGGAAGGACATCAAGCGGGACTCGCTGAACTACAAGCTGAACGGGGCCGACGAGTACGCCTTGGAGGAGGCGGTTCGGATCAAGGAGAAGAACGGCGGCCGGGTGGTCGCCCTCACCCTCGGCCCGAAGCGGGTGGAGCCGATGCTCCGCGAGGCGCTCGCGAAAGGTGCGGACGAGGCGGTGCGCGTGAGCCTCGATGACCCTGCCGCGTTCGACGTCGGCAGGAATGCGCGGATTCTGGCGGCGACGATTAAGACCCTGCCCTACGACCTCGTCCTCACCGGGGTCCAGTCAGATGACTATGGGAACTCCGCGACGGGCGGGCTCGTGGCGGGCCTTCTCGGGCTTCCGCACGCTAGCGTCGTGACCCGCGTCGCGGTCCGCAGTGGCGGACTTGAGGTCGCGTGCGAGCTCGAGGGCGGGCTCGAGCGCGTGTACTCCCTCCCGCTGCCGGCCCTCCTCACGATCCAGTTCGGGGCAAACACGCCTCGGTACGCGCCCCTGCCCGCGATCATGAAGGCCGCGCGGCAGCCGATTAAGGAGGTCGATCCCGAGGCCCTCGGCCTCACAGGATGGGACTCCGTCCCTTTGCCCTACTCCTTCGACGTCGTCGGCCTCGCGCCCCCGAGCGCGAAGGGACACGCGGAGATGGTCACGGGGCCCGTCGCGGACCAGGCGAAGCGGCTCGCCCAGCTCCTCCGGGAAAAGGGCTTCGTGCGGAGGTGATCCGGTGGCGGGCGGAGTCCTGATCATCGCGGAGCATCTCGACGGTCGCGTCGCCCCTTCGACCCTCGAACTCATCGCCGCCGCGGGGCGGTTGCCGATCGACCGCCACA
>VBML01000149.1 GCA_005878915.1 Methanobacteriota archaeon | reverse complement strand
TTCTTCGCCTCCGCCCAGGACCTCCATGACGCCCTGGTCGAAGGCGGCCATGTGACGATCCAGGACACGCGGTCAACGTACCGGATCGACATCGTGCCCGCCTCCACGGCCACGCATCGCGAGACGCTCAAGACGAAGCGACGAGTCGCTTGGCGCGGCCGCCGACTGCCCATGGCGGCACCGGAACACACGATTTGCATGAAGCTCCACTGGGGGAGCGAGCAGGACCTCGAGGATGCGCTAGGGATCTACCTTCGCCAGAAAGAAACCCTCGACGTTCGGGCCATGCGGGCCTTCGCGAGGCGCCTAGGCGTGTCCCGAGACCTGAACGACCTAGAAGGGCGAGCGAGTGATCTCTCGTAGCGATTTCCGAGGGTGACCTGTGCCAATCATCTCGGCACGGGTCGTCGGGATTTTCGAGGACCAAGACGGCCTGTCTACTGAGATCATCTTGATTGGGCCAGGCGCTCTCGGAGAAACGTTGAGTCAACCGCCAAACCATCGGCCGAACCGCTCGCGCTCGAACTCCTCCTTTGCGGCGAGTCCCGCGACGGAAGGCGACTCCATCCTCGCCCGCGGCCCGCTCGGGTCGAGCAGGGAGATTTCGGCGGGGGCCGCCATACCGCCCCCCGTCTCCACGTAACATGTCCCGATTCCCGCGTACGTCGTGGGCTCGACACCTGCCACCTCCGCCGCCAACGCGCGCGCAACCACGAGGGCCTCCGCCTCTGCGAACACACCCGCTTTCGGATGCGGCCCTCCCCCGGGGAGTTTGATTGCCGCGACATCCCCGACCGCGTACACATCCGGCGCAGACGTGCGGAAGGTCCCGAGCTCGACGGGCACGAAGCCGGACGCATCCGTCAGCCCCGCGTCGCGCACGACCTTCGGCGCTCGATGCGGCGGGACCGCCGCCAGGATTCCATACCCGATCTTCGCCCCGTTATCGTACCCGACGATGCGGGTCGTTGGATCCACGGCCTTCGGCTTGTACTGCGTCAGGAACTCGATCCCGTGCTCCTCGAGCAGCGCCCGGATCTGGGCTCCCACGACTTTCCCGGCGGTGGGCATCGGCTGCGGCTCCGGGGTCGTGAGGAGGAGGCGCACCGCCTCGCGCACCTTGCGGCGGCGGAGCATGTCGTCGAGGAGGAGCGCGTACTCGTACGGCGCGGGCGGACACTTGAACGGGGTGGAGGCGACGGCGACGAGGAGCGTCCCCTCCGTCATCCCTTCCACGGCGGCCTTCAACCGAGGGATCGCGGCGTCGTCGAAAAGGTCGTACCCGCCCTCCGAGAGGCCTGGGACGAGTTCCGGCGCGAGCTCTGCGCCAAGCGCGACAACAAGATGATCGTACTCCAGCCGCCGCGACGTCAGCTGGACGGTCCGGCTCCCCGTGTCGATCGCCGTAATTGCGTCGCGGATGAATGCGGCGTGGCGTGCGCGCAGGGACGCGTACGGGCGACGCCCTTCGTCCGGTCGACGTCGGCCGTCGAGGACCCACTGCTTGTTGAACCCCATGCGGAAGTGCGTGTTCCGTTCGACGAGGGTGACCTTGGCCTTCCCCGAGGCGGCCAGCGTTTCGAGCTCCGTCGCGACGGTCAGGCCCCCGAAACCGCCTCCCAGGATGACGATGCGTTCCATGGCCGCCCCCGGGGGAACCAATCACCGGCCAAGTACTTGGCGGCACGCGGCCTCGTCACCGTCGCAGATCAAGCCGCACTCGCTCGAGCAGTTCCCCGGAGATGTAGAATCGACTCGCCGGGACGGTCAGGCCGTCCGCGCCTTGCGCCACCCGCGGGCCGCATCCACGTCGCGTGCGAGTCCGTCGGCGAGGTACCGGAAATACGGGATGCCGCGTTTCGCGGCTTCCTCGCTCATTTCGTAAATAGACACGCCCGCGTATTCCGCGGCGCGGCAAAGGGGAAGGGGGGCGGTCCTGCGTTCGGGCGAAGCCCCCTTCTTCGCCGACGAACACTAACGCCTCGCTCAGGATCTGCCGCAGAGACCTCGATTTCCTCACCCGGTCGGTTCCCGCTTCTCAAATCCATGCCGTGCTGAGACCCTTCACCTTCATGAAGTGGGGGTCATTCGTGACCAGGCGACCGCAGGAAGCATTATGTGGCGGGAAGCTCTATAGCGCTTAAGCTCCATGACGACGAAGGTTAGCTTGTACCTAGACGAACGGACGATCGGCCGATTGCGGCAGAGGGCGGTCCGGGAGCGTGGAACGATGAGGTCACTCAGTAAGGAGGTCGCAGAGCTCGTCGCCGAGTCGTTCGTGCTCGACGAGCTCGAAGCAGCCCTGGCCGAGGGGCACCGGGACGGGACGGCCTCCGTGGGGTTCGGGGACGTCCGGCCCCTCAAGGTCTCCCCCGGACCGTCTACGACGCAGATGATCCGTGTGGAGCGGGAGCACCGCCATGAAGCTTCTCCTCGACACAAACGCGGTCATTAAGCGGTACGTTGCGGAGCGTGGCTCCGACGTCATTGAAACGGTCTATCGCTCCGCCGACGCTGGCCGAATCCAGCTCGTGTACTCCCTATGGACGCTCGGCGAGGGCCTCGGCGTGCTGGATCGCCTCGATCGGCAGGGCCGCCTCCCCCCCGGCGGGCTCTCGAAGGGGCGGCGTGCGCTCCTGGGCGAGTCCGCCAGGCTCGCGCGATTGGGGGTCCTGACAATCTCCCCGCTCGGCGCCAAGCTCGTCCGGAACGCGTGGAGCCTGCTCCTCCGGCATCACATCTACCAGGCCGACGCCGTCCAGATCGCCACCGGACTAGCGCGAAAGGTCGACATCCTCCTCACGGCGGACCACCAGGTCGCCCGGGCGGCTGCGGCCGAGGGGCTTCGGGTTCTCGACCCCGAGCGGCAGAGTGTAGAGATTGCGAAGTCGTTGGCCGCCTAGCTCGACAAGGGTGGGTGCCTGGGGGTGCGGTGGTGTTCGATCCTCATTCTGAAAGAGATCCTGGGGACCCGCGAGGTGCGTCAGGGCTTCACAGCCGAAACCACGACGCTCTCCGCCCCAAACGTCTTCGTGATCCGTTTCGTGGACTCCGAGGACGACTTCGCGAAATAGTCCAACCGTCGCACGACGCGGACGTCCCGGAACCCCGCGCCTTCGATCGTCTTCAGGTAGTCCGCCTCGACGGCCGCCCCGCCAATGCAGTCCGCCCACAGCTGCGGGTTGATCCCGCACACCGCCCCGACGTCTTCCTCGACGACGATGTCCGCGAGCTGGAGGCGCCCGCCGGGTTTCAGCACGCGGTGGATCTCCGCGAACGCCGCGGGCTTGTCGACGACGAGGTTCAGCACACCGTTGCTCGTCACGACGTCCACACTCGCGTCCGGGAGCGGGATCTTCGTCGCGTTCCCTTCGCGGATCTCGACGTTTCTTGCGCCCATGGCGGTGATGTTGCCGCGCGCCTTCGCGATCATCGCGGGGGTGATGTCCAGGCCAATGATCTTGCCCTTGGCGCCCGCCTTCAGGGCCGCGTACAGCACGTCCGTCCCTGAGCCCGAGCCGATGTCGAGAACCGTGTCCCCAGGCCGGATCGCGTTGGCGGCGTGCGGAAACCCGACGCCCGCGAACGACTCGGTGGCGGTGGCCGGAAGCTTCGCCAGGTCCGCCGCGGGGTACCCGACGTACGTGAGCGCTTCCATCCCGAGCGGGAAGTGATACGACTTGTCCGGGTTGTTCGCGACCTCCGTATAGAGCGCGAGGACGGCGCGCGAGATGATCGGCGCGAGGTCTGCGGTCCCCTTGAGCTTGAGGTCCGGCGTCACATGGGACACGGCGACGAGGTCCATCGGCAGCCTGTCGACCTTCGACGCTCCCCACCGCCAGAACGCGGTCTCGCCGAATCGCTCGGCCCGGAGCAGGCCCGCGGCAGCCAGCCGATCCAAGCGTCGCTGCGCGTCCTCCTCCGAAATCTGGAAGACCTCTGCAATCTCGTGGGCGGGCGTAATCCCCTTGTGGTGTTCCATGTACTCGAGCATGTCCGAGGGGATGCGCTTCGGCAATCCGGGCGCGAGGCGGTCGACGATCTCCTCAAACGGACCCGCCGAGAAGGTGTTCCCCTTCATCACGCCCTTCCCCTCGGCGTTCCGCACGATCAAGGAGAGGAAGTTCGCGTGCGCCGCGTGCATCGCGTGCATGTCCTCCTCGAACGCCGTCTGCACCTCTTTCGACTTCATGTCCTTGCGGAGCCGCTCCCCGTCCAGGCCGACCTCTTTCGCGAGGGCCACGTACGTGTCGTCCGTTGCCGGGAGGCACTCGACCTGAAACGCCTCCATCATGCGCCGGAAGTAGCGGTCTGCTTTCGTCTCCGACTGCCGCTGAGCCGCCTTGAACGCGAGGCAGCTCGGGTACGTGGAGGACACCTTCGCCTGCCAGAGGTAGTCGGGCTGCACGGGCATCCGCGTCATCTCCACGGACTCGTGGATCCAGTGGAGCGTGGACTGCTCGTCGACCTCGTACTCCTTCATCCACTCGTGGAGCTCGCGGAACGTCCCGCCCATTCGGTACGTGACGTTCACGTTGTCGCCGTACACTTCCTTGAGCCGCTGCAGGACCGGCTCGAGGCCCCACGACCACCAGCACATCGGGTCCGCGAAGTGGATGATCTCAATCCGCGCGTCGGATGCCATGAATTTCCTCGGGCGACTATTGCGCGGGTGGGACTTGAAGGCGACGGGCGCCGAGGCGGCGAAGGCATTAAATCGTGGAGGAGCCGCGGAGGCCTTGCTCCTTCCGCGCTTCCCTCGCCTTCGGATGGAGGTCCTCTCGCCTCTTGGCGAAAGGGCTTATTCCGCTCGAGGACCATCGCGCCCTCAGATGCGGAAACGAAAGTATCCGCCTACGCCCGCCAAGAGTCAGGTCGATGTCTACCACGGGACCGTCGTGCCGGATCCGTACCGCTGGCTGGAGGACGTAGACTCCCCGGAGACTCGAGCCTGGATTGAGTCTCAGAACCGGCTCACGTTCTCCTTCCTCAAGGGCATCCCCGCAAGGCAGAAGATCCGGCGGAGGCTCACGGAGCTCTGGGACTTCCCGCGACGGTGGGCCCCGTACAAGCGCGGCGGGCGGTACTTCCAGCTCCGGAACACGGGGCTCCAGAACCAAGACGTCCTGTTCGTGACGGAGGACATCGACGCGTCGCCTCGGGTCCTCCTCGACCCGAACGCCCTCTCCCCGGACGGAACCGTCGCGCTCGTCCGCTGGTCCGTGAGCAAGGACGGCCGCTGGCTCGCGTACGCGACGAGCTCGGCGGGCTCGGACTGGACGATGTGGCGGGTGCGGGACGTCGACTCGGCGAAGGACCTCCCGGACGTCGTGGAGTGGAGCAAGTTCTCCGGGGCGGCCTGGCTCCCGGACGGGACCGGGTTCTATTACGCCCGGTACGACGCCCCGGAGCCGGGGCAGGCGCTCGCCGGGGTGAACGTCTTCCAGAAGCTGTTCTTCCACCGCCGTGGAGAGCCCCAGACACGAGACACTCTCGTGTACCACAGGCCGGACCAGAAGGAGTGGGGGTTCGACGCGGAGGTCAGCACGGACGGACGCTTCCTCGTGATCCACGTCTGGCAAGGAACGGAGACCCGCAACCGGTTGTTCTACCGGGACCTGGAATCTGGCGGGGAGGTCGTCGAACTGATCCGTGATCTGGAGGCGGCGTACCAGTTCATCGGGAACGACGGGACCGTGTTCTACCTCCGGACGGACCTCGACGCGCCCCGGGGCCGGATCATCGCAGTCGACACCGCGAAGCCGGTCCGCGAGAACTGGCGAACCCTCGTCCCAGAGGGACCCGACGTCCTCGAGCTCGCGAAAATCGTCCACGACGAGTTCGTCGCGCTGTACCTCCACGACGCCCATCACGAACTCCGCCGGTTCGATCGGGAGGGCACGTTCATCGGGGACATCCGACTGCCGACGATGGGCTCCCTCAACCTCGTGGTCGAGCACGGTGGGCTGAACGGGAGCCGGGGGGACAACGAGCTGTTCCTCGCGTTCCACTCCTTCGCGACCCCGCTCACGGTGTACCGGTACGACTTCCGGGCGGGAGCGACGACCCTGCTCTACGAGCCCCCGATCCCCTTCGACTCCCAGCACTACGTGACCCGCCAGGTGTTCGTGCGGAGCGAGGACGGGACCCGCGTGCCGATGTTCCTCGTGCACCGCCGCGGCCTCGTGCGGGACGGCCGGAATCCGACGGTGCTCTACGGCTACGGGGGGTTCAACATCTCCCTCACCCCGAGCTTCCAGGCGAGCCGCCTCCTGTGGCTCGAGCTCGGCGGCCTCCTAGCGGTCGCGAACCTCCGCGGGGGCGGGGAGTACGGCGAGGCGTGGCACAAGGCGGGGATGCTCGACAACAAGCCGAACGTGTTCGACGATTTCATCGCGTGCGCCGAGTACCTCGTCACGAAGAGATACACGTCCTCGAAGAGACTGGCAATCCAAGGCGGCTCGAACGGAGGCCTCCTCGTCGGCGCTTGCATGAACAGGCGCCCCGACCTGTTCGCTGCGGCGCTCCCGGCGAACGGGGTGATGGACATGCTCCGCTTCCACAAGTTCACGATCGGGTGGGCGTGGGTCAGCGACTACGGGTCCCCCGAGGACCCGAAACAGTTCCGCACGCTGTACACGTACTCGCCCCTCCACAATGTGAGGTCCGCCACGCGGTACCCCGCCACGCTCATCACGACCGCGGACCACGACGACCGCGTCGTCCCCGGGCACTCGTTCAAGTTCGCAGCCACTCTCCAGGCGGCCCAAGCGGGCGCCCCCGTGCTAATCCGAATCCAGACGAAGGCGGGCCACGGGTTCGGAAAGCCGACATCGATCCTCATCGAGGAACAGGCGGACGTCTGGGCCTTCCTCGTGAAGGTTCTCGGCCTCCGCAGGCCGGCCGTCCGGAGAACGGCGTCTCGACGGAGGCCACGAAACGGATGATCGTTGGAATGCACCCGGCGAGGAGATTTTCGAGCCCCTCATCGGAGATTAAATAGACTCGCGCCGATTACGCCTCGTGCCGTTATCGGGAAGAGCCAGGAGCCTCGCCATCGGTCTCCCGCTGGCTGTGGTGTTGGCGGTACTCTTGACCCCGCTCGGTGGACTCGAGACCCGTTCGATTGCGGAAACGACCGCACTAGGCCTGGGCACCATCGTCTTGTTCTTGGTGGGTCTCGTTCTTGACGTGGCGTCCGTCGTGGCATTGTTCCGCCGACCTCGGACGGCCTCGATCCTCGCATTCATCGGGCTGATCCTTTACTTCCCCATCTTCATCGCGGACTCAACGGGGCTCTGGTCGTCGAAGCCCGCCCCTCCCGCAATCGTCTATCTTTCAATCATCACCGCGATCGTCAACGTCGGAGTCCTCTTCCTTGCCACAAGGGTTTACCGCGAGAGCACGGCAAAGACGCCTGCGGTCGCCTAAGCGTTCAAAGGTTGGATTGCGACAGCTCGCAACGATGATCGTAGGAACCTGGAATTCTCAAGGCCCAGAGCGCCGGCAGAAGGATTGAGTTGTTGTGTGTTATCGTAACACACATAGACGGCGGAGTCCCTGCACATGACGCAGTATGCAGACTTCAGACGGGGCGCGAATCTCGAGGAGAACCCTCCCCAGCTCCGCGCGGAGTCCGTGTTTCTCGCCGTGTTCCACCTGATCGATGCCTGCGGCGCCCGGAGGAGCGTCCACATCGGCAAGCACCAAGGGGGTTCGTCGCGAGTTGGAGGCGAATCCCTCCATCCTCCGCGCGAAAACCCGGGAGGTCTGGTCCGCGTTCCAAGACATCGAGACGCGGCTGCGGCCGAAGTTCGTCTACGGCCGAAGCTGGAAGCGCGAGGACTTCGACGCGGTCTTTGAGACGGCCGGGCGCATCGAGACAATCTGTCGGGAGGTCTTGGGGTGAACCCTCCTAAATTCGCTGCGTGCATCGAGGATATCCGGACATGGGCCGCGGGGCAGAGCGACGTGAAGACCGCAATCGCGTACGGCTCCGTCGCCCGCGGCACGGCGGGGGAGGAGAGTGACCTCGACCTCCTCCTCGCACCGAAGGCCCGCCATGATGCGCTCGCGCACGAGCTGTTCCTCCTCGGCGCCCGCCACGACGTGACGATTAGCCCGTACCTCGTCGAACGCGGGAGCCTCGGCGACTTGGACCCG
>VBML01000148.1 GCA_005878915.1 Methanobacteriota archaeon | reverse complement strand
CAGTAAGCCCCCGCTCTGGGCGCCAGGCGTCGCGATGAATCCCGTCAACCATCCGCACGGGGGCGGAGCGCACCAGCACGTCGGGCGACCGTCCACAGTGTCGTGGCACGCGCCCCCTGGCCGGAAGGTCGGGCGCCTGTCACCGATTCCTAAGCGGATCAAAGAGAAGCGGCGTCGGAGGTGAACCGCATGGCGAAGAAGATGGGCGGGCTCGCGAAGGCGGCGCGGCGGAAGGCGCGGAAGAAGGCGGCGGGCGTCGAGGTCCGC
>VBML01000147.1 GCA_005878915.1 Methanobacteriota archaeon | reverse complement strand
GATGACCCGGAGACCCGTGAAGCACAGCGGGCCGGGCGTCGGCGCGACGCGGTCGTCGAAGTTCATGCCGCTGAAATAGGTGGACGATGGCGAAGCTCGGCTACACGGTGGAATTCAAGGCCGAATCGATGGCCCGCGCGTACGGCCGCGAGCTGCCGATCTCATGGAAGAAAGCGGTCGAGCTGTCGCGTGCCCTGCGGGGGAAGAAGGTCGAGAAGGCTCTCGAATACCTGGACAACGTGATTTCGTTGAAGCAGCCGGTGCCCTTCCACCGCTATAAGCGGTGGGTCGCGCACAAGAGCGGGGTGGGCCCCGCGCGATATCCGGTGAAGGCCGCGCGGTACTTCAAGCGGGTCATCGAGTCCGCGGTGTCGAACGCGGAATACCTCGGGCGCGAGGATCCCGACGCGATGGTCATCCGGACGATCAACGCGCACAAGGGCGCGATCACCAAGGGGATCGCCCGGAGGGCCCACGGGATGAGTACCCCATGGAACCAGGATACGGTGAACCTAGAGATCATCATCGAGGAGCTCGAATAGATGGCGGGCGAGAAGGCCGTTCAGCGGAAGGACCGACGGATCGTGATCGAGAACGTCCGGAGGATGCTGCTGCAGGAGTACCTGATGAAGCAAACGCAGCGGGCGGGGTTCGGCGGTCTCGACATCCAGCGCACCCCGATGGGCACGCGGGTCACGCTGATCGCCGAGCGACCCGGCCTCGTGATCGGCCGGAAGGGCAGCGCGATCAAGGCCCTGACCGACGCCGTCGAGAGACAATTCAGCTTCGACAACCCGCAGATCGAGGTGCAGGAGGTCACGAACCCCTCGCTGAACGCGCAGATCATGGCGGAGAAGCTCGCGAACGCGCTCGAGCGGGGGTGGCACTTCCGGCGGGCGGGTCACTCGACCGTACGGCGGATCATGGAGGCGGGCGCGAAGGGCTGCCTGATCGTCATCGCGGGGAAACTGACCGGGCAGCGTCACCGGCGGGCGAAGTTCAAGGACGGCCACATCAAGTATTGCGGCGAGCCGCGCAACACCTGGATGCGGAAGGGGTTCGCGGTCGCGAAACTGAAGCCCGGCGTCATCGGTGTGACCGTCCGGATCATGGATCCTGACGCAAAGCTCCCCGACGAGGTCGAGATCAAGCCCCCCACCGCGGAGTGGCTCGCCGCGTCGGAGGCGGCGAGGGTCGCGGAGACCGCGGCCGCCGCGGAGGCCGCGCTGGCGAGGGAGACGCTCGCATCCGTTGCGCAGGTGGCGCCCGCGGAGGCATCATCGGACACCGAGGACGTCGGCGCAGAACCCCTGGCCGAACCGCCCCCGCCAGAGAAAGTGAAGGCGTCGAAGGCCGCGGGGAAGAAGCTGAAGAAGGTGCTCAAGGAAGTCAAGGAGCTCGGCGAGGAGGTCGACCTCGAGATCGAGGTGAAGGGGGACAAGAAATAGATGGCGCTCCTCCGGACGAAAGAGATCCGCTCGCTGGACGAGAAGGCCCGGGCGGAAAAGCTGAAGGAATTGCGGAGCGAGCTGATGCACGAACGCGGCGTCGCCGCGATGGGCGGAGCCCCTCCGTCCCCGGGGAAGATTCGCGCGATCCGGCGGAACGTCGCTCGGATCCTGACGATCATGCGGGAGGAAGAGATCGCCAAGGAGAAAGTTCGACCCGCGAAACCGAAACCGGAGAAGGCTCCATGAACCTCCGGAAGCACGAGCTCATCGGTCGCTCCGTCGCCGTCGTCCAATCGACGGACCCGAGCCTCGTGGGCATTCGCGGGTTCGTCATCGATGAGACACGAAACACGCTCCTCGTGGAGGCGGCCGGTCGGGAGAAGCGCGTCCCGAAGCACGGCGCCCGTTTCTGGTTTGACGTCCAAGGCGGAGTCGAGGTGGATGGGGACGAGATCCTCTTCCGCCCCGAGGACCGCGTAAAGAAGGCGAGGTGACCCGTGGCGAAGGCGAAGGAAACGGAGGCAAAGGTTCCCGCTCCCGCGGTCGTTGCCGCGCCGGCTCCGAAGCGAGCCGTGCCGGTCGCGAAGCCCGCGGCTGCGAGCCCCCCTCCGATGGCGAGGGATATCGGTATCGACGTGCCCTCACCCGCCCGTCCGTGCGAGGACCAGCACTGCCCGTTCCATGGGAAGCTGAACGTTCGCGGTCAGTCGGTCGACGGTGTCATCGTCTCCACGAAGATGCAGCGGACCGTCGTCGTGGAGCGGTCGTACTCCCGATACATCCGAAAGTTCGAGCGGT
Organism: Methanobacteriota archaeon; assembly: GCA_005878915.1. GTDB lineage: Archaea > Thermoplasmatota > Thermoplasmata > RBG-16-68-12 > RBG-16-68-12 > EA-19. The sequence goes on along the minus strand of VBML01000147.1, from coordinate 18,419 downwards.
ACGAGAAGCGGACCCGCCGGATGCTCGCGCACGCCCCCCCGTGCCTCAGCCTCGAGCCGGGCCATCGCGTCACCCTGATGGAGTGCCGCCCGCTGAGCAAGACCGTGTCGTTCGTCGTGATCCAGAACCGCGGGGTGGAGGCGTGAAGGGCCTTCCCGGTCGCCAGACCCGCGGGTTGCCGACGGGCGCCCGGCTGGAGTGCATCGACAACACCGGCGCGAAGATCGTCGAGATCATCTCCGTGAAGACGTACAAGGGAGTGCGGCGTCGACGGGCGTCGGCGGGGATTGGAGACCTCCTTGTTGTGACCGTGAAGAAGGGAAGCCCGGAGATGCGCCGGCAGGTCGTGAACGCGGTGATCGTGAGACAGCGCCGGCCCTTCCGGCGTCCGGACGGCACGTCCGTGCGGTTCGAGGACAACGCGTGCGTCCTCACGACACCCGAGGGCGAGACGAAGGGATCGGATATCAAGGGGCCCGTCGCGCGGGAGGCCGCCGAGCGGTGGCCCCGGATCGCGGCGACAGCCAGCATAATCGTGTGAGGGTCCAACGATGGTGAGCGCGCAACCCAGGAAACAACGGAAGCGGGCCGCGGAGGCGCCTTGGCACCAGCGGCGCAAGTCGCTGGCCGCCCACGTCGACCCCGCCCTCCGGAAGAAGCTCGACTGGAAGATCCCGCGGGCGGTCCCCGTGCGGAAGGGCGACGAGGTCTTCATCGCGCGCGGGAAGTTCCGAGGCCGGAAGGGCAAGGTCATCGGGGTGGACACGACGGACATCACCGTCACGATCGAGGGAATCAAGATCAAGAAGACGGACGAAAAAGAGGTGGCAAGGCCCGTCCACCCGTCGAACCTGATCCTCGTCGCGATCGACGAGACGGATGTCCGCAGGCGAGCGAAATGGCTCGGGAGCAAATAGGATGGTCAAGAAGCACCTGAAGCGGCTACCCGCCCCGCGATCGTGGCGGATCGAGCGGAAGACGAGCTTCTGGACGACGAGACCGTCTCCGGGTGCGCACGGCGCCGCGGAATCCGTGCCCTTGGCCCTCATTCTTCGCGACATGCTTCACTGCTGCGATACTGCGCGAGAGGCGCGGGCAATCCTCTCCTCGCGGGCCGTCCTCGTCGACGGACGGGTCGTCACGAACCCGAAGTTCGGAGTCGGCGTGATGGATGTCTTGGCGATCAAGACGACGAACGTGCAGTACCGAATGTTGGTGGACACGCTGGGACGACTGAACCTCGTGTCGATCGAACCCGAGCAGGCGCACTGGAAGCTGTGCCGCATCGAGGACAAGACGACGCTGAGAGGCGGGACGTTCCAGGTGAACATGCACGATGGGCGCAACTTGCTCCTCTCGAAGAGCGAGTATGCCCCGGGGACGACGCTGAAGGTCGCCGTCCCGGAACAGAAGGTGCTTGCGGCGTATCCGATGGAAGCCGGGGCCGCCGTCCTCCTCATCGGCGGACAACACGTCGGAGAGATCGGCCACGTGGAGCGCGTCGAGCGGACGCGGAACCCGCGAGCGAACGTCGTCTATTTCCGGGAGGGGTTCTCGACGGACGTCACGAAGGTCTTCGTCGTCGGGCGGGAGACGCCGGAGGTCGCGATTCCGCAGGTTTCGGCGATCGAGGTGAAGGCGTGACGGACGCGAACCCGATGCGGGCGATCTCGATCGCGAAGGTTGTCGTCAACATCGGCGTCGGCGAGGCGGGCGAGAAGCTCCTCAAGGCCCAAAAGGTCCTCCAGCTCGTCACGGGCCAGACGCCCGTGCAGACCCTTAGCAAGAGCACGATCCGCGACTGGGGCATCCGGCGGAACATGCCGATCGGGGCCCTCGTGACCCTTCGGGGGACGAAGGCGGACGACTTCGTGCGCAGGGCCCTCTCCATTCGGAACAACCGCCTCGCGGGGTACAGCTTCGATGTTCTCGGCAACTTCTCGTTCGGCGTGCCGGACTACACGGACTTCGAGGGGATGAAGTACGATCCAGAGATCGGTGTGTTCGGGATGGACATCTCGGTCGCCCTGGAGCGGCCGGGATATCGCATCGCGCATCGGAGGATCGCGCCTCGCCGGATCCCGCGGGCCCACCGGATCTCGCGGGCGGAGGGCATCGAATTCGTGCGCACGAAGTTCAGCGTGGAGGTCGTGGAATGAAGCCGCGCAAGGAGTTCGGCCGCAAGGTCGGCTGCCTCCGGTGCGACCGGAAGCGCGGAATCGTCCGGCGGTATGGGATGCACCTCTGCCGCCAGTGCTTCCGGGAGGTCGCGTATGAGCTCGGCTTCCGGAAGTACAGCTAGGTGAGGCCATGCTCCAAGACCCTCTGAACGATGCAATGTCGGTGATCCGCAACGCGGAGGTCGCCGGCAAGGGCGAATGTCTCGTCCGGCCCGCCTCGAAGCTCGTGGGCCACGTCCTCGACGTGATGAAGGCATCCGACTACATCACCGCGTTCGAGCGCGTCGAGGATGGCCGCGGCGGGGTCTTCCTCGTGCGGCTCAAGGGGAACATCAACAACTGCGGCGTCATCAAGCCGAGGGCCGCGGTCCGCCGCACGGACCTCGAGAAGTGGGAGGCGCGGTATCTGCCCGCGCAGGACTTCGGGCTTCTGATCCTGACGACGACGCAGGGCGTCATCTCGCAGAGCCGCGCGAAGGAGATCGGGGTCGGCGGGAAGCTGATCGCGTTCGTGTATTGAGGTGGACAATGGCGCGTGTGGGATTCGCGGAGGAATGGGTCGGGGCCCCGGACGGGGTCCGGCTCAAACTCGAAGGAGACGAGGTCATCGTGACCGGTAAGCTCGGGACCCTGCGGCGGCGACTCGCCCACCCAAAGGTCGTACTGACCCTCGACGGTCAGGAGTTGCGAATACACTCTCACCTGCCGAGCCGGCGGGAGAAAGCAGTCGTCGGCACGTTTGCGGCGCACGTGCGGAACATGATCGTCGGCGTCTCGGCGGGCTTCACGTACAAGATGAAGATCGTGTTCGCGCACTTCCCAATGAAAGCGAGCGTGAAGGGCAGCGAGTTCGTCATCGAGAACTTCCTCGGAGAGAAATCCCCGCGCCGCACGCGGATCCTCGGGGAGACGAAGGTCACAGTCACGGGCGATCAAGTGGAGCTGAAGGGGCTGAACGTCGAGGACGTCGGGCAGACCGCCGCGAACATCGAGCAGGCGACGAAGATCCGCGGGTTCGATCCGCGCGTATTCCAAGACGGTATCTACATCACGAGCAAGGGCGAGGAGGCGTAGGATGGCGGAAGAGGAGACCGACGAGCCGAAGGAGCCGACGCCGAAGCCCGTTCGGAAGGTGAAGAAGACCCTTCTCGAGGAGCCACCCTCGGGTCCGGCTGCGGAGCAAGCGGCTTCCAAGCCAGCAGCGGAATCAGCAACCGAGGGAAAGCCGAGTGCGGGGGCGAAGCCAGCCGCGAAGCCTTCCGCGAAGAAGGTCGCCGCCAAGCCCGCGGAGACGAAACTAAAGGCGAAGGTTCCGGGCCCAAAGGCCCCTGCACCCGAGGAGGAACCGGAGAAGAAGCCGAAGGCCGCCCCGAAGGGCAAAGAGAAGCCCTCCCCGAAGGGGAAGGAGAAGCCCGCCGAAAGGAAGAAGCCGGGGAAGAAGGGCGAGAAGAAGGAGGAAGAGGAGGAGGCCGAAGAGGAGGAGCACGAGGCCCGCAAGAAGCCCGAGCTCACGGACGCGATCCGATTGTCTCTTCGACTCCGGCGGGAGATCGCCCGCCGACGCCCGACGTTCTACCGCCAGGAGTGGTTTCGACACCCGAGGCTCGGCCTCAAGTGGCGGAAGCCCCAGGGTGGCCAGTCGAAGCTCCGCCGACACATGGGATGGCGAATCAACGTCGTGTCCATCGGCTTCCGCGGCCCGAAGACCGCCCGGGGTCTCCATCCGAGCGGATTCCGCGAGGTCGTGGTCCACACTGCCGCGGAGCTGAAGGGAGTGGATTCAAAGGTGTGCGCGGTTCGGATCGCCGGCGGCGTCGGAGGCCGGAAGCGCGAGCACATCCTCGAAGCGGCGGAGGAGCTAGGGCTCCGCGTCCTCAATCGGGGGGAGGAGTGATGGACCTCAAGTTCGTTCGTCGAATCGCCGCCGACCTCCTGAAATGCGGGGAGGGCCGGGTGTGGATCACGAACGATCCCGCCCGTCAAGACGACCTCGCCGATGCCATCACGCGGGATGCCGTGCGGAAGCTCATCGACCGCGGGGACACGATTGCGAAGCGATCGGCAATCGGCGTGTCCCGGGGGCGCGCCAAGCAGCGCGCACGCCAGCGGGACAAGGGCCGCCGGCGGGGCATCGGGAGCCGTGAAGGTGCGACGAACGCCCGCTTCCCACGGAAGCGGCGGTGGATTCTCCGGATCCGGGCGATCCGGACGCGCCTCCGAGAGCTGAAGGCCCAGGGGCGCATCGACACCTCGACCTATCGCAAGTTCTACTCCCAATCGAAGGGTGGGATGTTTCACAGTCGTGCTCATCTGGACCAGCAACTCCGCGCCGCCGGATTCCTCAAGGGGGGGACGTCGTGAGGCGACACGGGCCGCATTACCGCGTCCCGTTCCGCCGCCGGCGGGAGGGGCGCACGGACTACCGGCGCCGGCTCTCCCTGCTCCGCTCGGAGAGACCCCGCGCCGTCGTACGAAAGACGAACGCGGGTGTCGTCGTGCAATTGTGCGAATACGCCGACAGGGGGGATCGGATTCTCGCGTCCGCCGTCGCCAACGAGCTGAAGGACCTTGGGTGGACGGCATCGACGGGAAACGTGCCCGCTGCATACCTTACCGGATATCTCGCGGGCCGGCGGGCCGCGGCGAAAGGCGTGACTTCCGCGGTCCTCGATATCGGACGACACCATCCGACGAAGGGGGGCCGCGTGTTTGCGGTGCTGAAGGGCCTGCTCGATGCGGGGATCGAGATCCCGCACGACGCGGGCGTGATCCCTCCAGAGAACCGAATCACGGGCGCACACCTCGGGGGCGAGGCGCCCCAGCGGTTCGCAGCGACGAAGTCGCGTGTGGAGGCGGCCTAGGATGGCGGGGAGGAGTCGCGACCGCGATCGCCCCCGCGCGCCGAGGTCGTTCACGGATTGGAATCCGAAGACGAAGCTCGGGAGGCTCGTCCTGAAGGGCGATGTGACCACGTTTGACGAGGCCCTCGGCACGGGATTCCCGGTGCGGGAGCCGGAGATCGTCGACATCCTCCTCCCTGAGCTGGAGGACGAGGTCCTCGACGTGAACATGGTCCAGCGGATGACCCAAGATCAACATGATCCGCGTCAAGCGGGGGTGCGGCTCGTGGGAATGCGGATGCTATCGATCCCACAGTCTCCCGTTCAAGGCCCATGGGCAAAGCGGCTCCGTCGAAGTCACCGTGAAGCCGGCCCCGCAAGGGGTCGGGCTCGCCGTCGGGGACGTCGCGAAGTCCGTCCTCCGGTTGGCGGGGATCACGGATGCGTGGGGGTTCACGAAGGGCCACACGAAGACGACGGTGAACTACGCCCTCGCGACGTTCGAGGCCTTGAAGAAAACTGCCCTCCTGAAAGTTCGGAGCGAACAGTCGGAACGATTGAAGATCAAGGCGGGCGCGGAGAAGGTGTACGTCCGCGCGCCGGGCGCCCCAGCGGTGCCGACCGCGGAACCCGCCGTCGAACTGCCAGAGGAGATCGCGGTCGAAGGGGCGAACCTCACGCAGGACGCGAGCGAGCCGCCGTCCGAAGGCGGCGAGGATACCGAGGGGGAAGAGAAGTGACCTGGGCGATCGTACGGATCCGAGGAAAGGTGCGAAGGCCGCCGGCCGTTACGGACACGCTGCGGATGCTCCGCCTCACCCGCCAGAACCACTGCGTCATCGTCCCCGAGACCCCGGCGTACCAGGGGATGGTCCAGAAGGTGAAGGACTTCGTCACGTGGGGGGAGATCACCCCGGAGCTCGTCGCCAAGCTCCTGCTCAAGCGCGGGGGGCTCACCGACGCCGCGGTGAAGTCGGCCTCGCGGTTTAAGAGCGTGTGGGACTTCTCTCAGGCCCTCGCGAAGGGCGAGGCGATCGTCTCGGACGTAAAGGGGCTGAAACCGGTGCTGCGACTCCATCCTCCCGTGGGAGGGTTCGAGGGGGCCAAGAGACCGTGGCATGATCACGGCGCCCTCGGGTACCGCGGCAGGGACATCAATTCATTGCTCGAACGGATGATCGTCGAGGAGGCCGCCTGAGATGCCACGGCGAACGAAGAAGCTCCGCGGATCCCGGACGCACGGTCGCGGGAAGAAGCACGGCCGCGGCAAGGGGTGCAGGGGCGGGCACGGGGACGCCGGGATGCACAAGCACAAGTTCAAGTGGATGATCAAGTACGACCCGGACCACTTCGGGGCGCACGGGTTCTACCGGCATGCGCAGGACACGGAGCCCTCCACGGTCATCAACCTTGATCTCCTCGTCGAGCAGCTGCCTGCCTTTGAGGCGTCGGGCGCCGCCGCGAGGGCGGGCCAGGGCTGGTCCGTGGACCTTTCCAAGGTGGGAATCGACAAGCTGTTGGGTTCGGGTCGCGTCCCAATACCTTTAACCGTGAGCGTCGCGTCAGCAAGCGAGAAGGCCATCGCGAAGGTGGCCGCCGCCGGGGGAGCAGTGAAGACCCCAGCTAACAAGTGAGGATGGACCTCCTATGGCAATGGAGGAGAAACGGAAGAGTCGCCTCTACCGGCTCAAGTTCCTCACCGACCGCCTCCCCGCCGTGACGCGACCGGAGGGCCACGTCCACTTCCGGACGAAACTGTTCTGGGTCCTCTTCATCCTGATCCTGTACTTCGTGATGACGAACGTCTTCCTGTACGGGCTCGACAGGTCGAAGACGTTGGACTTCTTCGCAAGCCTTCGCGCGATCCTCGCGGGTGCCCAGGGATCCCTGATGCATCTCGGGATCGGCCCGATCGTCACGGGCTCGATCATCATGCAGCTGTTCGCGGGCGCGAAGATCATCAACTTGGACCTCAAGGACGACGAGGACAAGTCGGTTTACCAGGGCACCCAGAAGCTCCTCGTGATTATCATGATCTTCGTGGAGGCGATCCCGCAGGTATTCGGATTCCTCACGCCCGCGCAGGGCTTCCAAGACAACCTCAACGGCTTCTCCATCCCATTCATCCTCGCGGCGGGGAATGGCAAGGGACTTGCCGAGTTTTTCCTCGTCATTCAGCTGTTCGCCGGAAGCTACCTCGTCTTCATGATGGACGAGGTCGTGTCGAAGTGGGGAATCGGCTCCGGTATATCCCTGTTCATCGCTGCCGGAGTCGCGCAGCAGATCTTCACGGGGACGTTCAACTGGGAGCCGACCACGCAGAACATTCCCTCGGGGACGGTCCCGAAGACGATTTATTACCTGCAGAATCTGAACTCCGGGCAGATCGCGAGCGGGGGTCTCGAGCAGGTGATGCTGGCCCCGCCGAACGCCCTCATCGCGCTTGTTGGAACCATCGCCATTTTCTTCATCGTCTCGTACGTGGAATCGACGCGGATTGAACTCCCCCTCGCCCATGGTACGGCGCGTGGGGCGCGAGGCCGTTACCCGATTCGCCTCCTCTATGCGTCCAACATCCCGGTCATCCTGATTGCCGCGGTCCTTGCGAACGTGTCGATGTTCAGCCTGTTGTTCTGGCAGCACCCGGAATGGCCTCTTCTCGGCCATCAATGGCTGCTCGGTGCGTATCCCGCCGCCGGCGATCCACGAGTCGTCAACCAGGAGCTGCAACAGACGACGCCGATCGGAGGCGCCGCCTTCTATCTGTCGAACATCAACGGCGTACAGGAGTGGCTCTTGCCGCTCTTCAGCCCGACGAGGTACGGTGTGTATCTCAGAGGGCACCAGTACTACCAGATTGCCGCCCACCTCGGCGTATTCCTGTTTGTCTTTATCATTGGGTCCATGATGTTCGCGCGGTTCTGGATCGCCACGACGAACATGGGGGCGGATTCCGTCGCGAAGCAGATTCAATCGAGTGGGATGCAGATTCCCGGATTCCGGAGGGACCCAGCGATCCTGGAACGGGTCCTCCAACGGTACATCCCCGTCGTCACCATCATCTCCGGAGGGGCCGTCGGGGCCCTAGCCGCGGGGGCGGACATGATCGGGACCGTGGGCAACGCATCGGGAACCGGGGTGTTGCTCTCCGTCGGTATCATGATCCAGATGTACGAGGCCATCGGGCGGGAGCAGATGATGGAGATGCACCCCGTGCTCCGGCAGTGGTTTGCCCCGGCGTAGGGTCACTTCCCGAGCCACTTCCAGACCATCACAAAGAAGACGACGACCGCGACGAGCTCGATGGCGACGTTCCACGTGGGGTCCGTCGCCCACGGGACCGCTGCGAGGGGCACCGCACGCCACGGCCACAGAAGGGGGGTGTCATAGTGCATGAACAGGTCGATTCCAAGATGGGTGAGCCCGCCGAGGATCGCCGAGCCAATCGTCACCTGCAGGGTCTTTCGATCCGCGACGAAGTCGTGGCCCGCGAACGTCCGCCAGCCCTTGCCAGGGAACCTGCGGTCGAGGCGGGTGGCGATCCATGGGACAAGATATCGCGCCGCCAGGACCACAAGGACGAGGTTTACGGTGAAGACCCCGAGGAGAGAGTGCATGATCCCCCGCCCGGCCTGCCAGGTGCGGACGATCGGGTACACCGTGATGATTTCGACGTCGGACATCACCGCCCCGAACGAGAGGGCGAGCAGGTCCCACCGTCGGGGCCACCGGGCGTACAGCGGCCATACGGGGATGACGTGGAAGGGAGTGAGGACCACGCGGGCGGGCGATGAGCTTGGCGGGTAAGAGGCTGTCGCCCGTGGTATCAGTGAGCCGAAGGGAGGCGGACTCCAGGCACTCGGAGACTCAGCAGCTCCGAACGGCTGTCGTAGGCGATTAGCTCGGAGTATCGTCCCCAATACACAAGGGCACGGAACAGGTCGTCCGCCTGATACGTGCCAAAGTGGAGCGCGAAGGTGTCGACGACCTCTTTGCGGGAGACCGGGCGGCCCGCCCCTTCGACCATCTGGATCAGGTATCGAAAGGCGGGGAGGTCCTTCAGGATCTCTCGGAGCATCTTCTTCCGTTCGCGGAGCCCTGCCTTGAGGACCTTGTGGCTCAGTTCCGTAAGCCGCAGAGTCCCGCCCTCGACGACGACGAGTCCGAGGAACTCCGAGGCCGCGACGATCGGTCCGATCCGGTCGAGGTCCATCTCGACCTCCGCGGCAATCCGCGCGACGTCGGCCTGGCCTCCCGCTTCGTCGACGGCCTCTGCAAGGCCGACGACCTGGCTGAACGAGACCTTCGTGATGGAGTGTAGGTCCATCGGGCGTCTCCGAACGGTGTCCCTTGTCTTATCGGCTTCGATACCCCTTCTTATACGATGAGGGCGTAAATCTCGTCGACCCAGCCGAAGAACTCTGGTTCCTTCCGGTTCCTGGGGCGGGGGAGGTCGATTTCGAGCTCCGCAACGATCGTCCCGGGGCGGGGGGAGAGGACGATGACCCGGTCGGCGAGGTACACGGCTTCCTCGATGCTGTGGGTGACCATGAGGACGGCCCTCGGCGGCAGGTTGGGGTCCGACCAGAGCAGCAGGATCTCGTCGCGAAGGCTCTGGGCGGTGAGCGCGTCAAGGGAGGAGAACGGCTCGTCCATGCAGAGGAGCAAGGGCTCGATGGCGAGCGCCCGGGCGAGGCCGACCCGCTGCTTCATCCCGCCGCTGAGTTCGCGGGGGTACGCGTTCTCGAAACCCGACAGACCGACCGCCTCGATGAACTTCAAGGCCTTTGCGTGGCGCACCTCCGGGGGGTCATGGCGGGCCTCCAGGCCCAACTCGACGTTCTGCTCGACCGTCAGCCATGGGAAGAGGGCGAACGACTGGAAGACCATGGCGACCTGAGGGTTGTCCGGTAGAAGCGGCTCCCCCTCGAACCGAACCGCCCCGCTTGTCGGCTTGTCGAGGCCCATGATGATCCTCAGGAGGGTGGACTTGCCGGAACCGGAAGGCCCGACGATGCACACGAAGTCCCTCTCGGCGACCTCAAACCGGATGAGGTCGATGACCTTGAATTCCTTCCCCTGCTCAAAGTACGACTTCGTAATGTCCTTGACCTCGAGGAAGGGCGGTTTCTGTTCGACCGTCCTCAGACCTCCAGGCGGTACTTGATGGCGGCCCGCTTGAACAGCGGGCGCCAGAGGAGCTTGTTCATCGCGAGGACGACGAGGACCATGGTGAGGATGGAGAGGAGGAGGAGCTCTCCGTCGGGCACGTCGAAGGTGGCGACGTCCATCAGGTATCCAATTCCATTTGTGGAGTACAGCACATTGTTGTATCGGATGTACTCCGAGACAATGAGCGCGTTCCACCCGGCGCCCCACGCGGTGATGCTCCCGGTCAGGAGGGATGGGGCCATCGCGGGAAGGAGCAGACGGCGCCAATACGTTAACCCCCGCAGCCCGAATGACCGTGCGGCCTCATCGAGGTCCGCGGGAATCGCTCGCACCCCCGCAATCAGGTTGAAGAGGAGGTACCACTGCATGCTGAACAGGGCGATCAGGAGCGCTGCGAGCTCCGCTTGTTGGCCGATGTCCTGTGTGACCGCAATCGCGAGCCCGAGGATAACCGGGAGGAGGGCCGTGGCGGGCAACGAGGCAGACACCTCGATGACAGGCGTCAGGACCCGCGAGGCGCGCCGATTCCTCCCGAGGAAGGCGGCAGCCGGGATCGTCCATCCCAGCGCGATTCCGTAAGCCAGCGCAAGACGGGAGAAGGATCGCAACGTCGCGCCAGGGATTCCCGAAGCGGCCGGTGGCAAGGGCTTCAGCAAGAGATTTCCAAGCCCAATGAGTCCAGCGCCCACGACGAAGACGAAGATGATTGTGAACAGTCCGAGGTCGACCCATCGAAGGGTCCGAATCATATGGCGGTGGGCCCGGGTCGCGCTGTCCAACCGCGTTACGAGTCGTGCGACTGCCCGGCCCACGGGTCGCATCCGGACCGCGAGCCACTGCCTCGGGCGCGTGAACCGCGGGAGCCAACTCAGCCGTTCATAGGGGCTTTGCAACCGCGGGACCGGCTGTCCTGTCCCCGTCGTTTCCAGGTGGAACCGCTCCGACCAGACGCTGAGCGGCCGCCAGAGCAACGCGTCCAGTGCAAGAACGACACCAGCGAGGACGGCGAGTCCAAGGAGGATTCCGCCTAAGTCCCCCGCGTTTCCCTGTTCTGCGATGAACGCGCCGAGGCCCGGACGTCTGTACGTCGCCCCCCCGACCGCGCTGAAGATTTCGCTCGCGACAAGGAAAAACCACCCGTTGCTCCAGGAGAGCATCGAGTTGTACACAAGCTTCGGGACCGTAGCGGGGAGCACGAGTCGCCGGAGCCGGAGCCAGTCACGGACGGCGAAGCTCGCCGCCGCGTCCTTGAGGTCCTCGGGGATTGTCGTGATCGACTCGTACACCCCAAAGGCCATGTTCCACGCCATCGAGGTGAAGATCAGGAAGACGACCGCGAGCTCGAGGCCAATGGGATGGCCTTGGAACGCCGCGACAAAGAACACGAGGGCGGCGGGGAAGAACCCGAGGATCGGGACGCTCTGCAGGATGTCGAGGACCGGGAGCATGATGACAGCGCCGCGCCCGCCACAAGGAGCCCGAGGGCGACCAGCCGGAGCCACTTCCGGGAAGCCGCCATCGGTTTCGCGCCACTGGTGCAGCCCTATTTACGGGTTCGCCACACGATGCGATCTTCGATTACGTCCCCGATATCAACCGGAGGAGGATTGCCTTCTGCGCGTGAAGCCGGTTCTCCGCTTGATCAAACACGACGGATTGCGGTCCGTCAATGACGTCGTCCGTGATCTCCAGCCCGCGGTGCGCCGGAAGGCAGTGCATCACAAGGGCGTCCTCCTTCGCGTGTTTCATCAAGGCGGAGTTCACCTGGTATGGTCGGAACAGCTTCTCCCGCTCCAGCTTCTCCTTCTCCATGCCCATGGAGACCCAGACATCCGTGTACACGACGTCCGCACCCGCGACGGCCTCCTTCGGGTCCGAGACGATCTGGACGTGCGAATCCGTGCCCGCCGCGATTCGCTTTCCCTCCTCGACGACCCAGGGATCGGGTCGGCTCGATGGTGGGCAGCCGACAGAGATGTGGGCTCCCACGATGGGTGCGCCAAGAACAAGGGAGTTGCACACGTTGTTGCCGTCCCCGACATAGGCGATCTTGAGCCCCTTCAGTTTCTTTCGGACCTCGAGGACGGTGAACAGGTCGGAGATGATCTGGCAGGGATGCTCGATATTATCGAGTCCGTTGATCACGGGTACCGTCGCATTGCGGGCGAGCTCGACCATGTCCTCGTGGCGGTACGCCCGGTACATGATGGCGTCGACGTACCGGCTGAGGACTTTCGCGGTGTCCGCAATCGTTTCTCCCCGGCCGAGCTGGGTGTCCTGCGGACTCAGGTTCACGGCATGGCCCCCGAGCTGGGACATCCCCACCTCGAAGCTCACGCGGGTTCGGGTGGACGCCTTCTCGAAGATCATCGCGAGGGTCCTTCCCCGGAGAGGCTCGAATGTCTCTCCCGCTCTGGTCCGGTTCTTCAGGTTCCCCGCGAGCTCGAGGATTCCCACGAGATCCCGTTCGACATCGATGATGGAGAGCAGGTCGCGTTTCGCGGCCACGGGCCCGCCTAGGAGAACGGCGGACGTAAAGGTTTCGACCTTTCCGAGAATCTTCCGGGAAAGCGCTTTAGGCGGGCGGCCGATGCCCTCTGCGTGCGTTCCGTGGACGAGGAGATGCGTGGGCGAAGAAAGCTAGGGCTCCTCTTCGGCGCTGGTGGAATGGCTCTCGTGTTTGTCCCGGCCATCCTCATGATCTTCGTCCCCGGCGGGTTCTCCATCGTTGCGATTGCCGCGATGCTGATGGGAATCGCTTTGCTCGTCGTGGGGTTCGTCACCCTCCCAGGGAGCCTCGGAAATATCCTGAGACCGAAATCCTAATCCGACCGCCGTGCATCGGAACGCGCGCGGCCGGGGTGGGGTAGCCTGGGCATCCTAGGGGACTGTGGATCCCTTGACCCGAGTTCAAATCTCGGTCCCGGCCCTCCCTGATTCCTGCTGGCGCGAGCGCCTTCGACGGTATGTTTAATAGCCCTCACCTCCTAGCTCGGCTGCTTCCGGCGCGGGCGACGAGGAAACCCACGTCGGCATGCCCCGGACCCCCTCCCGGGGAGGACTGCGATGATAAAGCAGGCGGAGAAGGAATACGATCCCGCGGCGCTCGAACGCCGGATTCGGGACTTCTGGAGCCGGACGAAGGCGTACGAGAAGATGCGCCGTTCGCGGAGTCGCGGCAAGGAGTTCTACTTCGTCGACGGCCCGCCGTACACGTCCGGCACGATTCACATGGGCCAGGCCCTGAACAAGACAATCAAGGACATGGTCCTCCGGTGGCGGCGGATGAACAACTTCAACGTGCGCGACCAGCCGGGGTACGACATGCATGGGCTGCCAATCGAGGTCCAGGTCGAGAAGACCTTGGGGATCACGAACAAGAAGGAAATCGAGGAGCTCGGGATCGAACGATTCGTGAACACGTGCAGGGAGTTCGGGCTCGACCTGCTGAAGAAGATGCAGGACCAGTTCGTCCGTCTCGGCGTGTGGATGGATTGGGACCATCCCTACATCACGATCACGAACGAGTACATCGAGTCGGCATGGTGGACGATTCAGAAGGCCCACGAGCAGGGCCTCCTCTATGAGGCGGAGAAGAGCCTCCAATGGTGCGCGCGCTGCGAGACCGCTCTGGCGGAGGCCGAGGTGGAGTACTCGGACGAAACGGATCCATCGATCTATGTGAAGTTCCCTCTCGTCGGGAGGCCCCACGAGTTCATCCTCGTCTGGACGACGACCCCATGGACCCTCCCCGCGAATCTGTGCGTTGCCGTGAACCCGAAGTTCAAGTATGCGAAGGTGCGCGTGACCCGCGCCGGAAAGGTGGAATACCTTTGGCTTGTCGAGGAGAACGTTAAGGCCGTGATGGCCACCGCGAAAGTGGAGCAGTACGAAACCGCGGAGGTCAAGTCGGGGGCCGACCTGGAAGGTTGGAGGTACACGCACCCCCTGTCGGGGAAGGTCCCGTACCAACGTACGCTGCAGGAGCCCTGGGTCCACAGGGTCGCCCTATCGGACACCGTAACGGCCGAGAGCACGGGGTGCGTCCATACGGCGCCCGGACACGGCCCCGAGGACTTCGAGCTGGGACAGAAGCTCGGACTCCCCGCCTTCAGCCCGGTCAACGAGAGGGGCGTGTTCACGGACGAGGCGGGCGAGTACGGCGGCCTCACGACGCGGGAGGGCACGTCGCAAATCATCGAGGACCTGGCCGCCTTCCGACTCCTGTTCGCGCAGGAAGTGATCACGCACCGATACGGGCACTGCTGGCGCTGCAAGACGCCGATCCTCTTCCGGGCCACGAAGCAGTGGTTCCTGAAGGTGACGGACCTGAAGGCGAAGATGCTCGAGGAGATCAAGTCCGTCAAGTGGTATCCGGACTGGGCCGGAGAGGCCCGCCAGTACGACTGGACTCTGAACTTGCGGGACTGGTGCCTCTCCCGCCAACGGTACTGGGGGATCCCGCTCCCCATCTGGAGGTGTACGAACTGCGGGGAGCTGAGGGTCGTCGGCAATCTCGACGAGCTCAACGGCGCCCGGAATTACACCGCGGGGATGGACCTCCACCGCCCCCACATCGACGAGGTCGAGTTCGACTGTGCGAACTGCGGCTCCGTGATGAACCGGATCAAGGACATCGTGGACGTGTGGTTCGACTCTGGCGTCTCCTCCTGGGCCCAGCTCGGATACCCGCGGCGGGAGGATGAATTCCGCCGCTGGTGGCCGATGGATTGGATCGTGGAGGGCCCGGACCAGACCCGCGGCTGGTTCAGCAGCCAGCTAACGGCGGGAGCGGTGGCCTTCGGCGGTTCTCCATACAAGAGCGTCCTCATGCACGGGTGGGTGAACGGTCCTGACGGGCGCCAGATGCACAAGTCCCTCGGAAACTACGTCGATCCCGTCGAGACGATTGACAAGTTCGGGGCCGACGCCCTTCGATTCTTCCTCCTGGGAGTCCACGCGCCCTGGGAGGACATCAACTTCGTCGAGGATGGGGTCCCGAGCGCGCAGCGGACCCTCAACATCCTGTGGAACGTCCACAAGTTCGCGGCCACGTACATGTCCGTGGACGACTTCGATCCTCGGGCCCACTCCCTGGACTCCGTCGTTACCTCGATGCGGCCGGAGGACAAGTGGGTCCTGTCCCGCCTCGAGAACATGAAGACCGCCTTCGCGAACGAGATGGAGCAATACAACCTCCACCGCACGTGCCGGCTCCTCGAGGAATTCGTCCTGAACGACCTCTCGCGATGGTACGTGAAGCTCGTTCGCGCCCGCACGTGGAAGGAGGGTGAGGATCGCGAGAAGCTCGCCGCGTACCGGGTGCTCTGGGAATGCTTGAGTGTCGTCACGCGAATGATCGCGCCCGTTGCACCGTACCTCGCGGAGTCGATCTATCAGAACCTCGATGGCGAGTTGCTCACCGTCCACGCGGCGGACTGGCCGCACCTCAGTGAGCAGTGGATCAACAACGACCTTGAGAAACAGATGGAGGTCGCCGGACAGATCGTCGAGGTCGTCTCCAAGGCCCGCCAGAAGCAGCAGATGAAGCTCCGGTGGCCGGTCCGAAAGATTGCCGTGAGAGCGCCCACCGACGCCGCGGCGAAAGCTCTCGTGACGTTCAGGGACGTCGTCCTCTCCCAAGCGAACGCGAAGGACCTCGTGCTCCTGAATCCCCAGCAGGAATTCGACGGGATCGAGCTGAAGATCCGGCCGGACCCCGCGGCGATTGGGAAGGTGTACAAGCAGTGGTGGTCGAAGATCTCAACGATGCTCGAGACGCGGTCCGCGGTGGAGGTGAAGCGGGCGTTGGACAAAGGAGACTTCAAGATCGGCATCGAGGGCCAGGTCATCAAGATCGAGCCCCACATGGTGAGCTTCGAGAAGAAAATCCCCGATACCCTCGCGGTCGTCTCGAGTCCGCACGGTGAGATCTTTGTGGATATGAAGATCACACCGGAGATCCAAGCCGAGGGGTACGCCCGCGAAGTGATTCGCCGAATTCAGCAGATGCGCAAGGAATCCGACCTCGCCGTCGAGGACTACGTACGGGCGGCAGTCAGGGTCCGAAAGGAGTTCGCGAAGCTTCTCGAGCCATGGAAGCCGTTCATCGCTGCGGAGACCCGGTCCCGCAGTTTGGTGATCGGGGAGGGGGCGGTCACCGAGGAGTACTCCGTCGAATGGAACGTCGAAGGGGAGACGTTCACGATTGGGATCACGCCGCTTCATATGGCGGACGCGCTGCGAGAGTTCGCGAAAATCCCGCACATCTCCGAGCGGAAGGCGATGGCACTCTATGACGCCGGGTACAAGACGGTGGCCGCGCTCGAGCAGGCGACGAAGGACGACCTCGCGCGTGTTGAGGGACTCGACGCGAGCGACGTGAGGCGGATCCGGGAGCACTTCGAGGCGGGGGGGCGTGGGGAACCGGGACTTTGTCCGGTGTGCGAGGCGGAACTCCCAGAGCGCGCCCGGACATGTCCACGATGCGGAGAGCCGGTTGGCGCCCCGGACCTCGCGCCCCCCACGACCGACTGCCCCGAGTGTGGTCAGCCCGTGCCCGCGGGGGTGGTCGACTGCCCGGCGTGCGGGCATCGGCTCGTCGAGGACCCGCAGCCCGCGGCCCCGGAGGAGAGCCCGTCCGTGAGGATCTCGTTCTCTGGCTCGGGGTCGGAGCGGGTCGCCGAGACGACCTGCCCGTTCTGCGACGCCCCGATCCATGCGGATGCGGTGACCTGCCCCAGTTGCGGGACAGTCCTCAGGCTCGCGGCCGCGGGCGGAGCCCCGGGCTCGACCCTGCGGGTCGAGATCCATGAGGAGCCCAAGGTAACGCCCGTCCTCCCCGAGCTCCGGCCGTCATCGACATACCTGGTGAAGGAGGAGGCCTCCGCTTCTGGATATCAGCTTCTGATCCAGACGATCGCGGCCGGTCGGAAGGGGTTCTGCGTCAGCCGAGCTTTCCCCGAGAAGATCCGGGAAGCGCACGGCTTGGAAGGGGTTCCGATCCTGTGGCTGAGCAATGTCGGCAAGGAGGAGGCCGTCCGACCGAAGGACCTCGAGAAGCTTTCGGCCTCCCTCGGACAGTTCATCGCGGCCGAGAAGGGTGCCGTCTTCATCGACGGCATCGACTATCTCATCACGAACAACAACTTCCTCACCGTGCTTCGCCTCGTCCAGTCCCTGCGCGACCAGGTTGCGATGAACGGCGCCGTCCTCCTGTTTTCCGTGAACCCGTCGACCCTCGATGAGCATCAGCTCCGCCTCCTTGAACGGGAGGTCGACGAGGTGCTGGACCTGAGGGGGTAGGCGTCCCCAAGACGGACGCCACCACGTCCGCGAGGCGGGGAACGACGGGGTATTCCGAGAGGTGCTCAGGGAGAATCCACCGAGCGTCCTCGTTTTCCCAGTCGAGCACAACCTTGCGATCGAGGCAGTCGAACAGGAAAGGATGGACGGCGAACACATCGTCGTGGTGGCGGGTCATTACGATCGGGCCGCGCGCGACGAGGCGAGCGCTGCGGATCCCGGTCTCCTCCTTGATTTCTTGGCGAGCCCGCGTGAGAGGCGACTCGCTGCCCTCGATGTAACCAGAGACCCCCGACCATGCGCCGGGGAACGTTTTCACGCGCTGGCTTCTCCGAACCATCAGGATTCGCCCCCTGTTCCGGAGAATCGCCGTGACGACGCGTCGTTCGATGAGGGTGGGGACATCCACAACGCCAGCGTCTCCGTCGACGGTTACTCGATCGCCGGTTCGCAGGACCGAGACCGGAACCCCATCGACCAGCGGAATCCCGCCCAATATCGCGCCCGTGGCCACGATCGCCTCGGCGCGTTCGTTCACGACGGCGACGGGACCATGACCCCGCTTCGCCAAGCCGTAGAGCACGTAGGAACCCACCGTGCTCCCCTTTCCATGGGGGAACACGAGGACGCGGCCCTCCACGGTCTCTCCCTTGAGATCCGACGCGGGATCAACCACCAGGCCGCTTTCGCGGTCCACCCCGCCGACGAACGACATCGGCCGCGAGTCGACCAGACCAACGCCCTCGCTACGACCCGGCGCGATTCCGCGCCCGGAGAATCTCATGATGCGTATCTCCGGAGGAGCTGATGGATGTCATCGAGGACGATCTTCTGTCCGCACAACATCGGGAGGTAGACAGCGCCCTTCCCCGATGGGGTCGCGACCGTCTTCGAGACGTTCTCGATTAGGGTCACCTCGAGG
>VBML01000235.1 GCA_005878915.1 Methanobacteriota archaeon | reverse complement strand
GGGACGGTCCTCGTCCTCCTCCCGGAAATCGTCCTCATCATCGCGGGGTTGTCCTCCGCGGTCCTCGGGTTCCTCGTCGGCAAGCGCACGCAGATCCTCTGGGGTTGGGCCCTTGGGATGCTCGTGCTCGCGATGGTCCTGACGTTCGACATGATGGGGCTCGGGCTGACCCGCCTCGTCGGCCTGAATCTCTACGAGGTGCCCGTCAGCGGCGTTCTCGCGGGGAGCGGGAACCTCGCGGACGCACTGAAGCTCCGGGTCGACACGTTCTCGCTGTTCTTCCACATCGTGTTCATGTTCGTCGCCCTCCTCGCCGTCGTCGCGTCGCGATCCTTCATCAAGCCGGAGGAGCCTCACCAGGGCGAGTACTACTGCCTCCTGTTCCTCGCCGTCGTCGGGATGATGCTTACGGCCGCGGCGACCGACCTTTTCGTCCTGTACCTCGCGTTCGAGATTAGCTCGCTCAGCACCTTTGCCCTCGTCGCGTTCCGGAAGAAGGACAAAGCGGCGACGGAGGCCGCGCTGAAGTTCTTCATCATCGGAGCGGTGTCGAGCGCGATCATCCTCTTCGGGATCTCGATCGTCTACGGCGTGGCGGGCTCTAGCTCGATCGCGCAGTTTGGACAGTCCCTCACGGACCTCAACGTACTCAGGGGATCGGGCTCGGCGCCGGGGCTCGGGCGCGCGGTCCCCTCGATGGAGCCCCCGCTGATCGTTGCAATCGTCTTCCTCCTCGCCGGCTTCGGGTTCAAGGTCGCAGTCGTCCCGTTCCACATGTGGGCGCCGGACGTGTACCAGGGCTCGCCCACGACGATCTCCACGTTCCTGGCCGCGGGCTCGAAGAAAGTGGGCATCGTCGCCCTGTTCAAGTGGCGTACTCGAGCATTGCACAGGTGGGCT
Organism: Methanobacteriota archaeon; assembly: GCA_005878915.1. Taxonomy (GTDB): domain Archaea; phylum Thermoplasmatota; class Thermoplasmata; order RBG-16-68-12; family RBG-16-68-12; genus EA-19. The sequence goes on along the minus strand of VBML01000235.1, from coordinate 2,309 downwards.
ACATCCTCATCGCCATCCCCGTTGGTGCCTTGGCGATCCGAGGCAACGAGCCGGGGGCTACGGGGGACGCCGCCAGGATCGTTGCAGCCGCGGGCCTCCTCGGCGGGATGTATCACGTCCTCACGCACGCGATCATGAAGGGTGGCTCCTTCCTCGTCGTGGCGGCGACGTCGACGGCGGGGGTCGGGGAGGACATCGCGGATTACAAGGGCCTCGGGAAGAGAATGCCGTTCGTCGCGTGGTCGATGACGATCTTCCTGTTCAGCTTGGCGGGAATTCCCACGGGCGGCGGGTTCGTGTCGAAGTTCCTCCTGTTCTCCAGCGCCGTCAGCGCGATGCAATTCAGCCCTTGGTTCTTGGCGCTCGCCGTGTCTGGGGTCCTGAACAGCGCCCTCTCCCTGTACTACTACGCCCGCGTCGTTTGGTACATGCTGGTGCTAGAGGCACCGCAGGGGGCCATGCCCGTAAGGGAAGGCCGGTCGCTCACGACGGCAATCGCCCTATCGCTCGTCCTCACGATCTTGACCTTCATCGCCGCGTTTCCGTTCATCGAATTCCTCCAAGGCGCCGCTCGAACGTTTTTTGGATTCTAGGCGATGACAGGCGGACAGCCGCTGGTCAACGAAATCAGGTGTCTGAGACGCTCGGAGGAGCCCATTTCGACGTGGCGTCGCTCAGTCATGATTAGCGAAGAGAGCATCCCAGAACAGTTGAACGCAGCTCTAGAGGCCGGCCTCTTCACAAATGTAGTAAACTGCGTCGTCGACCACACGCTCGGTAGTAGGCTTGAATCCCTCATTCCTGATGTCGAAAATCCTGATCCTGTCGGGGTCACGTTTCGCGACCCACTTGGAACCTGTGATCGGCGCCGCGTACTTGGATGGAGGGCTGCCGGCGGCCCGTGCAATCGTCCGAGTGTTGCTTCGGACACAGGCCGACAGGCCGGCAGGACCGGGCTGATACCCTCCACTTCGAGAATCCTCCTAGCCGGCCATGTCACATGCCTCGGTTGGCATCCGTCGATGACTGTCGCAGAGCCGATTATCCACGGGTTCGTTCTAAAGGAGCCTATCTTAGCGAGAATGTCCGGCAAATATTGACCGTTGACCGGAACTTGCCCCAGGAACCGTCCGCTCTGCCAACCCATGGGCTCGATTGGCCGGTTCTGCCTACCCGAGACGGCGGTCGCGTAGCCCATTCGTTCGCCGGAGCTCGGCCAAACGGAAACCTTTCAAGGTCGCGCTTTCCAAGTGCGCTCGGACTCTTCTGCGGTAGAGCACGGCGCACATCACGGCCAAGGGGATTTGAAAGACGCTGAAAGTCGCCGCGGTCCAGTCGCCAAGCCTTGGATAAAACACTAGGACAAAGGCCAACGCCCCGGTGTTCATCCCAAGGACGAGTACTAGGTAGAGGACCGCCCACTTCACACTGCCAGGAATCTGCGCCTCTCCCCCGAATGACTTCCGGTACCTCACGAGTTCTCTGAAGTACTCTCTTTCCTGCGGCGCGAGCCACCCCTCCGCTCCGACCGATTCGAAGTATCGAACGCTCAATGTTGCGTCGGAGATCGCGGGCAGAAGCACGATTGTGCTCCCAAAGTCCACGATTAGAGCGAGTCCGACCTGCCGTATCTCTTGCGGGGGAATCGAAAGGAACATGATCAGCACCGGAAGCAGCAATGTCGGGATGGCGATAAACAGAAGCGCCGAGATCAACCGGCGTTCCGTTCTCCCCCCATATCGCCATGCGAGACCGATGAGCTTCAGCGGATGCGGCCTCTGAGGTTGGTTGTCGTCGTTCATGGCCAGGTCTCTCTAGAGGCGACAGGGACCGGTCTGGAGCATGTAAATGTCAAGTGCGACTAGGGCAATGGCGAAGATGAGCGAGACTATGGCAACCCAAGGAGCAAGCCGTGCGGCAAACGAAGCGGCGAAACCCAGGCCTTCCCAGAAACCTAGCGAAGGCAGGATGATAGCTCCAATTAGAGTGAACGCGAAATCGATGATGTCGCCGATGCTGTTCTCCAGACCGTTTCGAAGTATATTGTCGACGTCCATAGCCATTCCCAGGCCCGCGACGGCGCCCGCCCACCTCATCATGTGGGCAAAGTCGAAGACTACGCCTACAACCAGGAGAATTAACTCAATAATGACCAGTGCGCTCTGGATCGTACACTCTAGTGGGGTGCCCTGGCTCGGCGGAGGTTGTGGGGGTGGCGGAGGGGGCGGAGGGGGCGGAGGCCGGCCACCGCCTCCCCCACGACCCTCCAGGTATCTGAGTCCGCTCGGGTCTGTTCGGCCAACGGGGTT
>VBML01000137.1 GCA_005878915.1 Methanobacteriota archaeon | reverse complement strand
GTGCAAGGCGGGAACCGCCGCGATGCAGACATGCATGGGGCTCACGCTCTCGAACATGTACAAGTTCGGGATGGCCATCGGCGCGGACACGTCCCAGGGGGCGCCCGGCGACGCCCTCGAGTACAGCGCGAGCGCGGGGGCCGCCGCGTTCCTCATCGGGACGGAGAGGCCGATGGCGACGATCAACCACACCGTGTCGTACACGACGGATACGCCGGACTTCTGGCGGCGGGAGGGGCAACGGTACCCGAGCCACGGCGGACGGTTCACCGGCGAGCCCGCGTACTTCAAGCACGTGATGGCCTGCGCCCAGCTCCTCCTGAAGAAGACGGATACGAAGCCGGAGGACTACGACTTCGCGGTGTTCCACCAGCCGAACGGGAAGTTCCCGCTCCGCGTCGGAAAGCAGCTCGGGTTCTCCGAGAAGCAAGTCGACACGGGCCTCCTCGTCCGGGACATCGGGAACACGTACAGCGGTGCGATCATGGTCGGGATGTGCGCGATCTTCGACGTCGCGAAGCCCGGGGATCGGATCTTCGCGATCGGGTACGGCAGCGGGGCGGGGAGCGACGGCTTCGACCTCACCGTCACGGACGAGATCAAGGGTCTCAAGCGCGGCCGGAGGTCGATGGACGACATGGTGAAGGACGCGGTCCCGCTCGACTACGCGACGTACGCGAAGTATCGCGGGAAGATCGTGATGCGAGGGGCGTCCTAGGGATGCGCGGGGGCTTGGCGAGGCGGGAGGTCGCCGTCATCGGGATCGGCGAGACGGCGTTCGGGGAGCTCTGGGACAAGTCGTTCCGGGACCTCGGGATCGAGGCGGGGCTCCTAGCGATCGAGGACTCCGGGATCACCGCGCAGGACCTCGACGCGATCTACGTCGGGAACATGAGCGCGGGGAAGTTCATCGAGCAGGAGCACGTGAGCGCGCTCGTCGCGGACTACTCCGGGCTCGCGGACCAGCACCTCCCCACGGTGCGGATCGAGGGCGGGGGCGCCTGCGGGGCGATCGCGATCCTCCAGGGCGCGATGGCGATCGCGTCCGGCGTGCACGACATCGTCGTCGTCGGGGGCGCGGAGAAGATGACGGACGTCGCGGACGCCCGCGCGGGGGAGATCCTGAGCGCAACGGCGGACCAGGAGTGGGAGAGCGTCTTCGGGGCGACGTTCGCGGGGCTCTATGCGATGATGGCCCGCCGGCACATGTACGAGCACGGGACGACCCGCGAGCAGATGGCCCAGGTCGCAGTGAAGAACCACAAGAACGGCTCGTTGAACCCGAACGCCCAGTTCCAGAAGGAGATCACGATCGACACCGTGCTGAAGTCGGGATGGGTCGCGGAGCCCCTCACCGTCTTCGACTCCGCCCCGCTAAGCGACGGGGCCGCGGCGGTCGTCCTCTGCGCGATGGACCGCGCGAGGAAGTTTACGGACACCCCGGTGAGGCTGCTCGGGTCCGGCCAGGCGCGCGACTTCCTCGCCCTGCACGACCGGCGGGACCTCACGACGATCGATGCGACCGTCGTCGCGGGGAAGCGGGCGTTCCACACGGCCTCCCTGACGCCGCAGAGCGTGAAGGTCGCGGAGGTCCATGACAACTTCACGATCTCCGAGATCATGGCGATCGAGGACCTCCGGTTCGTGAAGAAGGGGCTCGGCGGGATGGCGACGGAGGACGGGGAGACGGCCCTGAACGCGAAGATCTCCGTGAACACCTCCGGGGGGCTGAAGGCCCGCGGGCAGCCCGTGGGCGCTGTGGGGATCGCGCAGGCGGTCGAGGTCGTGCGCCAGCTCCGCGGGGAGGCGGGGAAACGGCAGGTCCAAGGCGCGGAGGTCGGACTCACGCATACCTTAGGCGGGACCGGGGCGACGGCGGTCGTCCACTTGTACGGGAGGGTGAACTGAGGTGGCGATCCCGAGGTTCTGGCGGGAGATCCCGAGCCGGTACAACCTGTACGGGTCGAAGTGCGGTCACTGCGGTACGCTCGACTTCCCGCCGCGGACCGTGTGCCCGGAGTGCGGGCGACGGAGCATCGGGAAGATGGAGTCGGTGAAGCTCAGCGGACGGGGGACGGTCGTCTCGTGGACCGTGATCCACGACGCTCCTGCCGCGTACGAGATGATGAAGCCGTACGTCCTTGCGATCGTCGAGATGGAGGAGGGCTGCCGCGTGACCTCGCAAATCGTCGACGTGGACCGCGCGGCGGTGAAAATCGGGATGCGGGTCGAGGCCGCCTTCCGGAGGCTCGGGTCCGAGGGGGACGCGGGCGTCATCCACTACGGGTACAAGTTCCGGCCATCCACGTAAGGGCACGATGCTATCAGACGGCCGGCCTTATTCGCTCTGAACCGTGCCTCGTCGACGCCGCTTCTTTGCAATCCGTGCCAGGGCGAGATCCTTCTCCCGTGGGCGAATGAACTCCACCCGATTTGCAAGGCCCTTCGGACTTCGCGCGGTTCCTTTAGGAACTTTGAATGTCAGGCGCTTCGCGGACGCAAGCGCGGCCCGCCGCTCTCGCATCATCTCGGGACGGAACCAGTCCTCTTCGAAAGCGATTCGTACCTTCTTCCGAAGAAACTGCCTCAAATTATCGTCTCTCAAGAAGTAGCGCTTGAACCCGGGGCCGCTCACAATTGACTCAAGAAACCCCGCGGACTCTAGGGCCTTCAGAATCGGGTAGACCTTCGGAGGACCGATGTCCAACGCCTTAGAGAGTGCGTATCCCGTCTTTGGCTCGAGCGAATTCGCCAGGAGGCCGAGTACCTTCGCCCGTGTCTTCGACCCGAAGAGCTTCTCGATAGAGGGATTGATGCGGAAGGACATGACGATGGTTTATTACCCAATATGGGTAATAAACGTGACCCTCTGAAGGTAAGACGCGGTACTCGACCACTGTCTTCGCGAGCACGTCCGTGCGTCGGTTCGCCCACCGACCACGACAATCACCTCATAGAGACGCAGAGTGCCGAAGGTCGCTCTGCCGAGCACCTGTCAGCCCGGGCTCCCCTTGCCGTCGTCACTTCGCTCCAAGGAATACGCGCTTCAGATCCTCGTTCGCCAAGATCTCAGCCCCGCCCCCCTCCATCGCGATCTTCCCAGCCACAAGTACGTACCCCCTGTCCGCGATTTCCAGCGCCTTCCGCGCGTGCTGCTCGACTAGGAGGATCGACACCCCGGAGTCGCGGATCGCCCGAACCCTCCGGAACAGCTCGGCGACGATCTTCGGCGCAAGGGCCGCTGTGGGCTCGTCGAGGAACAGGACGCTCGGCCGGGCCATGAGGGCCCGCCCGATCGCGAGCATCTGCCGCTCCCCGCCACTCAGAGTGGAGGCCATCTGTTCCCTCCGTTCTCGGAGGACGGGGAAGATGCCGAACACGCCCTCCATGTCCGCGAGGACCGCGGCCTTGTCCCTTCGGAAGTACGAGCCCATCTCGAGGTTCTCACGCACCCGGAGGTCGGGGAACACGTTGTCGACCTGTGGCACGTATCCGATTCCGAGGCGGGCCTTCTCCTCCGGGCCAACGCGTGTGATGTCCCGCCCATCCCACGACACCGTCCCGGAGAAGAGGGACGCGAGGCCGTAGATGGACTTCAGGAGCGTGCTCTTCCCGCTCCCGTTCGGACCGACGAGGGCGACGAGCTCTTTCCGGCCGAGACGAACGCTGACGCCCTGGACGACGACCGCCTTTCCGTAGCCCCCGACGATGTCCGTCGCCTGGAGGGCGGAATCCGCCATGGGCTCACTCGCCGAGATACGAGTCGATCACGTTCGGATCCGCCTGCGCGTCCTTCGGAGGGCCGTCGAAGATCAGCTTCCCCTGGTGCATCACGAGGACACGCTCCACGTAGTCGAAGAGGACGTCGAGACGGTGCTCGATCACGACGAACGTGAGGCCGAGCTCCTTCCGGAGCCCGACGATGCCGTCGAAGATCTCCCGCGCGAGCTTCGGGGCCACCCCCGCGGTGGGCTCGTCCAAGAGGAGAAGTCGCGGTTCCCCCATCAGGGCCCGCGAGACCTCGAGGAGCTTCATCTGCCCGCCGGAGACCTCCGTCGCCCAGCTCCCCCTTACGCCCCGGAGCGACTGCGCCGCGAGGGTCTGGAGCGCCTTCGCCGCCAGGTGCGCTTCCTGATCGGACCACCGCCGCGGGAACGGAGCCGCCGTCACGCGCTCGCCGACCTGCCCGCGGGGCGGGACGAGGACGTTCTCCATCACGGTCATCCCCGCGAAGAGGCGCGGATTCTGGAAGCACCGCACAATCCCCTTCGCGAAGATTTCATGGGGCTCGAGGCCGTCGATGCGCTCCCCGTGGAACGCGATGGATCCGCCATCCGGCTTGTACACGCCGGTGATCACGTTGAAGAGGGTCGTCTTCCCGCTCCCGTTCGGCCCGATAAGGCCGACAATCTCCCCCTCCCGCACGGCCGCGCTCACGCGGTCCACGGCCCGGAGGCCCCCGAAGCGCTTCTCGACGTTGTCGAGCCGGAGGATCGGGTCCACTCGCCGTACCTCAAGGGTCGCGGGCGGCGACCTCTGTGCTAGTCCCACGCGAGCGTGTCCGTCGCGTAGAACCAGGTGCCGACCTCCGTGAACCCATACGTCGTCCCGGTCAGGGTCACGTGCCACACCCGGTAGTCCGCGGCCGCGTAGTCCCCGTATTGGTCGAAGACCTTGTGGCCGCTCGCGCCGATGTACTGCTCGCCGACGAGCGGGATCATCGCTCGGATCGCCGCCCCGTCGTACTTCCCCGCCCTCAGGACGGAGAGCATCGCGATCCAAGCTGCGTCGTACGCGTAGTACGCGTAGGTGGAGGGCGCCCTCCCGTACTTCGTGTTGTACGCCTGCTCGAACGCCGTCACGACGGGGTTCTTCGCCGCGGACGCGAAGAAACCGGTGAGGTTCCGCTGCACGACGAAGTCCCCGATCGCGGTCGGGTTCGTCGGCGGGAGGAAGGCCGTCCGCCGCAGGCTCTCCGACCCGAACCAGCGGACACTGCTCAGGGTCGCGTCCTGCCGCCCGCGGTCCAGGATGTCCGTGCCATCCGTCTCGAACGCGACGATGAGGACCGCCGTGTCCGCGCCTGCCCCGTAGCCGGCGATCGCCCCGCTGAGGAGGCCAACCTCCGTCGCGTGGTTCGTCGAAAGCGGATCGTACATAACTTTCGTGACCTGGCCGTTGTAAGGGGCCGCCTCCACGATCGACTTCGTGAGGTTCGCGATCCCGCGGCCGTAGTCATCGTCCCGCGCGATGACCCCGATTTTCGAAATTCCTTGGCTCTGGAACAAGCGGCCGAGGGCCCGCGCCTGGAACGCATCGTTCGGCGCGACCCGGAACGAGTAATCGTCCAACGCGAGCCTCGGGGCCGTGGAGGAGGGGCTGATCGAGACGACCTGGTTCGCATTTGCGAGGGGCATGATCGCGTTCACCTCGGAGCTCGAGAGCGGGCCGACGATGACCTTGACGCCCGCCGCGAGGAGGGAATTGAACGAGGCCGTCGCTCCCGTGATGGTGCCGCCGGAGTCTTCGTGGATCCGCTGGAACCGCACGGGGGAACCCGCCGCCGCGAGCTCGTCGTTCATCTGGTCGATCGCGAGGAACGCCCCGTCCCTCCGAAGGGGGCCGTCCGTCGTGTATGAGCCGCTGATCGCGATCTCAACGCCGATCGGGTACGTGACACTCCCGCCCGCCGGTCGCGTCTGGGTCGCGAAATACGCGGTGGTCCCCGCGAAGATGACGGTCAGGACGACGAAGACCGCGAGCGCCGCCTTCCACATGCCCACTCCTCCTCCCACCGCCGCCGGAGTCGCCATGGGCGCGGCATCGGGCTTACCGAATTGAAGTTTGCGGCGGCGGAAGGCCTCGAACCATCGCGAACCTGAACTGACGGCGACGAACCTAGGACTTCGAGAGGATGAATTGGATCGCCTTTCGCTGCCGGTCCACGGTGACGTTCCCCCGTACGCCGTGGTCCAGCAGGATCTCGATCATCTCCCGGGGGGTGGCCTCCGCCAGCTCGGCGGCCTCCCGAAGCGTGGCTTTGCCCTCGCGGTAGAGGCCGACCGCGTAACCTGTCGCCCCCATCCCAATGAGCTTTCGGATTGCGGTGGACTCATCGAGGCGCTCGCGGCGGGCGAGATGGCGGACGGCTCTCAGGAGGGAATCAGGCAGCCGCAGGCTCTTCACCGTGCTCACGTCAGCGCCCCTCCAGAACCCGCCGCGCCTCCAAGTACTCGCTGTCGCCGACGAATCCCGTGAGCTTTTCGAGCAGCGCAAGCCCCTCACGGACCCCAATCCGCTTCAGCCTCACCATTCCGACGAGGAGAGAGCTCGACGTGGCAAAGGGAATCCCTAAGGCCTCCAGGGTTTGCAGAAACCTTCGGTCATCGCTCACGACGGCGTCCATCCCCCCGGAGCGGAAGAGGCGAAGCACGTCCGCCTCCGCGCTCGCAACGCGGAGGTCACGGATGAGCGCTTCCGTTGGTTCGATCCGCCGGGGCCTCTGGACCCTAACAAGTCCGGCACGAATGTTCTGCTCGATCCGGGCCGCGTCCGGGAAACCTCTGGCCTTTCCCTCATCCACGCTCTCCCTCCGCACCTCCGGGGGGAACGAACACCCGGAAATTCGACGCGACGGTCTCCTTGGCTGAGGTCTTTGCGAGCTTGATGAGGACATCCGTATCGAGCACGATGTTCACACTACGAATATTACATTCGACTACATTGGCCTTCCGAGACGCGTGGCCCTGGTCGCGAACGCTGAATGAGCTGCATCCCTCAGGAGGACGCCTCCTCAGGCGTTGGGACTTTCAACGCGGACGTCTTCACGGGCTTCTCCGGGAGGAGCCCCTCCGGACGGAACATCAGGATCAGGATGATCAGCAGGCCGATCAGGATGTACCGGAGGTAGTTGATGTCGAACGGAAGGTCCACGGTCAGCCCGAGGATCGCGTAGAAGGAGGGGCGAGTGACGTGGTCGAGGACGGTCATCGTGATCGCCCCGAGGAGGGCCCCTCGGTGGTTCGCCGCCCCGCCCAGGAGGACCATCGCGACGACGAGGAACGTGGTCTGCGGGATGAAGTCGTCCGCGGCG
>VBML01000136.1 GCA_005878915.1 Methanobacteriota archaeon | reverse complement strand
GTTCGCGGCGGCGGCCCTTGGATCCCTCGCGGGCCTCGCCCTCGGGGCCGTGATGATTTACTTCTTCGGGATCCTCGTCCCGCTCCGGGAGGGAATCCGCGTCGCGTTCTACTTCGATCCCGCGAGCGTGGTCCTCGCGTTCGCCGTCGGCGCGGTGATGACCTTCGCATCCGTCGCCCTCGCCGCATGGCGGATCGCCCGCCTGAACGTAGTCCGCGCGATTCGCGACCTGCCCGAGCCGGAGGGACACCACGGGAATCTCTTCCTCGTCGCGGGCATTGCCCTCGCGGCACTGGGCGCCGCGGGCACCGCGGTCGGGTTCCTCTCCGACTCCAGCCTCGGGAAGGTCGCGGGGATCCCGCTCCTCGCACTGGGCCTCGGCGTCGCGGCCTCCCGCTGGGTCCCCGCCCGGTGGCCCGTCACGATCGCGGGCCTCGCGAACCTCGTGTACCAGCTCGGGCCCTGGCACTTCGTGAACCTCCGACCAGATGAGGAGTCCGTCTTGTTCGTTGCGATCGGCCTGCTCCTCGTCCTCGGCGGGATCCTCATCGCGGTGTTCAACGCGGCCCCCGCGCTGAAGGCCCTCATCATCCTGACCGCGCGGAGGACCGGGAGGCCCGCCGCCCGCATCGCGATGTCGTACCCGACGGAGCGGCCGTTCCGCACCGGCATGACGCTCGCGATGTTCGCCCTGATCCTCTTCACGGTGACGGTGATCTCGATGGTCCAGGCCCTCCAAGGCGCGAGCCTCCAGCAGTTCATCCAGCAGCAATCGGGGGGCTACGACATCGTCGGGTACACGGTGAGCTACGGGGAGATCCCCGACTTCCGCACGATTCTTTGGGGCAACCTCTCACACGCCTATTTCCTCGGGGGAGAGCAGGGCGTCGCCTCCGCGACGGTCCTGCCGGCCAAGGTGCGGACGGGGAACTCGAGCGAGTTCGACTACACCCTCTGGGGCATCGACAACTTCCTTGTGAACTCGAACCGCTACGAATTCCATGACCACCTTCCGTTCATCCTCGACGCGAACGGGACGCGAATCGATCTCGTGAACGCGAACAGCACGCGGGTGTGGACGGCCCTCTCCGCAAACCACTCGTACGCGGTTGTGGACCGTTCCGCGTCGGGCCCGAGCCAGTTCGTCGGGGCGGGTGGCGGACTCCGCGCCTCGCCCGGCGATACCGTCGTCGTCACGGACGGCGAGGGGCGCGAAGTTCGACTGATCGTCCTCGGGATCCTGGAGCAGGCGCTCCAGTTCACCTCGGGGATCTTCACCGATCAGGCGGTGGTGAAGGGGACGTTCAACCTCTCGCGGACGTACACCGCATATTTCTTCCAGCTCGCCCCGGGGACGGACGTGGGCTGGATGCGAGGGGAGCTCGAGAGGATCTTCTTCGCCTATGGCCTGAGGACGATCGACATCCGCGAGGAGATCGGGAGGGCCTTCGATGCGTCGCAGCAGGTCCTCACCCTCCTGCAGGCGTACCTGGGGATCGGCCTCATGGTCGGGATCGCGGGCCTCGGGGTCGTGACCGCCCGCGCGGTCGTCGAGCGGCGGCAGCAGATCGGTGCGCTTCGGGCGATCGGGTTCACGCGGGAGATGGTGCTTCGTTCGTTCCTTATCGAGATCGCGTTCATCGCCGCCCTGGGGATCGTCGTCGGGATGGCCCTCGGTGTCATCCTCGCGTACAAGGTGTACTCCGTCTTCTTCGCGGACTTCGCCACGTTCGTCGTGCCGTGGGTGAACCTCGGGGTCATCGCCGCGATCGCCCTGGTGGCAACCGTCGCCGCCACGGCGTCCCCCGCAATCCGCGCATCCCGGATTCCGCCGGCCGAGGCGCTGCGATACATCGAGTAAACTGAGCCGGCTCGGGGTGGCGGGCTATGGAGCGGGCCCGGACCCGGTGCCCGAGGGATTCGAAGCTTTTTGAGCGGCGATGCCAATCGACGGGCGAGCCTTCACGGCCCGGTTCACGATGCGGGCACCGAGGAGCTGGAACACCTCTTCGACGTGATTTCCCGTCTTCGCGGAGGTCAGCCTCCAGTCCGCACGGAACGATCGCGCGAGCGCCTCCATCTCGACCTCCACCTCGGTGAAGTGGGCATTCTTGAGGAGGTCCGCCTTGTTCCCCGCGATGACGACGGGAGCCTGGCTCGTGACGCGGTCCACGCGGTCAATCCACTCATAGAGCGCTTGGAGCGTATCCGGACGCGTGAGGTCGGCGACCCCGATGATCCCCGAAACGCCCGCAAAATACGCCTCCTGCAGCAGCTCGCGGAACTGCGGTTGGCCCATGACATCCCAAACCGCGACCTCGAGGAGGGCGGGTTGCTCCTCTTCTGGGACACGGACGTCCAGGCGTTTCTTTGACACCTTCACGCCAATCGTTGTCAGGTAGTCGTCGCTGAACTGGCTCTGGACGAACCGGCGGATGAGGGAGGTCTTCCCAACTGCCGCCTCGCCGACAAGGCAAATCTTCGCCTTCAAATGCCGCTGCTGCTCCACCGGTGTGTCCCTACGCCGCCCGTGTGGGCGTGTCCATACTTAATCGTTCTCGCCAGGTTCTCTGATTTGATGGCGAGGGGCTCTCCCCATGGGCCGGGGAAGTGCTCTATTCCCAACGACCCTCCGATGACAGAGCACGGGCAAGCCTTTTAGGGCCCAGCACTTTCGAGGCGCCGCCGCACATGCCCGAGCCGAAGCTTGCCCCGAATCGATGGGACCCCGAGTTCGAGCGGGAGCTCCTCCGAGCGTGGGAGGGCGAGCCCGCGCTCTACGCGTACACGCCGGAGCGAGGGCCCACGTACGTGATCGATACTCCCCCTCCGTACCCAAGCGGTGACTGGCACCCGGGCGCGGTCGTCGCGTACTCCCTGATCGACATGATCGCCCGCTCGCAGCGCATGCTCGGCAAGGCCGTCGTGTTCCCCTTCGGTCTCGACCAGAACGGGATCAACATCGAGCGGACGGTCGAGAAGAAGTACGCGAAGCCCCTCCACGAGTGGGACCGCGAGGCGTTCATCGCGAAGTGCCGCGAGGAGATCGCGGGAATCGGGGAAGGCATTCTCACTATCGCGAAACGGATGGGGATGACGGCGGATTTCGCGCACACGTATCGCACGGACTCCGATGAGTACCGCGCGTTCAGCCAGGCGATCTTCATCGGCCTGTTCAACCAGGGCCTCTTCTACCGCGGGGAACGGCCGAGCTTCTACTGCGTCGCCTGCGAGACGCCCCTGGCGGAGGCGGACATCGTGTATGAGGAGCTTCCATCGAAGCTTGCGTGGATCCGCTTCCCGCTGAAGGGAGGCGGGTCCGTCACGATCGCGACGACGAGGCCCGAGCTCCTTCCCGCGTGTCGCGCCGTGATCGTCCACCCCGACGATGAGCGGTGGCGCGCGTCCGTCGGGAAGACCGCGGTGATGCCGCTGTTCGGGAACGAGGCCCTCGTGCGGGCGCACCCCGAGGCGAGGATCGATTTCGGGAGCGGGGCGGCGATGATCTGCTCGTACGGGGACATCGTCGACGTCCGGTTGTTCCGAGACCTCCAGCTCGAACCCGTGAAGGCGATCGACGAGCGGGGCCGCATGACGGCCGTGGCGGGCCCGTATGCGGGCATGAAGGTCGAGGCGGCGCGGTCGGCCGTCCTCCGCGACCTGGAGTCCGGCGGGTTCGTCGAGAAGGTCGAGTCGATCCTCCACAAGACCCCGCTGTGCGAGCGGAGCCGCACCCCCGTGGAGTTCCTTTCGTCCGAGGGCTGGTACCTCCGTCAGCTCGAGTTCCGCGACGCCCTGAAGCGCCTCGCGGACGAGATGGCGTTCCACCCGCCCCGCCACCGGCAGCTCCTCCTGGATTGGATCGACTCCCTCACGATCGATTGGCCGATCTCCCGGAGGCGGTTCTATCACACGGAGATCCCGCTGTGGTACTGCAAGGCGTGCGGGCTCGTCCTCGTCCCGAAGCCCGGGACGTACTACCGCCCGTGGAAGGACCCGGCGCCCTTCGACGAGTGCCCGAACTGCGCGGGGACGTCGTTCGCGGGCGAGGAGCACGTGTTCGACACGTGGATGGACTCGAGCTGCTCGAACCTGTGGGTCACGCGGTACGGGAAGGACGAGGGGTTCTTCGAGGAGAACTTCCCCACGCACCTGCGCACGCAGGGGCGGGAGATCGTCCGCACGTGGCTCTATTACACGACCTTGAAGTCGTGGCTCGTGCGGAAGCAGAAACCGTTCCAGCACGTCTTCGTCCACGGCCTCGGGCTCGACGCCCGCGGGCGGGCGATGCACCGGACCCTCGGGAACTACCTGCCCGCGGATCCGCTGATCGAGAAGTTCGGCGCGGACGCGATGCGGTTCTTCGCGGCGTCCGAGACGGGACCGGGGGAGGACTTCCGGATCTCGGAGGACAAGATCGGCGGGGCCCAGAAGTTCATCACGAAGCTGTGGAACGTCGCGCGGTTCGTCTCCTCCTTCCCGCCGCTCCCGGCCGGCAAGCTCCTCGCATCGGACGAGTGGATCCTCGCGGAGCTGAACGCCCTCGTCGCGGAGTGCCGGGGGGCGTTCGAGGAGTTCAACCTCTTCGTGCCCGCGAACCGATGCCGGGAGTTCCTCTGGAACCGCTTCGCCCCGCACTACGTGGAGATGGTGAAGGCCCGCGCGTACGAGGGGGACGGCGGCGCGGTCCACACGCTCCACGCCGTCCTTCAGGACCTCCTGCGCCTCCTCGCCCCCATCATCCCCTTCTGCACGGACAAGATCTGGCGGGAGGTGTACGGCGGCAGCGTCCACAGCGAGGTCTTGCCCAGCATTCGCGCGGGGGTGCGTGAGGAGCTCACGAAGCTCACGCCGGAGATCGAGGGGTTCAACTCCGAGGTGTGGCGCGTGAAGAAGGAACGCGGGGTCTCCCTCGGCCAACCGATCGACGGGCTCGCGGTCCCGGACCTCCTGAAGGACTTCGCAGAGGACCTGAAGCGGATGCACCGGCTCGCGTGATCGGATCCGGGTCACTGCTTCCGAACGACGACCGTGAGGACGTCCCCCTCCCGGAGGACGTGGTTCACGCCGACCTTCTGCCCGGGGAACACCGCGGACTCCCCCCATACGTTCGCGTACCGGAGCTTCCGCCGGAACTCCCGGTGGATCGCGTCGCACACCTCCCCGACCGTCGAGCCCTCCCGAACGATCAACGGCTCCCGCAGGTCCGCTTCCTTCCCCTGGGGCTTCAGGTACACCCGCATGAACCGGAGGGAGTTGTAGATCTCCGCCCGCACGGGTTCGAGCCCGGCGCCGTTCATCGCGGAGATCGGGAGGATCCGCCAGCCCTTCAGCCGGCCCTCCACGGTCTTCAGGTACTCCGGGGTCACGAGGTCGATCTTGTTCAGGACGACGAGCGCGGGCATGAAGTTCCGGTTCCCCGCCAGGACGTCGATGAGGCGGTCCGCGGTGACGTCCTCCCGGACGACGACGGTCCCGTTGAGGACGCCCCACTCCCGGCAAACGTCCGCGATTGTCTCCTCGTCGATCAAGGTGAGCTTCACGGTGGGGTTCACCGTCAGGCCGCCGCGGTTCGCCTTCGAAACGACGACGTCCGCGGGTCGCTGGTTCAGGCGGATGTTCGCAACGTACAGCTCGTCCACGAGGACCTGCACGTTCGTCTCGAACACGTCGACCATGAGGAGGATCATGTCGCACGATCGCGCGACGCTCAGGACCTCCCGCCCCCGGCCCCTCCCCTTCGAGGCCCCGCGGATGAGCCCGGGCATGTCCAGGATCTGGATCTTCGCCCCGCGGTACTCCATGACGCCGGGGATCACCGTGAGCGTCGTGAAGTCATACGCCGCGACCGCGCTCGTCGCGTCGGTAATCTGGTTCAGGAGGGTGGACTTCCCCACGCTCGGGAACCCCACGAGGCCCACGGTCGCGTGCCCGCTCTTCTTCACCGCGTACCCCGGTCCGCCCCCGCCCCCCTTCAGCTGGCGGAGCTGGAGCTCCTCTTTCAGGCGGGCGACCTTCGCCTTCAGCTTCCCGATGTGGTGCTGGGTATTCTTGTTGTATGGCGTCCTTTGAATCTCGTCCTCGGCCGCCTTGATCTGGTCTTCGATTGTCATCGGATAAGGAAGCCAGCGGGGCGGACCGCTAAAAACCTTTCAACGCCTCCGCCGTGGCGGCTCCTCGAGGCCGATCATGTTTCCTTCCGGGTCACGGAACGATGTGATCCGCCCGAACTGTTCATCCTGTATCGGGGCCACGTCGACCCCTCGCTGCTGCAACCCCTCGACGACCGCGTCGATGTCCCGAACCGTGAACCCCATGAACGAGTTCGTGCCCGCCGCGTGACGCTCCCGTTCCGCGTGAAGGGCGATTGAGCCGGCTCCCGCTGGGAGCTCCGCGAAGTGCGGGTTCTCGTAACGGATCGGAAGCCCGAGCGTCTCGTGGTAGAACGTCCGCATCCGCGGGAAATCGCGGACCCAGAGGAAATATTCCTCCAGACGTGCGTTCGACAGCGGGCCGGTTCCAGTCGTCTTTGTGCGGGTCATGCGGGGCACCAGGAACCGAGATTGCCGAGGGGGGAAAAAAGCCCACGGGCCGTGAGCGCCTGCCAAGTGTGGGGTGGCAAGTGGCGAACGTTCAAGCCCCGCCCTCCCGTTGGTCCCGTGTGCTCCCTCCAGTGATCACCCGCTTCTGGGCGCGCCTGAAGCGGCTGCCATGGATGCGCTTCGCGGCGGGGATTGTGGCGGGCGCGCCGGGTCTCGCCCTGACGTTCGTGATGCGGATGGTCGGCCTCGGCGTGTTCCTCCCGGAGATTGCGGTGGACTTCACGGTGGGCCGAATCCCGGGCAGCATCGAGTCGTTCTTCATCCGCACAATGGGGGAGGGGGCGAAGGTCCTGGCAATCGTGATCGCGCTCGTCGTGTTTCTCCTGATTCCCGGCGTCACCGCGCTCCCATACCGGTGGGTCGAGAAGCGGGTGAGAAACCGGTGGCTCGTCTTCGCTCTGTACGGACTCGTCCCCGCCGCGATTACCCTTGTCGTCGTCCTTCCCTTACTCGATGTAGGGTTCCTCGGGTCCCGGACGGCCGCAGGGACCTTCGGTGCCGGCTTCAGTCAACTCCTCGGCGCGTTCCTGTCGGCATCGATCCTCGATTACTTCCTCGTCGACGTCGCGGCCCGCCATCCCGAGGGCTTCTCCCTCAGCCGCCGTCAGTTCATCGCTTCCGTCGCGATCCTAATCGCAGCGGCCGCCGTGGGGGTCGCGGGACTGAGCGCTCTCGTCACCCGCCCCGCCCGCTTGCTGTTCGCGTCCGTCCAGGAGATGCGCGCGAAGGCAATCACGCCGACGGACGAGTTCTACGTCGTCACGAAGAACGTGCTAGACCCTGACCTCACTCCGGATGTCCAAGAGGGTCGATGGCGACTCACCGTCGATGGGCTCGTCACGAAGACGTTTGACCTCACGGCGCTGGAGGGGCGGGCGGACTCGCAGGAGGAGATCGCGACCCTCGAGTGCGTGAGCAACGAGGTGGGGGGGAACCTGATCAGTACGGCCCGATGGAGGGGAATTCCCCTTGCGAATCTGCTGGCGGACGTGGGGATCGCATCCGGGGCGGACTGGGTCGCGTTCACGTGCGCGGACGGGTACACCGTCGGGGTCCCGCTTGGGAAAGCGATGAACCCTTCGAGCATCGTCGCCTTGGAGATGAACTTCGAGCGCCTTCGCCCGAAGCACGGGTATCCCGCGCGCATCATCGTGCCCGGGCTGTACGGGATGTTCCACGCGAAATGGCTCACTCGCATCGAGCTTGTCAAGGGGCCGTTCTCCGGCTTCTGGCAGCAGAAAGGCTGGACGAACTCCGATCTCCTGCCGGGGGGCGAGCGGGGCTCGATCCGGACGACCGCGATCATCGCGACCCCGGCGCACAATTCGGTCGTCTCGGGTTCCGTGACGATCGGCGGCGTTGCGTTCGCGGGGGACCGCGGGATCTCGCTCGTCGAGGTCAGCACGGATGGAGGGGTGACATGGATGCCGGCGGACTTGGACCCAGCGCAATCGCCTCTGTCCTGGGTCCTGTGGACCTTCCCATGGACCCCGCCGGGGGGCGGGTCGTATCGGATCGTCGCGAAGGCGACGGAGGGCACTCCGGGGTCGCCCGGGAACGCGCAGGAAAGCGATCCCGCCCCCCCGTTCCCCAATGGAGCGGCTGGATACGATTCGATTGCCCTCTTGGTTTCCGAGTGACGCCGATCAGGGCTCGGCCTTCGTCGTGGGCTTCTTCGCCCGGAGTCCCAGAAAAATGATGACGAGGCCGGCCACCGCCGTTGGCGCGCCGATCCAGATCCACGTTGGGTTGTTCGACATGAATGAGCCGGGGATGTAGCCGGCCCCCTGAAGAGCCCAGACGGAGCCCATCAGAAGGACAACGATGCCGAGGACCACGATGAACAGCCGCATCGCGGTACCAAGTTTTGGTCCGCGGATAATGTTGTCGAATGTACGCTTGGAA
>VBML01000135.1 GCA_005878915.1 Methanobacteriota archaeon | reverse complement strand
AGCTCCTTCTCATACCACTTCTCGACGGCCGCGAGGCTCGTCATGTGCTCCGGGCTGAAGCGGGCCCACGCGACGACGTCGCGGTCGTTCATCCATTTGTGCAACAGCGGGAGGTCCTGGCGCTCGACCTTCCGCAGGCGGACATGGGCGCCCTCAATCACGTCTCCGGGGGAGGCGGTCACAGGATATCGGACTTGCGGTGGGCCCCAGTCACAACATTCTTGTCGCTCCCCCGGTTCGCCGTCGGGATGAAGGCTCGGACGCTCGGGCGCACCGCCTTGAAGGTTTCGGAGGTGGGCTTCGGGGCATGGGCGATCGGCGGGAACGAGCACGGGAACTCCTACGGACCCACGGACGACAAGGTCTCCATCGCCGCGGTCCGGCGGGCGTTCCAGCTCGGCTGCACGTTCTTCGACTCGGCGGACGTGTACGGCTGGGGCCACAGCGAGGAGATTCTCGGCGAGGCTCTGGAGGGGCATCGGGATGACGTGTATCTTGCCACGAAAGTTGGCGGTGATTTCTACCACGGCGGAGTCCGGATGAACTTCGATCCCGGGTACGTCGCGTTCGCGCTGGAGCGCTCCTTGAAACGCCTCCGGACGGACCACCTCGACCTGTACCAGCTCCACAACCCGCCCGCGGACATGATGGCGGACCCGGACACATACGAGTCCCTGGACGCACTGAAGTCGGAGAACAAGATCCTCCATTACGGCGTGTCGATCCACGAGCCCTTCGAGGGCACGCTGTGCATGGAGGCCGGAAAACCGGAGACCCTCCAGGTCCCCTTCAGTATCTTCCGCCAAGAGTGGATCGAGGATCTGCTCCCCATGGCCCGCAGGGAGAACATCGGGGTCATCGCGCGGGAGCCTCTCGGAAACGGATTCTTGACGGGAGCGATTTCGCCGGCGGCCAAGTTTCCCCACGGGGACATCCGCCACCACTGGCCTCCGCAGATGATCGCTGCCCGCGCGAACGCGGCGAAGCATCTCTCGTTCCTCGCGAGCGACGGAAGGACCCTGGCCCAAGCCGCCATTCGGTTCGTCCTCGCGTTCCCCGAGGTGTCGACGACAATCCCCGGGGCGAAGACCGCTGCGCAGGCGGAGGAGAACCTCCGGAGCTCCGAGTCGCCGCCGCTCTCTCCGGAGGAAATCGTCCGGGTGCGAGGGCTCTTCGCAAAGGACGTCGACCCCTGAATCCGCGAGGCTTAAACGCGCGAGACGGATTCCGGGAGGGCGTGCGCGGGCGCGAGAACCTTGTGGCCTCCCTTTGCGACCGCGGCCTCCTGACCAGCCCCGCCATCGAGCGGGCCTTGCGCTCGCTCGACCTGGAGAAGTGGCTTCCGCCGGAGCTCCGGGGTCTCGCGTATGCGAACGCGCCGATCCCATTCCATGCGAACTTTCGCGGGGCCGTCCTCCCGTCGCCGACGGCCCTCGTCGCGCT
Organism: Methanobacteriota archaeon; assembly: GCA_005878915.1. Taxonomy (GTDB): domain Archaea; phylum Thermoplasmatota; class Thermoplasmata; order RBG-16-68-12; family RBG-16-68-12; genus EA-19. The sequence goes on along the minus strand of VBML01000135.1, from coordinate 10,396 downwards.
CCTTCAGCTCCTCGACCTCCGACCGGAGCTGAACGTCGGAATCGTCGGCGGGTGCGCGGGCTACCCCGCCGCGCTCGTCGCCAAGGCCATGGAGGGAGGACACGTGACCCTCGCGGAGGTCGACGCGAACCTGCGGGAGGTCGCCGCTCGAAACCTCGATGACGCGGGCCTCGACGAACGCGTAACGATCTCTGACGATCTCACGGAAGGGCCCTTCCAGCGCATCCTGGTCCTCGACCCGACCCAGCGCCCGATGCGGGAGGTCTCTGGGCGCCTCGCGGACCCCGGCTTCGTCGTCTCGCGGGGGTCGTCTCCCGAGCAACTCGCGTTCCAGAAGCGCATTCGAAGCGGCGGGGAAGACCTCGATCTCTCGATCACGGACATGCCCGCGGGGCCACCGGGCGCGGGCGAGGGGCGCGCGGTGATGTGGTCCCGGCTCCTGATCCGCGATGCCCTCGTGGAGCACGCATGGGAGGCCCGCCTCGTTGGACACCACGACACGCACTTCGCGGAGGGAATCGACGAGACGTTCGCGGGCGGCCCGCTCGACACGAAGATCCACGATCTCGACACGACGCGCCTTGCCGCTCGCCGGGCGTTCCACGCGGCGTACATCCTCCAGAGCCTGGGGGAGCTCGAAGATGCGGAAGACCTCTATCTTCGCTCGCTTTGCTTGTTCCCCACCGCAGAGGGCCACACGTTTCTGGGATGGACGTACAGCTTCAGAGGCGACCTGAATCGTGCGATCGACGAGTGCAAGTTGGCAATCGAGACGGATCCGAGCTTCGGGAATCCGTACAACGATATCGGCGCGTACCTCATCGAACTAGAGAGGCCCGACGAAGCCATCCCATGGCTCAAATCTGCGATCGAGTCCACGCGATACTGTTGTTATTTCTACGCCCACACGAACCTCGGGCGCCTCTACATGCTCCGGGGGCAGACGCAGCTCGCGCGCAAACATCTCGAGGAGGCCGTGAAAATCAATCCCGGCTACGAACCCGCGATGGACCTGCTCCGCCGACTCAACCGCCAGACGGACTACGTTGCGTGAGGCGTGCGAGAATCCGGCCGATGTCCTCGTCCGAAACGACTCGTTCCAAGCCCTTCGACACGACGAAGTCCACGGGTCCTTCAGGAGTGAACACGGAAATCCCTTCGACGATCTCGTTCGGCGCGACGGACCCAAACGGTCGGACCTCTAGGATGCGGTCAAGCGGGATCTCTCGGGAGACCACGTATCCGGTGAACTCCCGCACGTTCCACGCCCCGTCGACCTCGAGATGCGTCGTGAAGAGAAGGAGTCGACGGTCGGTGCCCACGAGCGTTCCGCCCGCAACGGGAAGAACGAAGCTCGCCCGCTCCCCGATCTCGAAATGGCGGGCGAAGAGGCCGAGCCGGTAGGGGTCGCGTCTCGACCGGCGCGCGAGCCCGAGGAACTCCGCATCGTCGAACGCGAACTCGTCCGCCACGAGGGCGCAAACGCAGCGGCGACCATAACGGTTCGCGGGGGCACCCTTAAGCCCGTACCTGCTTTGGACAGTTCGAATGACGGTCGGCGCGGGGCGGGAGGCGTACGAGCGGGCCCGGAAGGCGGTGGACGCGGGCCGGTTCGACGAGGCCCTCTCGGCCGCAGGGGAGGCGTTCCGTCTCGAGTCCGAGGATGGGCCGATCCGCGAGCTACACGTCGGGCTGAACCTCGCCCGCGGGGTGAAGCTCGCCGCCTCCGCGCGGGACCTGCGGCGGCAGGAGGTCGTGGCGCGGGACATCGGGGTCGAGGTGGAGTTCGAGGACAGCGATCGCGTGAAGGGCGCGTTCCAGGACGCGCTGAACGCATTCGACGCCGTTCTCTCCGCGGACCCCGAAAACGAGAAGGCGATGATGATGAAGGCGTCGACCCTCCACCGCTTCGACCGCGCCACCCGGAGAGAGGAGGCCTTGGGGCTTCTGCGGCGGATTCAAGAGGCGCATCCGGAGAACCGGCAACTCCGCCTCGTGATCAAGAAGGTCGAGAAGAAATGCGACGAGTGCAGCGACTCCGGATTCTGTCCGCACTGCGGGGGGCGAGGGACCCGGACCCTCCTAGGATTCAAACGAAGATGCGACAAGTGCTGGGGCCAGGGGATCTGCCTGCGGTGCGGCGTCCTGTGACTCAGCCGAGTCCCCAGTCGGGCGGCAGCTTGTCCCCGTCGATCCAGTCGACGCGGTCGACGCGGTCCGTGTGCCCGCAGCTCAGGCACTCCCACCCCATGCCGTAGTCCTCGAACATGAGGAGGGCCCGCTCCTCCTTCCCGCACTTCTCGCAAGGGCCGAGGACGTACCCGCTGATCCGGTACACCTGGATGACCTTGGCGGGAGAGGACACGCTCTCACTCGTCATGGTGGGCCTGGCCGGTCCCGCTCCACCACTCGGGGACCTCTTGGTCTCCGCCGAGGTCGCACTTCGGGCACACGTAGTCGAGGATCGGGTAGTTCCCGTGGGAGTGCTGGACGAAGAACTTCTTCTCGGAGCCGCACTTCTCGCAGTACTGCTTCTGCTCCCCGATCTTCTCGCGGCCGAACATTAGGGCGACGAGGGTATCACCATACTTAAAATCTGCGCCTCGATTGCCGAGCGATGTTCGTCCGCATTGAGCAGTTCGCGTTCAAGCCGGGAGCCGAGGTGAACGGGGTCCCTCTCCTGCGGGAGCACGGGGCGTTCATCAAGAAGTCCGCGGGGTGTTTGCGTGCGTACGTCGGATCGCCGGTTCATTCTCACGCGCACATGGTGTACAGCGAGTGGGAATCGGAGGCCGACGTCGACAGGTTTGAGGCGGCACTGCGAATGAACCCCGCGGCCTCTGGCTCGTTCTTCGCCCTCATCGGCCTCGTCCGATCCCCGCCCCATGTCGCACGTTTCGAGGTCCTCCCGTAGGTGGGAAGTCTTTTCTCCCGACACCTCCATCGCCCGTGGGGGAGACGGATGGCCGGGTTCCAATCGCTGGACAAGCGACTCTCAAAGGATGAGCAGACCCTTCACGACGTACTTTGGCACGAATCGAAAGCCAATCCCGCGAAGCTGAGGGCGGACATCCAGAGGGACCTGCGGGCCCTCGACGCGTTCCTCGGCGTGAGGGGTCGGCTGGCCCGCATGGGGGCCGCGTTGGACAAGTCATGGAAGGATCCGCGGGCGGGGGAGTCGCTCTTCGAGCTCCTCGGGCACACATACAACCTCACCGCGGCGACGGACCACCTTGTGCGCCGTCGCGACCCGAAGGGCGCGGGCGAACACGTCGCCGAAGCCGTCGAGAGCGTGAGCATCGGGGTGTGCTCGAACGCCGGATGCTTCGAGTTCGTCCAGGAGTGGGAAGGAGGAAAGACGGACTTCGAGACGTACGCGGGGAAGCTTGCGGATCATCTCCAGTCCAAGGGTGTGGCTCGAGCGGGGGACTTCAAGCGACATCTCGTCGCGGCGCGAAACTTTGGGAAGGCATTCGATGCGAAGGCGTCGAAAGCAGAGCAGACGCTCGGTGCGCGAGCTGCGATTGCGAATGGCCTTTGGGTAACGCTCGCAAGCACTTCGATCAGGAGGGCCATTGCCGCCCCGCCCAGGTTCTCGCTCACCGAGTTCGCTGTCGTGTTGGAGAGAATCGGCGCGCGATTCTGAGACGAGCACGGCCAGATTGGCGCTTTCATTCACCTTCCAATGTCCTTTATGAACTCGTGGCCATTGAGGTCGTAAAAGGATGTCCCATTGTGAAGGGCGCAAAGGCTCCTGATGTCATCCAGTTCCTCGAGAGGAAGTGGTCCATTGAAAGCAGTTAGACCCTTAGTGATCAAAATAGGCGAGACGAAGGCAGACCCGCAGGCCTTGGCGGAAGTTCTGCGACTGCTCGGAGTTTCCGATGAATACTCCGATTGGTTCATCAGAACAAGAGGTTCTGACGCCCAAGCTTTGATTGAGTTTGCAGGTCGGATGTGCTATGAGTCGTACCAGCCACACCTTAACCCGAACGTGACGAAAATCCGGGAGGATCCGGAGGCTTACTATCGGAATATTTTGACGAAAGGTGATGGCTCGATCCTCGAACAGTCCCATCTTATATTCGCTCTATTGAACATAAGTCGAGTGTGTTCGCATGAGATCGTTAGGCACAGAGTCGGCACGTCAATCAGCCAAGAGTCACTTCGATACGTGCGGCCCAGGGACCTCAAGTTCTGGGTTCCCGACGAACTACCGGAGTCACAAAAAACCGCGATGATGGAGGCTGTCGAGCAGGTCGAGGCAGCGTACAGGAAACTTGAGCAGACCGTTCCTTGGGACAAGCTTTCCATGGATGAGAAGAAGCGCCTCACCTCCGCGTTTCGGCGAATCCTCCCAGATGGCATTGCTACAAGCATGATCTGGGGCGCCAACCATAGGACGCTCCGTTGGGTGATTGAAATGAGGACAGACCCCGCCGCCGAGGTCGAGATTCGGATGGTCTTTGATCAGATTGCGGAGATCTGCAAGCGGGATTACCCACTCATCTATGGGGATTTCGCGTCGACAGATTTGCCCGACGGCACCAAGGCGTGGCGGCCCAGTTTGAAATCCAAGGTGTGACGAAACTAGAGCCATCGGAAGAGGATCCGGTAGAACTCCACCTCTTCCGGCTTCTTCACGTCACCCACGATGCTCTTCCAACAGTCCTTCCGGAGCTCGTCGACGTTTTCGTATCCGCCCACGATCGCATCGTAGGACGTGACCGACGCGATCGTGACCTTCTCGACGAGGATGATCTGGCCCTCGCCGATGACCTCTTCCTTGAACTTCAGGACCAGGCGGTTTCCCGCGATGAGTCGTTGACGGGCCACCTCGGCGTCGCTGAGATACGCCTGATAGACAAACTGGCCGCGCAGATTCTGCTCCAATCCCGGATATCGGAAGACGATCGTCTTGGGCGGGCCAACGTTCGGCGGAATCGCCATAGACGCAGGCGCGGAAACCAGGCTCGGCTTTGAAGCTTTCGCGGATCAGAGGGCAGCGAGGACTTCGTCGACGTGACCGTCGACCTTCACCCGAGGAAAGATCTTCTGGATCCGGCCGCCCTCGTCGATGATGTACGTGGTCCGTTCGATCCCCATGTGCGTCTTCCCGTGCAGGTTCTTCTCTTTCCAGACTCCGTAAGCATCGAGCACCTTGCCTTCCGTGTCGGAGAGGAGCGGGAAGGAGAGCGAGTATTTCTTTCGGAACGCGGCGTGGCTGTCGAGGTCGTCCCTACTCACCCCGAGCACGATCGCGTGCTTCGACCGGACCCGCGCGAGGTTGTCGCGGAACGAGCACGCCTCCTTGATGCAGCCCGGGGTCTCGTCCTTCGGATAGAAGTAGAGGACAACCTTCTGCCCCCGCAGTTCCTTCAACGCGTATGTCTTCCCATCGTCCGCGGGCAATCGGAAGTCAGGGGCCACATCGCCTTCGCCCAACATGTTGTCCACCGGAAGACACCTACGCCAGCGTCGTCTTTATTGCTTTCGACGAGCCGTCGCTGCTGCGGACCGTCGTCGATCTCCCGAAAGCTCGCCGGAATCCTATCAATGTGCAGCGTGTTATCAAGGGCGGTTTCAGAGAATCAACGCTTAAATAAAGTGAACCGGTTGCTCGGCCGATTTCCGCCCTAGATTGTCCCTCTCGGAGGCCCTGATGGCGAGGCGAAAGGCTCCTAACAACGGCAGGATAGGCAATCCCTCCATGGACCCCGATGCGATCACAGCTCCCCACGCCGCACCCGATGGCATGAAGCGATCCTCGACGACCATGGCGCTTCGACAGCAGGGCGGTGGGCTCCTCCAGCTCCGGCTCGGGCGTGCCGCCCAGGCCCAAGGGCTCGGGGCGGCGTTCGGTCTCGCGTTCAATGCCCTCCTCATCTATGCCGCGAGCCAGGCGGGTACGGCGCAGTACTTTCCTTCGAGCTTCCTCGACGCAACCCTGTGGCTCCTTCCTCTGTTCGTCGGTGCCGTCATTGGGGTCGACGCGGTGAGCCGGAAATGGACCCCCTACCGAGGATACCGATCGTCGAGGCACTTCGTCCTCTCCCTCTCGGGCCTCGTGCTCGCCGTGCTCGGGATGGTCTTGGTCGGGCTGGACATTGTCCGAATCACCACGCTGGACATCGCGTACATCATGTATCCCCTGTCCGTGTCAACGATCTCCCTCGTCCTTCTGTCGATGGCGGACACGTGGCAGGGCTGGGGCGGGCGGAAGATCGTTAGTACCGTCGCGGCGCTGACCCCAGCGATCCTGATGTTCTTCTGGGTCTTCCTCGGCATCGATCCGAAACCAGGTCCGACGGGGAACCCCCTGCTGGCGGTCCTCTTCTACTCCATCATGGCCCTCTTCCGGCAACGAGGGTTGGACGAGAAGGATGCGATTATGGAGTCCGACCGAAAGGACCTCGAGGACGAGCTTGCGAAGGCGGCGACGCAAACCTCGGACCTCAGGGCCCAGGCAGACGAGCTCGAGCGCAAGGACCGAACGATCCAGGAGTTCGAGAAGAGGGTCTCGGCGTCGAGCGCACAAATCGATGCCCGCGCGGAGCAGCTGAAGCTCAAGGAGGGCGATCTCTCAGCGGCCGAGTCGCAGATCGAAAAAGGCCGAAAGGAAATCGCGGCGCGCGAGGCGGCGGTGATTGACAGAGAAAAGGAACTCAAGCGCCTCGGGATCGAGGTCACGGCGACCCAGCGGGACCTCGAGGTGCGATCGAAGGATGCCGTGCAGATGGAGGATCGACTGAAGCGGGACGACACCCTTCTCGGGACCCGCCATAAGGCCCTTCTGAAGAAGGAGAAGGAGATTCAGCTCGGTGAGAGCCAGCTCAAGCTCCGTTCCGAACAAGTCGACGCGACGATGTCGCCGGACGACGCACAGCGAATCCGTGAGATGAAGGACTGGGAGGAGAAGCTCCTCGGAAAGGAGAAAGAGCTTGGGACGCTCGAGGTCGAACTCCGGACCCTCGAAGACGAGATCAAGGAGCGCTACGACAAGGCGACCCACAAAGAGAAGCGATCCGTCGAGGACCGAAGGCACGTCGAAGCCAAAGAAAAGGAACTCATCGCCCGGGAACAGATGATTTCTGACAAGGAGTCGGCAATCGAAGCCGGGAAGGCAGAGATCGAGCGCCTCCGGACGAACGTCAAGGAGTCGTCCACCCGCCTCAAAGAGCGGGAATCCGAGTACGTGGGCTTGCTCACGACGACGAAGGTACAGCAGGCCACCGCGACGAGCAATGAAGGGGCCGTGAATGCCCGCCAGGCGGCCCTTGACGCCCGCCAGAAGAAGCTCGACGAGATGGAAGCGAAACTGCGGCGGGAGATCGACGACCGTTCAAGGGAGACGCGCGAGATCCTCCAGATGAAGAAGGAGATTGACCGCAGGGAGCAGGAACTCACGGTCATGACGCTGGAGCTCGAGACGAAGAAGCAACAGACGCGGGCAGCCGGATCGACCCCGGGGGTGAAGGACATGACTCGGGACGAGGGGCTCTCCCGGTGGCAGGAGGAGCTTCAATCCCGCGCGGACGAGCTGGCGCGGCGGGAGTACCAGTTGAAGAAGGAGATGGCGGCGAAGGAACAGGCGCTTCGCGCCCAGGTCCAGGCGGGCATGACGGAGGGCATCGAAGAGGTCGTCATCGAGGAGAAGAAGGAGCGCGTGAAATCGGGGACCACAAGGTTGGACGATCTTCTCTACGGCGGGATTCCCTTCAACGCGAACCTGCTGTTCGTCGGGCCGCCGTACGTCGGAAAGGAAGTCATGATCCACAACTTTATCGCGGAGGGACTCAAGAAGGGCGTGCCGGCAGTCCTCATCACGACGTCGAAGCCGCCCGCCGAGGTCGCGAAGGATATGGCCCCAATCCTCCCGACGTTCGTGGAATACGAACAGCTCGGCCTCGTCCACTGGATCGATTGCTCCGGGACCACGCCGTCTTCGGGCAAGCCCCTACGCGACAAGTCGACCTGGCGGGTGAACGGACCGACGGACTTCGAGGCGATCCTGAAGGTCGTCAACGAACTTGACGCCTCGTTCAAGGGCAAATATCAGTACTTCCGACTCGCGTTCCTCACGCTCTCCTCTTGCATCGGGGCGGACCAGAGCGCCGCCCTGAGCTTCGTGCAGAAACTCGTGAACCGACTGCGGCAGACGAAGGCGGTCGCCGCCTACGCCCTCGAGCGGGGGATGCACACGGACCAGCAGGTGGAGTCGCTCGAGCACTTCGTCGACGGCGCGATCCACTTCAAATCCGAGAAGCAGAAGACGATGCTCCAGGTCATAGGCCTGGGAGAGTCCCAGACCCGAGACTGGGTGCCCTACAAGCATTCGAACAAGGCCGTCCTGATCGGGTCCTTCCAGCTCGAGCGAATCCGGTAGGTCATCGATTCCAGCGGTCCTCGTGGGGCCCGCCAGGGGCGTGATCGTGCTTCCCCGCCAGCAACCCGAGGGCGGCGTATCCTTCCCGCTTTCCCGCCGCGATTTCGGCGTACGTGCGGCGCTGGCGGTAGGATACTGGTCGGACGTCCAGCGTCCTCTCGAACAAGACGGCCTCTTGGCCCCATGACTCGGGTTCGAAGCCCGCCCGCGCGGCGGCATCGAGGACGGAGCGATCGAACGGCAGGTACACCTCCACGCTCTCGACACCGCGAACTCGCGCTGCAGCAATCCCACCGAGGACCTTCGCCGGGTCCCCCGCCGCGAGGCCAAAGTCCTGTGACGTCTCCGCCTCTCGCTCGGGGCGCGGGCTGAGCACGACGACCCCTCCCGCCACACGATACAAAGCGCCCGAGTTCGCAAGGAGGTGGATCGTCGCGGGGGTCAGGGCAATGAACGCGCGGTCATACGGGACGTACCCGCCAGCGCGCCGGAGGATCGGCGACTCGAGGATCTCCTGCACGAGCTCGGTCGTGAATGATATCCGGGCCCCCCGATCAGACCCCTTCACGGTCTTCCTCTTCATCCGGGAGAAGCGGGCGACCTCGCGGAAGCCGGAGGCGTTCGCCGAGGCGCTTCCCGCGACGTTCGCGGCGGACGACCAGAGTCGCAACGCCCGCACGCCGCTGCGGGCCCCTAGTCCGACGAAACTCCCGAGGAGGGCGGTCGCGACGCCCCGCCGTTGATAGTCCGGGTGCGTGCGGGCGGCCCTCAGCCAGCCGCTGCCGTCGATTGCGGGCGCATAGTGCATCATGCCAACGATTCGCTCTCCGTCCAAGGCGATCTGCACGACCCCGAGGAGAATCAAGTCTTCGAGTCGGTCGATCACGTAATCGTCGGGTGCGACGGCGGCCTCACACAGGGCTGCCAGCGCATCGCGATCGTGAAGCGAAGCCCGCCGCATCTCCCATGGCTCCTTCATCTTCGGTCCACGCTGGAGACGAAGGCGACACGGATATAGCTCACGGATTCAAGGAGTCGACGCGACGGCTAGTCGACCAGGTACACGCGATAGGGTGGGGGTTCCTCGCTGAACGGATTCAACCCGCCGCTCAGATCCGCAGGCGGCTCCACCCCGTCAATCCTCAGGGAGAGGGTCTTCAACGCGTTGTCCTGAGCCTCTTTGTTGTAGCTGTACTTCACGCGCACGTAGGAATACGCCCCGACAGAGGTCGTCCGGTTTAGGAACCGCGTGAAGTCCCGGAATCCGGCGGGTTGCCGGGAGATTGCGTTCGCGATCTCTGTGCCCCAGCGCGCTCCGATAAAAAATGCCTGCCACTCCTGCACATTCCGCTCGTCGAGGCGCCCTTGGACGAGCTTCGCGATTGCATCGCAGTACGATGGGTTGATGAAGTTCTTGAACGCGTCAAGGTTCGCGAGCGCCTCCTCGAGGTTGACGACGTCGTTCGGCGTTGCAGGAGGCTTCTGAGCCGTCGCAGCCCGCCACGCGAGGTACCGGAGGTACCGCGCCTTTCCGTCTGCCATCTCACGAGTCGCCGCAATCGAGTCCACGAGGAAGTGAAACCTCGAGTGGGTAAGCAGGTAATCGATTGCCAAGGAGTATTCAATACGGTCCACGATATCCTCGATGGGCTGGTCTACATACTTCCCGAGATCGCGCCAGATGATTCGGTGGTACTCCTCCTTGAGGGCCCTCAGCCGTCCCTCCCGGACGTAGACCCCGAAACGCTCAGGGTCGGTCCGAAACGACACGTAGTAGGCGACGGCCTCCGGACCCTCCTTGAGCATCGCCGGCAGAGTCGCTGGATCTCTTGGAGCTGCTGTCGAGAACGCCTCGAGGGCATCCGCGGCGAGGTCGAATACTCTCCCGCTCGGCATGGGGCCGCGAGCGCCTAACGCTCGCATCTGGGCGTCGTCACAAAATTCGGGGAACTGTGCTTTGAAACCGGTGAGGTCCATCGAGCCCGGATGAGCATGCGAGTCCTCATAAGA
>VBML01000134.1 GCA_005878915.1 Methanobacteriota archaeon | reverse complement strand
TTCGCGGGGGTCGCACGCGCCGCCGCGGGAGAGGGGCCTGCGCCTCCCGGGGGCGCCGGGGGGAGGGCGTCCGGGGCTTCTTTGGAGATGACCGTCCGCACCCCGAGGTTCACCTGGACCTGGCCGCGGTACTCCTTCGTGTACGCGTTCTGCAGCCGCACGACGTCCCCGCGGGCGATCGCGAACGGGAGCGGCTCCCACGCCGTGAACGGGATCGTCGCGGTCGCATCCCCGAGGATTCCAATCAGGATCGTCCTCGCGCCGTTCTCCGAGTCGATCGACCGTTCGTTCGCGCTCACGATCCGCGCAAGGAGGTTCACCGAGTTCTCCCCGGGCACGAGCTCCCGGATCGTCTTCTGGATCCCGAGGCTCAGATGAGCCGGGTTCCCGCCGTGCTTCTTGACGATCGAGCGCTTCGCGGTGTCCAGGGACACGCGGTAGACGTTGACGTAGTTCGAAAGCTCCTTCTCGATCTCTTGCTCACTGACCTTGCCGCCGAGCGCCCGGGTGATGTCGCTGACGTGGGGCGCGATGTCGTCCTTCATTGCTGCACGTTCCTGAGGCGTGTCGACTTCTTGCCTCGGGTTCGGGGACCGCGAATCCGACTATAAGGCTTGGCGGGGGACGGCCGAAAGTGCCGAACCGACCTCCCTCCGTGGGCCGGGAAACCTTATTCCGACCGCGGCCTTGGGTTAGGCGGGGATGACGAAGAAGGCAGGGAGTCCACCTCCACCGACAGAGACGGATTCGACGGCCGTTGAGGGCACGACGTTTACCGAACTGTTTGCGCACGTTCTCGAGGCTTCCTTCGCGACTTTCTCGAGCGTGAGTCGTGTTCGAGTCCGACCTTGGGGCGCGATCTTCGTCGCTCCGGACTATCCCGCGGTCCACGACGCGAACATGGCGTGGGTCGAGCGGATCCCCAAGAGCGGGATCAGCCAGGTCCTCCTGGAGCTCGACGGCGAGATGCGGTCCCACGGGATCTCCTTTCGACGTCTCGAGTTCGCCGACCCGGAGGCCGCGTACGATGCCCAAGAGGCACTCGTCGGCCTCGACTTCGCACCGACCCGGGGCCTCGCGATGGTCCGTCTCGGGGAGAGCGCGTGCGTCCGGAACCCGGACCTCATGATCCGGGAAGCCGACACACCGGAGGAGTGGGCCGTGTTCGACGCCGTGCTCTCCGAGATCCACGCGGAGTCCGGATTCTCCGCAGAGGTCTCCCGCGAACTCGTGAAACGGTACCACGCTCGGAGGCGGAAGCTCGGCGAGCGCATGTACATCGGGCTCCTCGGAGGCGTCGGAGCGGGGGCCGTGACCCTGGTCCCCCGGAACAAAATCGCGTTCATCGCCGAGGTGGGGACGCGCCCGACGTTCCGACGGCGCGGGGTCGCGCGGACCCTCGTGGAGGAGGTGTCGAGCATCGGGCTCCAGATGGGAATCCCGTACGTGGGCCTCTCGACGGCGTGGGAGAACGAGGCCGCACGAGCGCTGTACGAGACCCTGGGGTACCGCCCCGTCGGCGAGCTCCGCGGGTTCCTCAAGACGTAAGAGGCGCTCGTCCGTACCGGCGGGGCGGGTCTGACGTCCTCATTCTCGGCTGCGGGCCCCGGGAGGAGAACCCCCGGGCGGTAACGGACCTACTGCGCACCGGGCATGAGGCCCAGCTGCTGCATCATCGAGCCCGTGTCGTAGTACACGCTGAACGAGGCGACCTTCCCGTTCCTCGCTCGGCCCACGATCACGCCCTTCCCCGAAACGCGCTTGTTCGTCGGCGGGATCGTCGGCATGCCGGGATTCTCGATCGGCCCCCTCTGCGTGCCCGTCCACTCCATCTCCGTTGCCACGGTGTCCCCGGCGGGGTTCTCGATGTGGTTCAGGACCTTGATGTTCGCATCGGGGAAGGTCCGGAACTGACCGCGGAAGTACTCCTCGACCGCCTTCCGCCCCTTGATCGGCGCGGGCATCAGCGGGTCCCAGGCCTGGACGTCGTCCGCCAGGAACTTGCCGATCCCTGCAAGGTCGTGCGAGTTGATCGCCTTGAACATCCCTTCCGTCAGCTTCGCCGCATTCATCGTCTGTTGTGCCACGATTTTCAACTCCCCTAGAGCCAAGGGGCGAACCGCTCCCCGGCGACCGCACGGTCGTAGGCCCCCGAACCCGCTTAACCCTTTCGCAGGGGGAAGCGCCGGACCGCGTGCGCGCAGGACCACAGCCCAGTCCTCCGGAGCGGCCCCCTCCCCAATGATCCCGGTCCGGGTGGCGTCACACCGCCCTGAGCCGCCGGGTCAGGAGGGCGTTCCAACAAACGGAAATACGCTGGCGGTCGTTGCGCACCCGTCGATGCGCGCGGACCTCCGCCGCCCGTGGCCGTTCGCCCTCTTCGTCCTCCTCGCCCACACCCTGTCCCGGTTCCTCGCCGTCGGTGCCCATGAGTTCCTGGGCCACGGGACCGCCGCGCTCCTCCTGGGCGGGTCCCCGTACGGCGCGTACGTGTCTCCAGGGTCCGGGATCACCTACGTGTACCTCCCGCCGACCCTGCCCGCCGCCGGGACCGTCGCGATGCTCGGCGCGGGGATCGGGGTCGAGGTCGTCATCGGCGTCGCGTTGTGGTGGTACACCCGCCGTTCCGCGGCGTTTGCGATCCGGGCGTTCGGCCTCGTCGCCGCGACGGTGTTCGTCGTCTACGCGTTCGTGTACATGGCGGCGGGCGCGTTCGACTTCTTCCCCGGGGACACGGGGGCGATCGTGTCCGTCCTCCAGGACCCGCCCCTCGCGTACGGTTTCGCGGCGGTCGGTACGCTGTGGACGTTCCTCGTGTCCGTCCTCCTGTCGTTCGACGTCGTCCGCCTCTTCGGCGGGCCGAGCCGGGATCTCAAGCGGGAGCTCATGATGCTCATCCTCTTCTGGCTCGTCCCCGCGCCCCTGGCGTTCCTTCCCGGGTTCTCCGCGTACAACACCCTCGGCCCTTCCCCGATCGTCTATGTCGGCACCTTCGCGCTGGTCCTCACCGCCGTCGCGGCCCTCCTCGTGTACACGGACCTCCTCCCGTCCGCGCGGGTCCTGGTGACCGCCCCCGGCGTGTCGTGGCGGTCGATCGCCGCGGCTGCGATCCCCCTCCTGATCATCGTCCCCGTCTGGGCCGTCGGGTTCGGCGTCACGCAGGACACCGCGACGGGCGTCCTCCTGGAGACGCCCCCGGTCCAGGCAGAACAGGCGTGGGTCGGCGAGTTAGCGGTGAACCTCGAGGTTGTCGTCCACCCGGATTTGAACGTGAGCCTGTACTGGCGCTACCATGGCACGTTCACGCCGACATCGCCCCTCGAAGCGCGGATCACCGCGTCGTACCGGGACCGGATGGACCGCGACTTCTACAACCTCCTCGCCCTGACGACGGTCGGGAACGCGATGAACGAGAGCAACTGGCGCGTCGTCGAGAGCGACATCCACCCGAACGAGACGGTGTGGGCCCGCGGTGCGTCGTATCCGGATGCGCGGGTCGTGCGGCTCGGTCCCTCGGCGTTCAACCGCTTCGGGTTCCTCGTCCGCACGGGGAACAACGCGACCCTCACCGTCCACGACCCGTTCAAGTTCCAGCCTGTCGGGCCGCCAGGGGGCTGGCTGGACGCGCTGAAGATCAGCTGGGAGCCGCCCCTCGTGGCGACGCGCTTCGCGGACGGCGGCGGCACGACGATCCCCGTCGTGAGCGCGAACTATGTCCTCTGGCAGAACTTCAACGGCCCGAACGCCCACACGACGTACGCGGTGACGCTCCTGGCCACCTAGGACTACTGGCTGTACGTCTCGACCCGCGGGTACTCCGCCTTAAGGTATTTGATCAGGAGGTCGCGGTTCCGCCGCAGGTGGCTCTCATACCAGACCTTCACGATGTCTCCGAAGAGCGTCCGCAGGGCCTTGAGGTCCGCGCGGGCGAGGGACTGCTCGGAGAGGGTGTGGATGGACCAGATCCGCTTCCACCCGCTGTACTTGTAGTAATGTTCCCCCTCGCAGTACTCGAACGTCACGCGGAGGGAGGGTTTGTCGTCCACGTTCACGTGGGTGACCTTCAGGGCGTCCCCGACGCGGCCCTGGTTCGTCGTCCGGTCGACGAGCTGGATCGTCGTCACGGAGCCGGGGCGGAAGCCGGGCTTCCACGACCACTCCCCCTCGGGGAACGTGTCCGCGAAGAGCCCCCAGCTGTCGTACGGCGGCTCGATCGACATGAACACCTTGACCTTGTTGAACCGCTTCCAGATCTTCCAGAAGTCCTCGAGGATCGCGCGGTTCAGCTCCTCCCGCTCGACGCTCTCGTCCCCGACGGACTGGACGATCTCTCGCGTCTTCTTCTCGAGCTCCGCGTCGAGCGCGTCGAACCAGTCCTCGCCTCGGCCGCCCGCCTTCGCCTCGCTCTTCTTCGATGCCATGGCCATGCTCCATCCCTCGCGCGCATATCCTCCTTGCCGCTTTAGGCTTTGTGGCGCCGCTATGGAGGGATGGACAACTCGGCGGAACTCTGGTGGATGCAGGTGTCGGATGATCCGCTCTGACGTTCCGCCGGTTCGCGGTCTGGACTCGTTCTTTCGCCGTCCTGCTTGAGGGTGGGTTGGACCTGATGTACGTCGCGTTGTCTACCGCACACGATTTTCATGTGCGGGAATGCCGCCGATACCTTCAATATCGAACCCGCGCAACATCATCCTCACTGCGGCATCATGCCGCACGGAGGCAAGAAGCCGCTTTGGCCAAGAAAGGCAAGAAGGGCAAGTCGAAAAAGCGCTAGGTCCCGCCATTCGTGAGGACCTGACGTTCCTCGGCCTGTCCCTGTGACGGCCGCCTCACTCTTCCACCTTTTTCCCTTCTTTCTTCCCGAGTTCCCGCAGCAGTCGCTCTCGCAGGACTTCGTTCACGAGCTTCCCGTCCGCGCGCCCGCGGAGCCTCTCCATCACCTTCCCCATGAGAGGACCCGCTGCGCTCTCTCCGCGCTGTGTGACGACGTCGCGGCTCCCTGCGATCACGTCGTCCACCACACGCCCGACCTCCTCCCGGGTCGCACCCGCAAGCCCCAGGGTCTTCGCGGCGTCGGCGGCGCTCCCTCCGGACCGCGCCATCTCCCGAAGGACCTGGGGGATCGCCTCTTTCGCAAACGCGCCCGCATTCATGAGGCGGAACATCTCTCGGAGTCCTCCCAGCGGGACACGATCGACGTCGAGGCCCTCCCGCCGGATCTCCGGGAACTGGTACAAGAGGACGGACGCGGCGAGGGTCGCTTCCCCGAATTCCCCCGCGAGGGTCTCGAAGGTCTCCTCGGTTCCTTCCTGGACGAGCTGCCGGGCCTGCTGCTCGTGGATGTCGAATCGCTTCGCGAGGCGAGAGGCCCGCATCTCCGGCGGTTCCGGGAGCCTCGACGTCAAGGCTCCGAGCCATGCGTCCGTCACGCGGATCGGCGGCACGTCCGTCTCCGGGTACATGCGGGCCTTCCCTGGAAGCGGCCGACTGTATTGCGTCGTCCCGTCCGGCTTGGGGTCGCGGGTCTCTTCCGGCACGACGGCAAGAGCGGCGCGTATTCTCGGCAGCATCTCGTCGAACGCGCGGCGGGCCTTCGCCTCCTCTGCCGCAACGAGAACGAATGCGTCCTCTGCTCGGACGCCGAGGGCCCCCGCGACTGCATCCGTCTCCGACGGGGTGACCCCATGCCCCGGGAGCTCGTCAGAATGGAGGATGCCCTCGATCCCCGCCACGCGGGCGTGGGCCGCGAACTCCGGGCCGAGTTTCTCCTTCAGGAGGCCTCTGAATCCCGGCAGCCGCCCGCCGAGCACCCTCCCACCGGAGGAAAGGGCGCTTCGTACAACCCGCGACTCCGAGGAGGCGAGGATCGACGTTACGTCGTGGAGCTCGAGATCGACGCGGGTCACCCCGCGGGCGTTCAGCTGTTTCGCGACGTCGATGAGCTTGAGCTGCCGCTCCGCCTCCTTCTCGACGTACACGGGGATCATCCGCAGTTCCTGCACGCCCTTGATCTCGACCCGGGCCCCCCCTCGGATGGAGACGTTCAGGTCCTCCCGGATCGTCCCGATCCCCCGCAGCACACGGTGCGTCGCCCGGAGCCAAGAGCCGATCGTGAGGGCGACCTTGGCGGCTTCCTCCGGGCTCTCGATGTTCGGGGTCGTCGCAATCTCGACCAAGGGGATCCCGAGCCGGTCGAGGCGGTACACCACCTCGCCGTTCGCCTCGGCGATCTTCCGCGCCGCGTCCTCCTCCAGGAGGATCGTCGGGATTCCGATTCGCTTCCCGTCGATCTCGATTGTGCCGTCGACGGCGATCAAGGCGGAGCGCTGGAACCCCGTTGTGTTCGAGCCGTCGATCACGATCTTCCGCATGAAGTGGACCTCGCGCACGGGCTGGGCCTTCAGCATCAGCGAGACGAGGAGGGCGGTCTCGAGGGCCTCGCGGTTCGCCTCGTGCGGGGGCTCCTCGTCGGCCTCGACGAGGCATGTGTTGTCCGTGATCTGATAAACGAACGCGAGGCGGCGCCTCGCTTCCTCGACCGCGGCCGGGTCGACTTCGCCGAGCTCGGACTGCGTCGGGCGGAGCCGGCGGACGAACGTCCCCTCCGTCGCGTCCGACAGGCGGGAGGGATCCTCGCAGAAGATCTTCCGCGTGTCGAGCTGCTGGTGGACCTCGAGCCCGCACTTGAGGCCGAGGGCTTTGTAGTCCATCGGTGGCCCGCAAGCTGGCGCGAGCGGATTAAGCCTTTCGCGGGGAACGTGACGTCCCTCCGATCGAGGGGCCTTTGTTCGCCGACTTCGCAAATCTCGCACGCCCCCTAGGGTCCTCGTCGCCTACGTCCCGAGCTTCCGACACGCGGCAACGAGGTCCTCCGCGAACGCGGCCGCGGCTTTCGCGCTGATGTGGGGCATCACCACGACGCGGAGGGCGGGAGGTGTCCGGGACGTGCTCACCCTCCACCCGCGCTTCTCGAGGGCGCGCTGCACACCCTCGATGTCCCGCACCGGGAACGCGGCGATGTTCATCACGGGCTCGACTACGGGTTCGATGCCCGCCTCCCGCGCGCGGTCCACGATCAACGCAGTGTTCTTCATGCACTTGGCGACGATCTTGCGGTAACCGTCGCGGCCCAGGCTCCGCATTGCGGCATACGCGGCCGCCACGCCCGCGCTGTTTCGGGTCCCCAAGAGGGAGGTCTGGTACACGCTCGTGAGGTACGGGGACTCCACCGCGATCCCCTCGAAGTGCTTCGCCTCCCGCACGAGGAGGTGCGAGGCGGGGATCGTCGCCATCCCCATCTTGTGCGCGTCGAGGACGAGGGAGCTGACGCCCGGGATGCGGAAGTCCCATCGCGGCACCTTCGCCTTGTCGAGAAAGGGGAGGACGAAGCCGCCGAACGCGGCGTCCACGTGGAGAAACGCTTGGTCAAGGCACGTCTCCCCGATCGCGTCGATCGGATCCACCTGTCCGAGCTCCGTCGTTCCTGCGACGGCGACGACGGCGGCGGTGTCCCTCGTCATGGCCTTTCGGAGCGCATCGATGTCGAGGCGGTATTCATCATCGTGCGGGATCTCGACAAGTCGCATTCCGAGGAGGTCCGCCGCCTTCTGCACGGAGAAGTGTGCGGTCTTCGCGGCGACGATCTCCTTCCGGCGGGTCGTGTTCCGCGCCATCCAGAGGGCGGTGATGTTCCCCTCGGTGGCGCCGGAGACCGTGAACCCGCCAAGGTTCTTCCCATGGAGGAGGTCCGCGAGGATTCTCAGGGTCTCCCGCTCGAGCCGCCACGTGCCCTTGTAGTACCCGGGGTTCCCCAGGTTCGCCTCGAGGAACATCGTGTGGGCCAGCCGCGCAATCGGCAGAGGCTCCGTGCACATACTGCCAAGGATCCGGCCGTCGCGGAAATGGAGGTCGTCCTCGGAGGCCTCCCGGAGCTCCCGCCAGAGCTTCTTTGCGGGGACGCCGCGTTCTTGCATGCGCGGTGCGGAAACGCCCGCCACGGAAAAACGTGCCGGAGTACTTTCGGTCGCCGTACGAGAAATGTGTCGGAGTAGTCCCGGGGATCTCCCCGGTCCTCGGTGAAGGCCTCTACCGTCATACTTTTCTGACAGGCTACCCGATGACCCGAAAGTCAACGATGGGCTTGGTGCAAAGGGGGAAGATGAAAATTCGGGGGCCGGGGTTCCTCGTGAGTTGGGATGTGGACAGCCGCGACCGCCGGGCTGTGAACCGGATGCAGTACTTCCTCTTCGGGAGGAGGGACAGGCGGCGCGAGGGCCAGGATCCTGTCGGGTTCGTGTGGCGGCCAGGCGTTCGGTACATCGCACAGTCGGCGGTCTTCGTCGTGCGAGAGCGGCTCGCAGAGATCGAGGAACTGCTTTTGAGACACGGCATCGATTTCGACGTCGATGAGG
>VBML01000133.1 GCA_005878915.1 Methanobacteriota archaeon | reverse complement strand
GGCGCGCGGGGACCTGCGGGACCGCAGGGTTTCAAGGGAGACAAGGGGGACGCAGGGGACGTCGGGCCACCAGGGGCCGCGGGACTTCCTTGCTGGGATACGAACATGAACGGCGCCAACGACCCCGCCGAGGACACGAACGGGGATGCGGCGTTCAACACGCTGGACTGCCGCGGCCCGCAAGGTCCTCAGGGCAACCCCGGTCCTAAGGGCGACAAGGGAGACAAGGGCGATACAGGGTCGCAGGGCCTACCGGGACCTCCAGGACCTGGCACGCTGATGGCGTCCTCGACGACTCTCGGTGGCAATACAGTGATTGGCTCTAGCTGCACGAACAACGTCGGGGGCCTGGTGACCATCACAGTTCCGAAGTCTGGGAATGTCGTAATCGATGCGCAGGTCTCGTATTTCATCGATCACACCGCGGGGCAAGACGACGTCTGGTTCCTGAACATCGGCACTAGCACAACCGATTGCACTGGGGGGTGGGTTTGGAGAGAACAGATCCACGCAAGTGCCCCGTCGGGCACTGTCGCCAAGAGTGCATTCCTTCACAGGACGGTCCAAGTCGCCGCAGGTACCTACTCGTTCTATCTGAACGGGCGGATGATCGCAGGCCAGAATGCGTTCGACATATTCGCTGAAACCAGCATGGTGGCCGTGTTCTACCCGTCCTAGGGGTGTCACGACTCTCGAGGTGTCGAAGGAGCTATGAAAGCCCACGAGGTCCGTGTACCGGAACTCCCGACGGCAGGGCGAGGTTCATGACGGGCAAAGGCTAAGGACGCGGGATGATGGGTGAGTGACCCGTTGATTGTCCACTCAATCATTGGGGGGCGAGCCGATCATGGAGTGTTGTTCGATCCGGACCACACCAATAGAGAGAAATGCTCGCTCGCGCCGCGCCGATTTCAATCGCTAAAGCGTTGGTCGTGATCGGTTACTCTGGATGGATCCTCGGGCCAACGATTAGGACCACTGGTCAGAGGTTTGAGGGGAACATCGCAACGGTTGAGTTCATGTAACACTTGCTCGCTTGCTTCGCCCCGAAACTGGATCGATACGGTGGCCGAAAGTAGTGACCTTCGACGAACTGACCGCGAGAATATCCGCAGGTTCGGCGTGGATTCAGCGCGCCGCTTGGAAGGGCGGAGGCTCCGGAAACGGGATGCCAACAATCCGAATGACGCGTGGCCCCCCGACGATCGGAATGGGGGCCCCCAGGAGATGTTCAGCATACGCCACCGGCAGTCCGGGGAGGATGTTGTATTCCCCCTCGAACATCGCCAGGCCACTCGAAGGGGAGGGCAGGACGTAGATACCCACGGCGGCGGCGTTGTTGTCCTCCCTCAGTTCGCGGATCGTGTTCTCCTCGTCCGTCGTGAGGTTGATGAAGTGGGCGCCTTCCGTCGCGGGAACCCACGTCGTCGAGTGGATGTCGGGGGCGGTCGTCGACAGTTCCCCAATGACATAGTAATCGATCGTCACACCATCGTCCGTGAGGCGGACAGTCACGTTCGTTGCGGACACGTCCCCGATGTTTCGGACCTCGATGCTGAGGATCGTCGGCTGCCTTGCATGGGGTTCGGAGTTCAGTCCGATGTCCCTCTCGTCGACCATGATGTCTGGCAGGCCGGGCCCGCCCCCATTGGCGACCCGCACGATGATGGACGCCTGGTTGTTTGTGTCGCTGATCTCTGTGACCGTGTTGTTCGCATCGATGAACGCGATGATTGTGTGGTTCCCGACTCCGGTGGCGACCCATGTTCGTGTGGTCGTCGCCTCGAAGTTCCACATGTCCACCTCGCCCCAGGAAATCGCCGTGTCGTTCCGGATGACGCCGTCGTACAATGTCAGGTTCACGCTTTGGACTTCGAGGTAGCCCACGTTCTCTGTCACTATGGTGAACTCGACGACTTGCTCGGGGGCGACGACATCGCGGTTCGCCCGGAAGCGCTGGATCACCAGATCGGCATAGGGGATCGTGTAGGCGGGTTCATTGGGTAGCGTTGAGGTCGGGGAGTGTGAATCGGCATCGCTGGATCCCAGTCCGCCGCTGGCGCCGGACCCCGAGGGCAGCCCCCCACCTTCAGGAGCTTTCGGCGCTTGCTCTCCCGACCCTCCAGCTCCTCCGTCTACGCGCGACAGCAGCACAGACTGTATCACAAGTGCGATGGCAAAGGCGAGGATGAGAGCAACTCGCCAACTCCTCATCGTCGATCCCTCACTGGTTTCCGCATCATCAAACGCACCATAAGAAACTTTCTGCGGTGAGACGCCGCAGTCACATCTGGAGGCTCACTTCGGGGTGCACGCCCCGGCGGCGAAGCGCGCGCTTTACGCTTTCCGGAATCGGCCGGCACCCGCAGTTTTCGGTGTGGTCAACGTGCCAACGGACCCGGTCGTTCAGAGAGGCGTTCCTCCCTAAGGGATGCTTCCTATGCCATTCCTCGTTGGCGATCACGGGCGGGCCTCGAGCGGAACGTGCTGAGGACGAGATAAGGGTTCATCCTTCCCGTCCCCTCAATTCGCGAGGTCGACCTCAGTGCCGCGGTCCCCCCCTGGCACGGAGCCCTTCTCGAGGTTCACGGGGACGTACTCGTAGGGCACCGGCGGGGTCTCGAAGAAGTTCGCGTCCACGACGCTCACGCCCTCCGGGAGTGCGAGTTCGACGTCGTCGACGAAGCCGAACCAGTAGACCACGACGCCATCTCCGAAGAGGTCCGTGTACGGCTCCAGCTGCTTCCGGATGTGCCGCTTGATCTCGTACGGGTCGCCGAACGTCGCCTTCGACTCGATCCAGTACTTTTTCGAGCTGTCGATGTCGAACGGCTTGTGGAGCAGGACGTCGGGGGTCTTGTCGTACTCGGCCCGGAGATCCTTCTCCGTCCGGTACTCGAGGCCCTTCCCCTTGAGCCACCCCTGGAGCTTCGCCTCCCCCCATCGCCCGCGGGCGTACTGCCGCGCGGTGCCTTCCAGGGAGTACACGATGTCCGCCTTGGAGGCGTCCGCCAGCTCCGTCCGGAGCCGGCGGTCCTGGACGCGGTCGATGTCCCCGAGCATCTTCCAGAACTGCTTCCGGTTCACCTTCCGCTGCTCGAGGATCATCAACGCCCCTAGGATTGCCGGGAAGTCGAACCGGCGCGCAACCTCCACAAAGCTCTCCCCGTGCTGCCAGGCCCACGCCATCTTCTTCGCCTGGTCCTTCACGCGGTAGAATCGTTTCGTCGTGTCGCGGACGACGCGTTGCGTGTAGATCACAAGGAGGAGTTCCTTGTCGTACCCGAAGTTCTCCGCCAGGAAGTCGATGTCCTCCGCGGTCGCGAGGTGGTCGTAGAGCTCCTTGTACTCCTTGTATTTCATTCGAAAAAGCCCGCCGCGTGGAGCGCTATACAGGAAAGAGAAAGGGAGGTTTCCCTTAAAACTTGCGGGCTGGGTGCGCCGATTGGCAACGGCATCGGACCCGCTAAGGTTCATGACGCGCGGGGAAATCGCGCTCCGATGGTGCCGCCAGACTTCTTGAAGAGGCTGGGCGCGAAACCGGGGGATGCCCTCCTGATCCCGGACGTGACGCTCCGCGTCTTCGCGGCGGGGGCGAACGTCCTGTCGAGGCCGCCACGGCGGCAGAAGGTCCGGGGCGTCGTGTTCCGCCCCGCGCGCCGTGTGGATCTCCCGAGGGACCTCCGGGCCTACCGGGAACTCATCCGTGAAGACGGGTTCGTCTGGGCCGTGATCCCGAAGAAGTCCGCGATCCGGGACCTTGGACGGGACGTGACCTTCGAGGACGTCCTCCAAGCCGCCCTCGGCATGGACCTCGTCGACAACAAGACCCTGACGTTCACCGACGAGGAGTACGGCATCCGCCTCGTCGTCCGCAAGCATCTTCGCAGATGAGTCCTAGGGGCAGTTCCTAAATACGGCTGCCGGGATGGGACGGTCGCCCGGATGCCGACGGACATTTCGAGAATCATCAGCGACGCCGCGTACCAGGCGTATGAGCGGCGCCTGTTCGGCCAGGTCCGGAACGCTCCGATCCCGAAGCACGTGGCGATCATCATGGACGGCAACCGCCGGTTCGCGCAGGAGCTCGGCCTCGGGAACCCTGGGGTTGGCCACGCAAGGGGGCGGGACAAGCTCGAGGAGGTCCTGCAGTGGTGCCTCGATGTCGGCGTCCGAATCCTCACCGTCTACGCGTTCTCCACGGAGAACCTTACCCGCCCGACCGAGGAGATCGAGGAGCTCATGCGGCTGTTCGCGGAGAACTTCCGGAAGGTCGGGGATGATGAGCGGGTCCACCGGTACAAGATCAAGATCCACGTCTTCGGGGACCTCGCCCTCCTGCCGGCGTTCGTCCGGGAGGCGATCGCGTACGCGGAGGAGCGGACGAAGGACTACGACGACTACTTCTTCAACCTCGCCGTCGCGTACGGCGCCCGGCAGGAGATCCTCGACGCGATCCGGGAGCTCGTCGTCGACGCGCAGAAAGGGCGCGTGACTGCGGACCAGATCGATGAGAAGTTCTTCTCGAAGCGATTGTACACCGGGGACCTCCCGGACCCCGATCTCGTGCTGCGGACGAGCGGGGAGGAACGAATTTCCAACTTCCTCCTGTGGCAGCTCGCGTACTCCGAGCTGTACTTCGTCGACGTGTACTGGCCCGGGTTCCGGAAGATCGACTTCCTGCGTGCGATCCGGTCGTACCAGCAGCGACAGCGGCGATACGGGGCGTGAGCCCGCGGACGCCCACCCGCCTCCCCCTCGCGCGAAGACATGGGGTCCACCGTTCCTCCGACCGGACGCGTGGCCGTATCGGGCCGAGATGGCGCTTGCGACCGTCGGCCTCCTCATCCTACTGATATGGCGGTCGCTCGGTTTCGGGGACCTCAACGTGGGGCTGACCATCTTCTGGATCCTCTGGCCCGACCTTGCCGCGTTCATCCCCATCGGAATCGCGATGCGGAACCGGAAGGAGTGGCCCGCATGGGGCCCGTCCGTCTATAACGCCGTCCACACGTTCCTCGTCTGGTTCCCGGTCTTCGCTGTGTGGAGCGTCATCGCCGGGCGAATCGAGTGGCCCCTCCTCGGATGGGCGGGTCACATCACCGCGGACCGTGCCTTCGGGTACTATCTGCGCGCAAGGACCTCGGAGAAGACTCCTCCCGCGCGCGGGCTCTCGTCGTCCGAACCGAGGATCCGCAAATCGGACACTCCGTGATCGGCTCCTCGAAGAACTTCCCGCATCCCGTGCAGCGGTGCCGCCAGTGGACGACCTCGCGGATTCCCGGCTCAACAATCGTCTCATACCGAATCGCTAGGCGGGACGCCACGTTCTGGATGGAGTAGTCGTCTGTCACGAGCGTCGCGGCTAGGGAGCGAGCGAGAGCGAGAAGCCCTCGATCCGTGGGTGAGAGGCGGGCGATGTCCCCCGTCTCCCGAGCCACGGAGTCCACGGCCCCGAGGGCCTCCTTCGAGGGCGTGAGGACTTGCACCTTCAGGGCAAGGGTTGCGTCGAGCTGAGGCGTGCTCCCGTGGCGGCGGACCTCCGCAACCGCCTCCGGCGTCGTGAAGAGCTCGCCGTCGAAGGACGCACCGCTAAGGAGGGCGGAGGCGTCGAGGACTCGCCGCATGACAATCTCCAAGGAAAGCGGGCGCGAAAAGGTTTCTACGCCGTGGCGGACGGAGCGAGGCGGTCGACCAACCCGAGGACATCGTACACGCGGTCGATCGCGGTCCTCGCGGCGGCTTCGCTGTCGGTCTTCACGAGGATCTTCCCGGACTCATAGAACGTGAGCTCGGGGTCGCCCCCCACAAGGAGCATCACCTTGAAGTCCGTCACCCCGAGCCCCGCGGCCTTGAGACGGTCCGCGGCCTCCTCGAGGGTGAACCGGCGGGGTTGCTTCAGGGTGGAGATGAACGCGGTCGCGGTGCGGCAGGGTTTCAGGAGGTAGTACGTCATCCGGAGCGGATTCAAGCGGCCCGCCCGGATATCAACCTTTCCTCCCGAGCGCCGCCGAGCGCCTCCCGCACGAGGCGGTCGACATCGAGCCGACTCTCCTCCCCGAGGACCTCCCCGAGGGAGGCCCGCGTGGCGGGATGTGGGGGACCGAGGAGGTCGCAGATCTCTGGGCCCTCCGAGATCTCGTACGTGCCGATCTCCCGCGCGACGCGGACCGTTTCCTCCTTGTCGAATCCGATGAGCGGGCGGAGCACGACCATCGTCGAGGCCGCATCAATCGCCCGGAGGTTCTGGAGCGTCTGGCTCGAGACCTGCCCGAGGCTCTCTCCCGTCACAAGGTACGCACATCCCTCCCGCCGCGCAATCGCCTCCGCGATGCGGATCATGAGCCGCTTGGAGAGCACGAAGTAGAGTCGGCGGTCGCACGCCTTCGCGATCTCCGCGAACGCGGGGCCCACGGTGACCACGAAGAGCCTCGAGAGCCCGAGCTTCTCCGCGAGCTTTCGCGACTTCACCGCGGCGGCGTCATCCGTGATCGGCTCTAGGGAGAAGTGGACCGCGAGGATGTCGAGCCCGCGGCGGGCCATGAGATCCCCGGCGACGGGGCTGTCGATCCCGCCGCTCAGCAGGAGGAGCGCCTTCTCGCGCATCGTCACATCCCGATGTACTTCGCGTATAGGGAGCGGGCCCGCTGGGGGTCGTCGGTCCCGCGGATGAGCGCGCGCCCATCGGAGAAAATCGTAATCACGGCGTCCCCCGCATCGAACACGAGGACGGAGCCGAGGGACTTCACGGGGCCGAGGGGGCGCAGCCGGGCCTCGATTCCCGCCAAATCGATCTCTCCCTTGTGGGCGGGGTCGATGGAGATCGTCTGGCTCCCGCAAAGCGCCGCGATGACCTGGCCCCGCTTCGCGCCCAGATATTCCGTCTCCCGCTTCACGCACGCGGGGCAATCTTTCCGTCGGCTGACCCGCAGCCGCTGGAGCTCGTTCGCCCATCCATCGAAGACGAGGAGCTCGCCGCTCGGCCTCTGTCCGAGGAGGAGCTTGATCCCCTCCGTCGCCTGGAGGGATCCGACGATCGAGGAAACGGTGTTCAGGATCCCCGCGGTGTCGCATGTCGGGAGAGATCCGGGCGGCGGCATCTGCGGGAGGAAGCACCGGAAGCACGCGGTCGTCCCGGGGAGGATGCCCATCACCATCCCTTGCGTCGCAATCGCGCCTCCGTAGACCCAGGGGAATCCGCGCGCAATCGCGATTTCGTTCAGAAGGAACCGGAGTTCCATGTTGTCCGTGCCGTCAACGACAAGGCCCACCCCCGCAAGGACGGATTCGATGTTCGCGGCGTGGATGTCCTTCGAGACGCCCTCGATGGTCACGGACGAGTTCACCGCCCGCAGTTTCTTCGCGGCGACCTCCGCCTTCGGGAGGTCCATATCCTTCTCGTCAAATAGGACCTGCCGCTGCAAGTTTGTGAGCTCGACCACGTCGCGATCGACGAGCTTCAGATGGCCGACGCCCGCGCGCGCAAGCAGCCCAGCGCTGACGGTTCCAAGGGCCCCAAGCCCGATGATTGCCACGGTTGCAGCGGAGAGTTTCCGCTGGCCTTCTGGTCCGATTTCCGGGAGGATCGTTTGGCGGACGTAACGGTCGAGGGCGACCACGGGCCATGGAACCGGGGCCCGCCTTATGGCCTTTTGCGGCTAACGCGGAAACACGTAGCCCATCGTGAGGTTCTTCCTCAGAGCAGAGACGCCCGCGCGCACGTCATCGCCCTTCGTCGCCCCGAGAATCAGGTCGGCGAGCTCCCCCATCTGGCTCTCCTTCGCCCCCATTCGTGTGACCTCGTTCGTCCCGATCCGGGCGACGGAGTCCACGATGATGTCGTTCTTCTCGAGAACGACGGACCAGTCGTTCGGGTTCGTGTTCCATCGCTTCATCAGGCCGGACTCGAGGAGGTGGACCTGGTGGCTCTTCGTGTATCCGCGATGGGCGAACTTGACCGGGAGGTCGCGCTTCTCGAGCTCACGCCCGAGCGCCTGCGCGTTCCGCACGACTTGTTTCGCGTACGCCTGTCCGAAGGCCTTCATCTCGAGGAGGGCCTGCGCCGTCGCTGCGATCCGGTGCCAGTGCGCGTTGTCCGCCACCCGCCATGTGAAGTTCTCCCCCATTCGAGAAAAGAGGTCTTCGCGGTTCGTCACGACGAGTCCACCTTGGGGGCCGAAGAACGACTTGTGCGTGCTGCCGAAGAGGACGTCTGCGCCCTCCCGGAGCGGGTCCTGGAACTGCCCGCCAGCGATGAGCCCGAGGACGTGGCTCCCATCGTAGGCGAGGAGGGCTCCGACCTCGTCACACGCCTTCCGCAGCGCCCGCAGGTTGTGGGGGAACACGATGAAGCTCCCGCCGATGAGGACGAGCTTCGGCTTCCCGGCGATGATCCGATTCGCTGCTTCGCGGGCGTCAATCGTCCACTCGGATTCGTCGAACGGGAGGAAGTCGACCTGGAGACCGAGCATCGCGGGCGAAACATCTCCCGCGCGAGGCGTTCCCCGAGCCCCTCGATCTCGTCGAGGTATCGTGTCCCGCGGTACGAGTTCTCGACCGTGTACCCGTGCCACTCCTTCCCCCAGGGGAGGGTGTACCGGTGGCCGAGGTCGGACGCGAGGATCGAGCGGACCTGCTCGCTCGTGACGTTCTCCGAAGGGATCAGGTTGATTGTGCGACCCAGCCGCCAGTCGTCGTGCTTCGCGACGAGGTCCAGGACGTCCCGCATGGCCGCGGGATGCCGGCGGGAGCCCATAAACCTGCTACGGCCCGCGGCGGGCGAGTCCACACCCAGAGGCGTGAGGGCTTGGGCTCACTCAGGATTCGTCCCAGATCGCCCGCGACCGGCAGGCGACTTAGTTGTACAAGTGGAACCGATCGTCCCGATCGGGAGACGGCTCCCACTCCTCTTCCTCGTTATCCTCGAAGACGGCGTTGAACAGCGCGTTGACGATCTCTCGGAGCTGCTGGATTTCGGTTCGGAGGCGCTGCAGTTCTTGGGCCACGTCGGTTACCGGGACAGCCATCGAGTGCCTCATTTCTTAGATACCGAAAGCGAGTTCATATCCCTTTGCCTCAAAAACCATGTTCAGATTCTCGGGACTGGTTCTTGCGCCTGGTTCTTGCGAGTGGTTCTCGCGGCGGCAATTGTCCTGCGGTCAGCGGTAGCTCGGTCGTCCACCGCCCCGGCGGTCCCCGCCGCGGCCCCGCCCGCCACCTCGACCACCGCCGCCGCGCTCCCTGCCACCGCCTCGGCCCCCGCCCCGACGGAATCCGCCGCCCCCACGATCGCGGCCTCCGCCTCCCCTGTCCTCCCGGTCCCGCGGAGGTTCCACCGTGACGACGCCCGCCCCGAGCTCCGCCGCGGGCACGGAGAGTCGTGGCTCGCCATAGTCCGCCGCAATCTTCCGCTGCTCCGGCCGCTCGTCCCGCGGGCACCACAGGTCCCGCCCCTTGATCTCGAGCGGGCCGCGACAGCGGGAGCACATCGCCTTCACGACCCCGAGGTTCGGCTCGGCGGTCGTGAGCTGCAGGGACGGCTTCGCCTGGATCACCTTCGCCCGCACGATGTCCCCCAGGTGGAACGCGTTGTGGATGTCGTCCACGTACTCGTTGGAAATCTTCGAGACGTGGATCGCGCCCTCCGTCTCCCCGGTGATCTCCCGCTTGCTGCCGTGGACCGCGGCGACGGTCGCCTCCGCCATGGACGACCGGATGTCGGTGATCGCCCCGTACACGATGTCCCCGACCTTCAACTCGGCGAGCGGGTTGAAGGACCGGACGCGGGCGACGAAGTTCTGGGAGTCGAGGTCGAGGAGCCCGGGCGTGGCGGCGAAGATCTCGCCGTCCCGTTCGTACGTCCCCTCGCCGGCCTCGTACTCCTCGGAGGCCGCGATCGCATCGCCGGGCAGGACCAGCTTGTTCTCCGTCATCCCATCTCACTCGGTGGACCGGGTCGAAGGGGTGTTCTCACTTATACTTTGCCGGTCCCTCCGGGGAGGTTGACTCGACGCGGTACGTCCACCACGGCCCCCAAGGCTGGACCGCCACTGTCCGTTCGGATCTGATCTCGAATCGATAGAGCCCGACCGCGAGCAGGCCGGCGCGGGTGCCGCCCAGCGCGCCCAGCAATCCGACCAGGGCGACGACGGGACCCGCCGCCCGCAGCAAGATTGCAATGACGACGGCGACGATCAGAGCCACGGTCAGCGCGCCGAACGCGGGATGCGGGTGCAGCCACGTGGATTCCCCCTGCCCCCGGGTCTCGAGCTCCCGGGCAAGCCGTCGCCCCTCCATCCGACCCTCGATGGAGCCAACGGCGAGGCCTCCGGCGATGCCCGCGGCCGAGGCGGACGCGAGGGGCCCTGCGAATGCGAGCACGAGTCCGAGGAGCGCGAACGTCCCCGCCGTAACCGTGAGCGCGCTGGCGAAGAGGTACCGGACCGCACGGACCCATTGGGGTCCCCGCGCGGGGGGCACTCACGTCCCCCCGACCACCGCATCCGATCCCGCGGGCGCGCCCCGTTCGATTCGGAGCATGACGACGGGCACGTCCCGCACCTCGTCCGTGTGAAAGGGCATCGAGTGCGGGAGGGGGAACGCGTAGGACTTGCGGTGGGTCGCCGTGCCCCCGAGCTCCCCGACCTTCTTCCGTACGAACGGCTCCGTCTCTGCGTTGTGGAACGTGTACGTCACGGGGGCGGTGGCGAGGGCCCGCTCGAGAAAGGGCACGTCCGCATGGGGGTTCTGCGCGCCGAACGGCGGGTTCATCAGGACCGTGTCCGCGGGCTCCGGGAAGTCCGTGACGTCCACCGTGAGGAGGGACAGGTCGACCCCGAGGTCCTGCGCGTTCTTCATCGCGACTCCGAGGGCGGTCTCGTCGACGTCCAGCGAGATCACCTCGTCGGCTCCGAGGAGCTTCGCCCCGATCCCCAGGATCCCCGTCCCGCAACCCAGGTCCACGACCTTCTTTCCGGCGATGTCCCCCTGGGCGTACGCGAACCACAGGACGTCCGCCGCGATTGCGGCGGGGGTGGAGTACTGCTCGAGGTTCGCCGACGGACGCGGGTGTCCTCGGACCTTCTGGAGAAGCATCTCCAGCTGCTGCTTCTTCACGTCGTGTCGATGGGGACGGCGGCCATAGAGGTTACGGTCGCTGGCGCGCGACCGGAGCGGCGGCATCGTGGTTCGGCGGTGGCCGAACAAAAACGTAGACGAGATAGACCCCGCTCAGCAATCGTTCGTGCGGAAGATGAATCTCGCGAGCGTGCTGAAGGCTTCCGTGATCTCGTTCATCCTGGCGGGCGCCGCCACGGGCCTCGTCCAGTTCGCCCTACACCTCGTGTGAGGCCGAGGCCCCCTGGACCTCACGCTCCCCGACGGGCGTGATGAGGACGGAGAAATCCGCGGGCCCGATCCAGTTCAGCTGGACCATCGCTTCTCGTTCGAGCTTCGTGAGCTCCCGCTCGAGGTCGCTGTAGGAGACCCCCGGGAAGGCCTCGAAGAGCTCCTTCTTGGATATGCCCATCGCACGCCGACGCGCGATGAGGTCGAGGACCTTCAATCGGAGATTCTCCTCGCGCGCTCGCGACTCACTTTCCCGGAACGCCGCCTCGACGAGGGCGATGGCAAGCGTGTTGAACGCGTCGACGACGCCT
The DNA here is from genome assembly GCA_005878915.1 of Methanobacteriota archaeon. Lineage (GTDB taxonomy): Archaea > Thermoplasmatota > Thermoplasmata > RBG-16-68-12 > RBG-16-68-12 > EA-19. The sequence continues at coordinate 567 of VBML01000133.1, read as the reverse complement.
ACCCCTGTCTTCGCTGATGTGTACCCGATCGGCATTTCCCAAACCGTCGCGACCTTCTCCACGTCGGAGTCCGAGAACGCCCGCTGCTTCTCCGCGAGGTCCATCTTGTTCACCATGAGGATCCCCGGGACGTCGCCCGCGACGGTCCTCGCCGTCGACATCCAATGGTGGATCGCCGCGAGCGTGTTCGCGCGGGTGACGTCGCACACCGCGACGAGGGCCTGTGCTCCGAAGAAGAACGTCTCCTTGATCATGTCCATGAAGCCCGCCTGGCCCATGACATCGAAGATCCCCAAGTCGACCTGGACCTCCGTGTCGGGCCCATGGGGGACCGTGAGTTCGAGCTTCGTCACCTTCGTGCCGACGGTGTGGAGGTAGCTGTCGTCGTACTCGTCGAGCACGAACCGCCGGATCAGCGACGTCTTGCCGACGGAACTCTCGCCGATGAGGACGATCTTCGCCTTCATCCTCTGGACGGTCGGCATTCCACGGAACCCATCGAATCTCCTCCCGTATCTTGATTTGCTCGTGATTCTCGTCGGACGACCTATCGTTTATGAATCCCCT